>RDOE01000011.1 GCA_011364975.1 Promethearchaeota archaeon | reverse complement strand
CTTATAACAACGTTGAATTTAGGAGTGGTCCTTATCTGGGGGTATACAATGGGTATTATCGTTATTGGGATGGTAGTGATTGGCATGAAGTAGGAAATTTGAATAGTAATGAGTGGTATCATCATAGAATTGAATTTAATTGCGTGACTCATAAATATAATTGGTATATCAATGGGATTCTTCAAGATCATGAAGATTTACCTTTTGTTAGCTCAAATTGTAATGAAATTAGTCAATTGTGGTTTACGACCTCCGATCCTGCTATAGATTATCATCAATATTTCGATGCTGTTGGTTTTTCATGGGATTCATTTTATAATATCGGAGATGATTGTAATGAGGGTCTTCTTTTAAGTTTCCAACCTTCTAGCGATTTAGAATGGATGGGATACTCATTGGATGGTCAACCAAATCGAACTATTAATGGGAATAAAACAATTCCAATGCCTTCAAACGGCTTTCATAAGATTAAAGTAGTAGGAAATGACACGTATGGTGCGTATCATGAGTCAGATATTCGCTATTTTGAAATCAAAACTTCATACCATATCAAAATTATTACACCTGAAAATAAGGTATATAATGAACCCATGCAGGGTTATTATCCCGCTACTTATGGATTTGAAAATGACGCAGATGGCTCAATACCAAATGGTTGGGATTTTATTCCTCATCATGGATTTGGAAATGGCTATGTAGTCTCTAATATAACTGGTCATAAGAAAGTTTTAGTTATTGAGGATGTGTCCACTAGTGCCTATCCGGAGATTTTCCAAACCTTCAATTTCCAAACTATAGGAACAGTTGAATTTTATATGCGTAAAGGATTTGGCCCTAGTACTTGTATAGTCTCATTGTATGATAGTGAAGGACAAAATGTGGTTGTGTTGAATATTGATGAGGGAAATAATGGTGAATTTCAATGTTTAAGTGCAGGAAATGGTTATATTGCATTTGCAGAGGGCGTATACGCTGACGACACTTGGTTTCATATAAGAATAGATTTTAATACCCAAACAGACACTTTTGATGTATATTTAAACAATCATATAGTTCTAAGCAACATTGATTTCTACCTTCCCGCTTTAAGTATAGAAAAAATTCGGTTTGGGTCTAATTATGCATATACCGGTATCTTTTACATTGATGCACTTGGTTATTCTTGGGATCCAAATTATTTTATTGGAGGCAACCTAAAAGAAGGTTTATTACTTAGCTTTGAAAATGGTACTCCTTTAGATTGGATTGGATATTCTTTAGATGGTCAACCAAATCGAACCATTTTCGGAAACACAACAATTCCAATGCCTTCAAATGGTATCCACTCAATTAAAGTATTTGGAGTAGATTCATTTGGCAGTTCCCATCAATCTTTCTTGAGAACTTTCACTATTGATTATCAGTTACCGAATCCCCCTGATCTACCTCCAGATAATCCATTTATTAATAATCTTTCAATTATGATTTTCACTATTATCGGGTTGATTGCTGCCTTGGGGCTAACGCTTTTTGTAATCATCACTCGTAATAATATGCCTAGAAAAATTCGGTCAAAACCAATTTATGATACTCCCAAAATAACGGAAAAAATATATTTTAAAGAACCTATAAGGCAAAACTTATCATCGGATACTCAAATAGTTCAATGTCCATATTGTTTACGATGGGATGAGTCTGGAGGAATCTACTGTGGCAATTGTGGGAATAAATATCCAGAAAATATCCACAAAAATTGAAAATTTTTTGATTTATCAAAACATCTTGGTGTCCTATTCAAATAATCTCAAAAACCTTGATCCACTTGATAATCTTTGCTGTAAAATGAAGGAGTTTCCCGAGTTGTCTCAATTTCCGAAATTACACTGTTTTACATCTGGTTTTTATCATTCTTTTAAGAAGGACAACGATCACTCTTGCGTTTTAGATAAAAAATAGCATTCTAGATTTATTGTGAAAAAGAATGTAATTTAAGATAATAATATATCAAGTTCTCATCTGAGTTCATAATTTGTTCTATTATACTACTTTTATTAATTGTGAAAGCCTTAATAGTTTGTTGACAACACAAATGATTAATTAAAGATTAGCTGTTTACTTCTATCAAATTAATATTTGGGAAGAATTAATAATGAGAAATTTTAAAGGATATTCATGGATAATTCCAATTTTAGGGAATATCATATGTTCAATTGCATTATTTAGTCCTGCTGCATTTTTTGAGAACATTGTTTGGCATCATCAAATTACTAATTGGATATGGGGTTATTATTCTGATAAGCTTAATCTAACAATTACTAGTGGATTTTATACAAACCCTCTTCAATTTTTTCCCTCTATAATTTCCTCCTTGATAATTTGCTCAAGCATTTTAATGATTTTCATCGGATTAATTAAGGATAAGAGTATTTTAAAACAAGGATCATTCAACTTTTCCAAATACATTCTTTTTGGTATTGTCATAATAACTAGTACAATTTTATGGTTGATGATGATGGAGTTCGCAGAAGTACAAATTTATGACCTAAGCATGTGGAGTCGTTATAAGCCTTGTTTTGGAGTGATAGGCTTGTTTTTAGGAGGCGCTTTAATCATTTTGGGTAGCATACTTACTAAATTCTTAACATCCCAGTGAAAATCAAGAAAGTTTTTTGCTTGTTTCAAGAATATGTCGCCTTTTTCTTTGCTCTTATGATAAGATTCTTTTATTATCTTTATATCTTTCCGGTCAAAATAAGATTTAAGATTTAATCATGATGTTTAAATCATGAATACAATGTGGAACTATAGTCAAAGCTTGAGTGTATTTCTCTAAATCAAAATTAGAAATATTTTGATAGCTCTTTTCTATTTCATTTAGATAAATGATCCTTTTTCAAATTATTACTGGATTCATTTTTCAATATCAGAGAGTGAGATACGGTTATATTTTCGGGTTCTTAGACCTAAAACGATGAACAATCCCATGTGAAGAATTACGCCGATCAAAATTCCAATGAAAAGTTCCATACCACTTGCTAAAGCATTCAATCCCAAACCAATTAATACATATAACCCAAGGGGAATATTTGCTACTAAACTGATGAATAATCCTGGATTATATCTTCTGAATCGGATACTTGCAATGACATGAACAAATCCGTTAAATGTAACAAGCGTCATCAATATCACTGGAAAGATGATTGAAAAGACACCTAATACAATCAGAACCGGTGTTAAAATCCAGATAAACCCGACATTTATTATTAAAACCATTTTATCTGTTAGAATTTCTCGAGATACTTTTCCTCGAAGCAAAATCTTATTTAATTCCTCTTTAAATCCGCCCGGATATACATATTCCTCAAATTGGTGAATCATATAGAGAGGTAAACTTAACCAATAAAGCCATTCGAAACTCCCAATGGGAACTTTTGAATTTAAGAAAAGCAAAAGAAGGAGAAAAATTGCTGCTATAAGTCCCGCTTTAGGCCAATGCTCGTACCAAAATCCATGTTCACTCATATTATCCACTTTGAATATGATTTAATTTATAATATTTTTGGTATAAAATAAGGGTTATTTCAATTTGATAATAATGACTCTCTCCCTAACTTTTTAAGCAACCATTAAATCAAAGTTTTAACTACAAATTTTTATTTATTCGATATATTGAATTTTTTTATAGTTTAAAATATAAAATTTATAATAGAAAAATAATTTTGAAAAGTTATGACAGAAGAGAATGATTCTGAATTTGAAGCACTGTATGGAATAGCTAAAGCAAACTTATCTTTGGGAAAAAATGAGGAAGCAATTGCAAATTTTTTAGAATTAGGCGCACTTTGTGAGGAAAAAGATAATTTAGTAAAAGCTTATGAAATGTATAGAAAAGTACTTGAATTAAATCCTTTGAATATGGATGCTCTCAATAAAGTTGGAGTAATTTATAATAAATTAAACCCAGACGATTCTAATCAGGAAGTAAAAAAGAAGGAAAAGAAGAAAAAAGTAAAAAAGAAATAAAAATTAAAAAGATTGAACAAATTACGATTTATTTAATTGATAATAATAGCCTTCATCCTTTAAGATTCTCAATGTTCCTTTTTTTCTATAGATATAAATCAGTTCTTTGACTTCTCTGGTAGGAATTCCATAATTTTCAGCTATTATTTCTATCATGAATTTAGGGAATTTTTTATAAGTAGATTGTAAATATTGGAGTACTTCCAAAAATTTATTCGAGTAATCAATATCTGTAATTACCATAATTATTGACCTTTATTATTAACTATTTCAATCCATCTGAGTGGAAAGAATAATTGATTATAATACTAATAATATTCTTAACTCTATTAATACGATGAAAAATCGTATATTTAAATCTTATGGAAACCGAATATTAATAGTTCGATAAGATGACATGTCAACTTATAAAGTCAAACAGATAAACAATCTTTAGTTAAGTCATCTGGGCTTTGAAAAGAATAATCCAATTAAATATTTTAATAAAATTAAAGTTTAGATATCAATTTCATACTGATTAAGGGTAATTGGAAGAATTTACATATTTAATCTTTTTTTCTCTAATTCAACTAACTCTCTACGTAAAATTTTTCCTGAGCCAGATTTTGGGATTGTATCCACAAATTCCACTTCACGAATTTTTTTATAAGCAGAGATTCGCTCCTCAACCCAACCTATGATATCTATTTCGTTGACTTTACCTTTAGATTCCGGTTTCAAGATGATAAATGCTTTTGGGATCTCTCCAACATCAAGCTCCTTAGAAGGTTTCCCGATCACAGCAGCATCGGATATATGGGGATTTTTAAAAAGTAAATCTTCTAATTCTGCGGGTGCGATACTCCAACCTTTATATTTAATCATTTCTTTTATTCGATCTAAAAGATGTTCATATTCTTCTTCATCTATATAGGCCATGTCACCAGTTCTTAACCATTTTTCACCTGTTTCTGGATCAGTCCAAAAAGATTCTTCTGTAGCATCTGGTTTGTTCCAATACCCTTTCATTACCTGAGGTCCCTTTATAACTAATTCTCCCACCGCTCCCCGCTCAGTAAGTTCCCTATCTGTTTCTAGATCAACAATCTTGTGAAATGTATCTGGAATTAACGTACCTTGGGATTCCATTTTGGGACGATGCATAGGATTGACAGCTACCACAGGAGAAGCTTCTGTTAAACCCCAACCATGCTGAACAGTCACATGGTGAGCATTACATTTTTCTTTTGCTAATTTATCGAACCGTTCAAGAAGTTCTAGAGGGATAGGGGCGGCTCCATTATTAAATATTTTTAGATTGCTCCAGTCATATCCTTTTATATTAGGTTCCTCTAAATGACGAACTACAGCAAGGAATATTGGTGGAACGCATAAACTATATGTAGCTTGATATCTCTCTATCAATTCACAAAACTCTTGCACTTCGAATCGAGGAGTGACGACTTGTGCGGCTCCTAACCAAACCGCTTGGTTCATTAATACATTCAAGCCATAAATATGATAAAGAGGAAGTACTGTCATCGCGATATCCAACTCACTTAACTCAAAAAGTTGAGAGATTTGAATTATATTTGATACCATGTTATAATGGGTTAACATTGTCCCTTTAGGGAGTCCTGTTGTTCCACTAGTATATACAAGTGCAGCAAGATCTTCTTTTACATTATAATCATATTCAGGTGGATCTGCTTCTGTTGTATTTATAAGCTCAGACCAACCTAAGGTTTCCTCTGGTAATTTTTCCCTATCCTCTGATTCGATTAATATAATGTATTTCAATTTCGTATTATTTTTTACTTTCGCGACATGAGGATATAACGATTGATAAACGATAATGATCTCTGCTCCAGAATCATTTGATTCATATTCCACTTCAGTTTCTTTAAATTGTGGATTCATGGGTACTAAAATCCCTCCTGCTTTTTCTAAGCCATAAAAAGAAATCTCCCACTCGATTGAATTAGGAGCATATAACGCAACTCTGTCTCCCTTCTTTACTCCTAAATTTCTTAATACAGTGGCAAAGATGTCCACTTTTATCTTAAATTCTTTAAAACTCATCTTTTTAGGATAGAGGAATGCTAATCTATTAGGAAATCTTTTAGCAGTATCTTCTAATAATTTATAAACCGGGAATTCAGGATAATAGAGATGACCTCTTTTATATTTGACCATTATGTTAACCTTCCAATATAAGATGTTTTTAGTATATTTATAAGGATAAAATTTATTATCAAAACTAATAACGATATTAAATCTTAATGTAATACTTTTTATTTTTTCATATAAATACTTTTTTGGTTGATTATTGTGAATTACTTCAATATGAGCATAATACTTTAAAGGAATTCCGATGAAACTACAATAAGAGGTTTGAAAAAATATACAATTATTTTTGAATTTAAAAATTAACGATATCAATTATAAAAGTGAGGTTAATGCCTGATTATAAGACAATAAGTATAGAAGAATTGGATGGATTTGATATCCTTTATCTAAACAGGCCAGACAATTTTAACGCATTAAATTATCAACTAGCCACGGATTTATATGAATCATTAAAATATATAGCTGATAAAGATGAGCTCCGAAGTTTAATAATTACGGGGAAAGGAAAAGCATTTTGTGCTGGAGGCGATATTTTAAGCTTTAAAAAAGCAGAGAAACCAAAACAATATATGGCACAACTAGCTGAGAAATTTCATAGTGCTCTAAGACTATTAAAAACCTTGCATTTTCCAACAATTGCAGCGATTAATGGGTTTTGTTTTGGGGCTGGTTTAGGATTGGCTTGTACATGTGATTTGAGAATATGTTCTATTGACGCTAAATTTGGAAGTGCTTTTACTGGAGTTGGTTTATCCCCTAATAGTACCTTAACTTACCACCTTCCTAAGATAGTTGGTTTATCTCTTAGCAATGATATGATTTTGACAAATCGAATTTTATCTGCGGAAGAAGCGCTTGCCTTCAGTCTGGTTTCGCGAATATTTGAATCTAACGACTTATTACTAGCTCATGGAAAAGATTTAGCAAAAAATTTAAGTCAAGGTGCCACTATAGCTCTCGGTAAAACAAGAGATATGATTAATAGCTCTTATTCCAATAATTTCGAAGCTCAAATTAACAAAGAAATCAAAAATATAGTAGAAAGTGCTGGCACTGATGATTTTCAAGAAGGGATTAAAGCTTTTCTAGAAAAAAGGCGGCCAATTTTTAAAAATAGCTAGAAAATAAACCTAAATTTCTATTTTTTTTTAGTTTCATATGAATAAAGATCTGGATTCTTTCGTAGATCTATGAATGCGAGGATAACAAGAGTCACACCAAATAAAGCAGAAGTAAATCCAATCAAATCATAAGAATTTAAATTTATAAATCCAAATGAAAATCCTCCTATTTGTAAAAACCAAGTTGCTATCAACGGTGCTATGGTTTGTGCTATTGATTGTACATTAGTACTCCAGCCACTAACTCTTCCCTGTTTATCTGGATTTACTGCTTTTACTATGTTTGCTTGTATAAGCGCTGGCATAAATGCCATACAAAATGCAAATGGTAATACAAAGATAAAAACAGTCCAAAGCTCGAATAAAAAGGGATATAGTAGGGGAATTGTAGTGATTAATAAAACTGTAAAAATAAAAATCTTCTTTTCTCCCACTTTTCGAATCAATCGTTTCATTAAATAACCTCCGTAAAAGATTGCAGCAGTCCCACCCACTGTCATGATCAAACCTATAATTTCTGGACCCCCATTATAACGTTTATCAATAACAAGAGCTAAACTTGAATTAAACATTACGGTTATTAGGAATGCCATAAGACGTTGTACTAACCTTAAAATTAATGTCATGCTCCAAAAACCGTTCCTTTTTACATTCTGGCTATCAACCTTTTTTGCTGATAACTCAATTTGAATGTCATTACGCCTATCCTTAGGCATACTTTCAATTAACACCTTCCAGGTTAATAGAATGGAAAAAATTGATAAACTACTTGCGACAAATGCTGGATATCTCCAATCAAGAACTCCCAGTAATCCTCCAATAGTAGGTCCCAAAATCATACCTAATGATGCCCCTACTGTAATTTTTCCAATTTCTGAAGTCCTTGTTTGAGGGGTTGTAATGTCTGTTATGAATGCTTTAATTATTGGCATCTGACCCCCCATCAACCCATCTAAAATTCTTGAAAAAAAGATCATAAAGAGTGAATTAGAGATTCCTAGTAATAAAAAAGCTACTAAAGTCCCTGCTTGGGCAATCATCAATAAAGGTTTTCGTCCATATTTATCACTTGCTCGGCCCCAGAGCGGAGCCACAATCAATGCGGTAAATGCATTGGATGAAATAATTATACCAACGAGGAGATCTGATGCTCCAAAAGTTTTTGCAATACCGGGTAACAGGGGTAATACTAAACTATAACCTAAAACATCAATAAAAATACTTAACACTACTGCAAACATTGCAGCTCGAACGTTAATATCATACTTTGTAAGATGATGTGGAGTATACCTTTTAGATTCGTTAATTTTCATATTCAATTTGGGTAATTTACAACCAAGGTCTAATTGTAATTGATAAAAGTTAATCCTCTAATAGATTTAATTGATATTATTTTCATTTAGGATATAGAATTTTCAAATTGAGAATCTATCTTAAGAATTGACCTTTTTAGAAGGATTTCCTAACGAATTATTTACCGTTTCATCATTAGTTTCAAGTTTTGACTTCACACATTCTTCACAATATTTTAGCCATATTTCCGTTCGTTTCTCAGAATCTCCTTTATTCATACTTAATTTTCCCCTAAAATATTAATTAATATTACAATTAAGAAAATATAAAGGTATCACAAAATAAAATTTATTGTACTCATGGTTCTCACAAGAAGTTTAATTATTCTATACTAATTTTATTATATTATTTTATCGGAAAGGCTCTTTATTGAATTAAACTCTATTATTCTTAGCAAAAATCTATTAATTCACCCATTGCAAGTTAAAACCAGATTTGACTATTTTATTGAAATTGCTATTCACTTGCTATTAAAAACCATAAGTAGATTAAAATTTATTTTTCGTAATTTAATAATATAGAGGCAAGTTCATGAAAGATAAGTTCAATATTATAACCCGTTAAAGCGGAAGTTTCAAAATAATCCAAATTTAAGCTATTAGCTATCTTCACTGCATCAAGCCTAGTTACTATCCTTTGATTGATTAAATCTAATTTATTTCCGATTAAAAAACCAGGTAATGAATGATACTTTTCATTATAATTTCGCAAATCATAGTACCAGTTAGGAATATTGGCAAATGATCTGGGGTTTGTTAAGTCAAATAGTAAAATAAATGCACTTGAGGCATCGTAAAATTGTCTTCTTATAAGTTCAAACTTTTGCTGGCCTCCTATATCCCACATCACCAATTCTATAGCGCTATTATTAACTTTAAAAATCTTTTGAGTAATATTTAATCCCATTGTAGGTATATATGCACGCAAAAATACATTATCCGTAAACCTAAGAATAGTAGAGGTTTTTCCTACACTTGGATCTCCTAATATAACTACCTTATATTTTCTTTTTACAATCGGATCGAAATCTAACATGATACCCTTAACATCTTCCTCTTCAGATACGTATTCACTCTTAGTTTTTAAATAATTAGTAATATCATGTAAATTCTGTTGCAACTTTACAATTTCCTCGTATATCACTTCCTTTTCTACTTTTTTCGCTTCTAATTTTGCAATATTTCCAATTGTTTCGTTAAAATAAGGATCTAAATAACTCATATATCTATAAAAGATATTATCATCCTTCTCATCAAATAAAAAGATAATAGCAGATCTTATGAAATTTGTACCAGAGTCAAATTTCTGTCTTTTAAAGTATTTGATCAATGCTTTAAGTTTTAACGATTGGACGGGAAATATCAGAAGAATTTCCGGGATAAAATCTTCATCTTCAGATATAATAGAATAACACTTTTTAGCAATAAATCTGCTAATGTCTTCAGAAAGACTAAAAGGGTACCAAAAATTAACACTAGGTTTATTTTCATCCAAATCCAAATAGATTATTGCGTTTATTACTTCCATAATAGCACCCACCTCTACATTTACATTATAGGAAATTCTATCAGTTAATACTTAACCCCTTCATTGATATAAATTATAAGGTAAAATGCAATAAATATTATTGTCATATCAGAATGATGTTTTATTCATCTAGTTTTTTTGATTTTTACTCTATTTTATATTTAATTATATTAGTTTTTAGCATTAATAGAAAAAGTTAGATGAAATATTTTAAAACTAACATTTCCTATATATTAATCGGTCAGATAGATAAAAGTAAATTCAATGGGTTGATTAATTATATCAAGAGTAAACTCGATAGGAAAAGTGTTAAATAATGAATTATTGAGCTTTCTAAAAGAAGAATTTAAGAATAATACACTCAATTTGCTTCCAGAAGCGTATGGTGGTGGAAAAATATTTACTGATCCCTTAATTGGAGTCGCAAAAGCCAGCGATTCAATTTTCCAAAAATATAAAGAACTTTTAGGAACAGAACATTTGAATCCTCTTGAAATGTGGTTAGCTAACGATCAAGATTATGTATCGACCTCAGAATTGTCGGTTATATCAATCGTTTTCCCTTTTACGGAAAAGATACGGAAAGAGGGAAACAATTTTATTTCATTACCTAAAATAACTTTACCCGCCGAGATTTATACCATCGCGCGAAATTATGGTAATGAATTTAAAAGGGAAATTGTCAAAAAAGCAATAAATTTTTTTGAAATAGAAGAATACAAAGCTACTTCTGGATTATTAAGTGATGCTTATTCAATTATTATGAAAAAAAAATTCTATACTACTTGGTCTGAACGATATATTGCTTTTGCTGCGGGATTAGGAACCTTGGGATTGCATGAGGGGCTTATTACTGATGTTGGATGCAATATTAGACTTGCCTCTATTATAACTAACGCTCCCCTAGAAGTCACCTCGCGAAAGAGCGATGAACCATATGCTAACTGTCTTTATTTTGCTAAAGGCCTCTGTAAAGAATGTGCTAAGAAATGTCCAATCAATGCAATTACAGATAAAGGATATAATAAAATAAAATGTAATAAGTATCGTATGAAAATTGCTAGGAAAGCAATTCCAAGATATAGTTCGATTCTGAAATCAGAGTCGCGTCGAGTTAATTGGAAGTTAAATGAAGATACGTATATCGTTGGTTGTGAACTATGCCAATTTGGAGTGCAATGCACAGATAAAAATCCTATGCAGAGAGAATTTATGGACTATTTTTAAATATCATCTTTATTTTTTTTTAATAAAATTGGGTGTATATCCCTAATTTTTCTAATTATTTTTTAATTTAGAATTAATATCTGTTAAGCCATGGATTTCTTTTTTATTTGGTTTCGAATTATTTTTCTAATTTCATCCGCAAGAAGTACTGTACTTGATACAATTATAACAAGTATCCAATCAATAATCGATAAGGCACTTATACCAAGAGTTAATTGAAAAAACGGCAATAACGTTGCTAGAATTAACAAAAAAATTGAAATCCCAACTCCATAAAGAATGCTTTTATTACTGAATATTTTTAATCTAAATAACGAGGAAGTATTTGAACGACAATTGAGAGCGTTAAATGTTTGGAACATCGCCAATGTAATAAATGCCATAGTTTGCGCTCGAATGAGACTTTGATTTGCATACCCATAAATGAATAGTGCTATCGTACCTAACGCCATAACCGCAGCAATAAAAATGATATTTAATATTAAATTCCGATTTAATATTTTTTCATCAATGGGTATTGGAGGACGATTCATAATATCCTCTTCTTTTGGCTCTTTTGCTAAAGTTATGGTCAAAGATCCATCTGTAACAAGATTGATCCATAGAATCAAAATCGATGTAAAAATTAAAGGATGATTTATCAAGAAAATAAGAGAAACCAAAACTATAAGTATTTCACTTATATTAGTAGTAAGAAGAAATTTTATGATTTTTTTCATGTTATTGAAGACGACTCGACCTTCTTCAACTGCATTTACAATACTCGCAAAATTATCATCTGTTAAAATTATATCCGCAGTTTCTTTGGTTACATCTGTTCCAGTAATTCCCATAGCAATCCCAGCATTCGCTTCTTTTAACGCGGGAGCATCATTCACACCATCACCTGTCATTGCAACAATATGTCCCTTTTTTATTAGAGATCGAACAATCTGAAATTTATGTAATGGTGATACTCGAGCGAAAACAACAGTGTCTTCTATTATCTCGTCCAATCCTGTTTCTGTTAGTTGGTCTAATTCAAATCCAGATATGATATTTGCTTTTTTATCAAGGAGTCCTATCTCTCTAGCAATTGCTTGCGCTGTAAGTCGGTGATCTCCTGTTATCATTTTCACTTTTATTCCCGCTTTCTTGCAGACTTCTATTGCTTTCTTTACTTCTGATCTGGGAGGATCGAGCATTCCAATAAATCCTATTATCATAAGTTCCGATTTCTCTTTTATTATGTTTTCTTTCCAACTCTCCAAATTAGAAGGGTCAATTTCTTGATATGCAACTGCAAGAACTCGTAGGCCCCTATTGGCAATAGAATTACTTTTTTCAAGAAGATCTTTTTTTAATTCTGGAGTCAAGGGATTTATACCGTTTTCGCTCATGATATGATGAGAACGATTTAATATTATTTCTGGAGCACCTTTAACACATACTTTTATTTTGTTATTAGTATTTCTATGGAATGTTGCCATGTATTTTTGCTCTGAAGTAAATGGAATTTCATCAATTCGTGGATAATTTTTTTCAATTACGTCTTTATGAATTCCTGCTTTGTAAGATGCGACTATTAATGATCCTTCAGTAGGATCCCCATAAATTTCCCATTTAAATTCCCCATTTATTTCATGTTGTCTTAACCGTGCATCATTACACAAAGTAATTATTTCAAGAAGTAATTTTGCTGTATCAATTTCATTTATATTGATCTCTTCTCCATTTATTTCAAAATTGCCGTCTGGGGTAAAACCAACACCAGTAATGTTAATATGTTTATTTTCAACTAAGATCTCTCGTGTCGTTATTTGATTCGTAGTTAATGTTCCAGTTTTATCTGTACATATTACAGTTATAGCTCCTATGGTATCAATTGCTTGTATTTTTTTTACAATGGCATTTCTTTTTACCATTTTGTTAACCCCAATAGCTAGAGCTATGGAAATTGCTGCCGGTAAGCCTTCTGGTATTGCTGAAACCATAGTAGAAAGTGCAAATAAAAACATTTCATAGAATTCAAACCCTCGTACAATGCCATAGATAAAAACTATAATACTTACAATAAGGGCAAGTAAAGCTAAAAATATACCAAATTTTGATATTCTTTTTTGAAGGGGTGTTTTAGTTTCCTCTGCTTCTTTCAATAGTTGAGCAATCTTACCCATTTCTGTATTCATACCCGTATTAACTACAATTGCCTTGCCCCTTCCTTTAGTTACAACAGTTCCAGAAAATGCGATATTTCTTCTTTCCGCAACGGTTAATTCCTTATTAAGAGTCGTATTATTCTTTATAACAGGCATAGATTCACCTGTTAAAATGGATTCATCTATTTCTAAATTCACAGTTTCATATAATCTTGCATCAGCAGGTATGATATCTCCAGCATCCAATAGTAATATATCTCCTGGAACGATCTCTCTAGTCTTTATTCTCTTTTCAGTACAACCTCCAAAATCAATGCAATCTCTGAGTACTTCTGCCTCCGGAGATGCCATTGACTTCAAAGCTTCAAGAGATTTTTCTGCTTTATATTCTTGAAAGAATCCTATAAAGGTATTAAAAATAATAACTATCAGGATTACATACGTGCTGATTAATTTATTTGCAATTAAAGAAATTAGTGCTGCTCCAATTAAAATTAGAATTATTGGATTTCTAAACTGATCCATCAATAAAATTAATTTAGATTTTTTTTTTCCTGATTCTAATTCATTAGGTCCATATTCATCTAATCTTTTGCGTGCTTCTTCAGTGGTTAATCCTGTTATTTCAGTTTTTAAAAATTCTAATACTTTTTTTTCATCTAAAGCATGCCATAACTGATCTTGAAGGTTATCTTTTATCATATAAATCTTAAATTTTGTAATTCATTATCGTTGGAGATAATAACAAAATTTTAAAAGAAATTGGGTTATAAAAAATTTGTTTTTATTTTAAATAAAAATATTGTTATGTGATTTGTGATAAAAGTATTGGAAGAAATTGAATTAATTGAAGAAACTGATGATTTTCTCAAGTTTAAAGTCGTTGACTTAAACTTACATAAATTGATTCACTTTATTATTGAAAATGGAAAAAATGAAGAATTCCATCTTGTAGAGATGGAATTACTATTAAATTCCATGAAAATTTTAGATTTAAACCATATAGAAATAGGGAAGAAAATTTATGATATGCTCTTAGATTTAATATATAATGAAAAATATATGGACGTAAATTTAGATTATAAACACTTTTTTAACAAAATAAAAGATCTCAACAAAACTTTAGATAAAGAATTGTGTGTCACTGGAGAAATTATAGCTTTTAAAGGATCTCTTAAATCAGATTATAATCTTTCTTTATGCTAAGAGTTATATTTTAACACTGCGTTATAAAATATTTAAAACCAAAATCTCAAGATATTTAATCAAATTTCATCTAGAGACAGTCAAACTTAAAAATTTACATCTTCTTATTTGTTACCTTGGAGAACAAAAAAAGAAGGGATCTAAAAAATGAGCTATTGCCCAAATTGCGGAGAAAGAATAAAAGAAATTGAGAATTTTTGTCCGTTTTGTAGATTTAAATTTGATGATCGTCTTAAACCTAATAATAAAGAATTAATTATTAAGAGATTAGAAAATCGAGTAGCTTTTCTGGAAGATCAGCTCTCCAGAACTAAACAAAATCAAATTTTAGAATTAAAAAATGAACTCGAAATGGTAAAACAAGAATTAATTGTTGGTAATATTAAAATAGTTAAGAAAAAAAATCAATCAGGAGATTTGTGGTATTTATTCTGTGTAATTTTCGTTATTGTTTTATTTATTTGGTATCTAATTAGTTTATATTTCAAGATTTTTTATGTACATTAATATATCTCGAAATTTTCTCTTAAAAATTACGTATTAGAATTATAATCTCAGATATTAATTTATAACTTAAAAAGTAAATATTAAAAATTGACTTTCAATCATAAGATTAATAGAATTTTTTATGATTAAAAAGGTGAAACATGCCTTAAAGATTAAAAGCTTGCTAGTAATTATTACAATTTTAAGTATAACCTCTATTATTAATCCTTTAGTCGAAGTTGAAGCCCAAGAGTCTTCAGAAGACCCCCCTAGAGATATCAATGTTATGATTTTGATTGCCAGTGGAGTTGGGATAACCTACTTTAATGCTACAGAAATATTTGAATCATGGGGTTGGACTGTAACAACTGCAGGCGTTTCTGCAACTATATCATCATGTCATAGGAATGATCCAGAGATTATTAATTCAGATATATTAATTTCTGACGTAGATTGGTATATCCTTCAACAATATGATTGCATTTTCATTCCAAGTGGAGGCCATTGGGACGCCTTATCGAGCTATGAACCAACGCTCGAATTAATAAGTACTGCTTATTACAGTGGTTTAATAATTTCCTCACTTTGTGTTGGATTAAGAGTTCTTGCAAGGGCAGATATAGTAAAAGGGGTAAATATTGCGAGGGATGTAAATTCGGAAGCTTATATTGAAGAATCAGGAGGAATTTTAGTCGATGAACCAGTTGTATCTGATAAAAGAATAGTTACAGGAGGATCAGGTGGTGGACTTTATGGTGGTGGTGCTAGTGTCGCTCCTTTAAATGAAACATGTAGAGCTATTGCTCAAACTCTAACAATGCGTGACTTTTCACGCATATTAACCATAGGAATAGCTCTTGGTTTTATAAGTTGTGAAATTTTAGTAGCCTTATTCTATAAGCACTTAAAAAGGACCAAAAATAGATAATTTAGAAGATTAATAAATATATCGCAAGAAAAATCAAAATGCCCCCACTTAATATTCTTAAATATGATCTATATTTTAGTCGATATTCATTAACCTTAGAAGATTCTAATCCAAATCTTATTAATGATAATATTATAATTACAGGCAAAACCATTGCAAATAAATAGACAACAATATAAAGAAAAAGCATTGGATTACTATGCAACTCATAAATAAGAGATAAATATATAGAACCGAAACAAGGAATTTTAATAAAAACAAAAAGTATTCCAACTAAAAAGGAATAATAACCAGATCTTTTTTCAATAAAATCTTTGAGGATTGTTCTTACTTTGGTTGGAGTACCAAAAATGACACTTTTTTCTTTTTGACTTTCAAGAATTTGCCAAATTCCTAAAAAAATCAAAATTCCAGCAAATACAAATTTAGTATATTCATAAAGGGCTAATAACTCCGTAAAAGGAAGGAATATGATAGAAATTACGATATATGCGGAGATCATTCCTAATATTAACCCTAGTAGGATTTGAAAAAAATCTTTTTTTTTCTCTGTCAAAAGTAAAGATGTCCCGAAACTACTTAACATTAATAATATACAAGGAGAAAGTCCTACTACAAAGCCATAGAAAAAAGTAATAGCAAAATTTATCTCAAGCATTATCAATTTAGGTTTCTCATATCCTTCTTATGAAACTACTTTAAATCATTTATCGTAAATAATTAAATTTTGAATATCTTAAGTATCTATATAAGTGAAGAGTGTATTAAATAATAAATCTTTTCTCGCTTCATAAACTCATATCTAAAGTCTGATTTTTATAAAATTTCAAGATATAGATAAAAAGTTTTTACACCAGCGTTAAACTTAAAAATATACAAGATCATTATTCTAGACTAGATAATAAGAAAAAGAGAATGTATAAAAAAAACCAAATTATGACCCTTTGTCCAAACTGCGGAGCTCAATTAGATGATTTAGAAAACTTTTGTCCTTTTTGTGGCACAAAATTTTCAGAGTATGTTAAATCAGATGATAAGGATAAAATTATTGAAGATTTAAATAAAAAAGTTATTCTCTTAGAGCAACAAATTAAATATTCTAAGGATCCCCAAATTGAGGATCTGAAAAGAGAATTGTACGATTTAAGACAACAACTTAATGATATTGTTATTAAACCTAAACCTCAAAAACAAAACAATGAAGGATGTATTGCATGTTGTTGTTTTATTGTAATAATTTTATTTCTGTGTTTTATGTTTGTAAACCCATTTCTTTTATTTGGTTTTTTTTAATTCTATGTTTTAGATTTTCTTGTTAATCATAACCGATTTTATAATAATCTAAAATCTTATAAAATGAATTCAATTTTTCCTCAAATCTCTCAAAATTCTTTACTTCCTTAGGGCTCCAGCCAATTTCTCCAACTGCTAATAATCTTGGAATAATTCTTAATTCTACCATTTTAGAATCCTTAACAATTTCCGTCCATAAACAAGCTTCTAAGCCTAATACATTTTGAACATAATTTTCTTCAAGTTCAGTAGGAAGCGGATCATATTCATAGGTTTTTCGTAGTGGTGTCAATTCAATTGGATAATTTAGGTAAATTGTACTCATTTCTGACATAATTACCTTCCTTCCCTTTTTAATATGGTCTAACACTAAATCAAAATTATTAGTCCAATATTGACACACTGCATCAATATCTAAATTATCATATAAAATTTCATTCCAACCGATCAAAATGTGTTCATGAGACTTCAAAAACGAGCATATTCTCGAAGTATAATACTCCTGTAATTCTTTAGTGTTATTTAATCCTTCTTTTGCAATTCTAGTTTGACATTTCTCACATGTATTCCAGCGTCTTGTAGGTACTTCATCTCCACCTACATGAAGATATTTTGAAGGAAAAATTTTCATAACTTCTTTTAATACGTCTTTAGAAAATTCAAAAACTTGTTCATTACCAATACAAAATACATCTTTATGGACCCCGAATAATGAACTCACCTTAAATGGTCCACCATTACAACTTAATTTGGGATATGATGCTAATGCTGCGACAACATGCCCAGGAAAATCAATTTCCGGAATGATTGTAATATATCTTTCATTAGCATATTGAATTATTTCCTTTAAATCTTCTTGAGTATAAAAGCCGTCTACAGGGATGTTATCCGTTTCTACTTTTCTTTTGCCTTTACTTCGTGCAATTTTAGCATTAGGAACAATTGTTCCCTCACGTTTCGATCCAATCTCGGTGAGAAGAGAATATTTCTTTATTTCGATTCTCCACCCTTGATCATCAGTCAAATGCCAATGAAATATATTGAACTTTAATAATGCCATTAAATCTAGCAATTTTTTAATAGTTTCTTTACCAAAGAAGTGCCTGGCTTCATCTAACATGAATCCTCTCCATTTGAAGCGAGGATAATCGCTAATTTTTAAGCAAGGTAAAGTTATGGTTTCACTTTTCTCATCAATCACTATATTTTCTAAGAAAATAATTTGAATTAAGGTTTGAATTCCATAAAATATTCCATTTACTTCACCAGCTGTAATTTCAATTAAAGCTTTTGAGATCTGTAATGTATAACTTTCCTTTTGCATTGTTTTATTACTATTCATGACTTTCAATATAATTGCATTATCATAATTAATTGTATGAGAGAATTCTTCTTGATTTAGATTCAATCCTTTATAATCTTTTAAAAACTTGCGTAAAAACTTTAACACATCATCCGTCAAATCATTACTTATAAGTTTCGTTCTTGAATTTATGAAAAACTTTCCATCATTAATAGAGCTCTTTACTGGTTCAGGTATTATCTTTAGGGTATTATTATTCATTATTTTCATAATTAATTTCTAATCGTTCTAATTTTCCTAATTAATTTAGAGAATATCTTTTAAAATTTAAAGATTATAGCAAGAATGCAACGTTAAGTTTTCTCTCTCCAATTCACAACACTTTTTAACAAAGCCTAATAAAGTAACAAATCTTAAAATTAAACTTATCCCATTCTAAACTATGGAACATAAAGATTTGCCTTCTAGTGATGAAGTAGATTTAGATATCTTAGCTGTTCTAAGTAAAGATGGTAAAGCTAAGTATCATCATATTGCTGAAAAATTAGGAAAATCACCGATAACCATTAAAAGTCATATAGATAAATTAGAGGAAAGTGGTATCATTAAAAATTATGGAATTCAAATTGATTATGAAAAATTAGGATATAATATTATTGCAGTAATAGAAATTACAATCTCTAAAGGTAAAATGTTAGATATAGAAAAAGAAATTGCAGAAAATCCTAATGTATTCGGAGTTTATGATATAACCGGTGACTATGATGCATTAATATTAGCCCGATTTAAAAGTCGATTCGAATTAAGCGCAATGGTTAAAAAAATACATGCATCTCCTTATGTTGAAGGAACTAATACTCATCTCATACTTAATGTTATTAAAGAAGGTAGTTCTTTTGATGAACTTCTATTAAAAGAAAAGTTAAAAACATAATATACCTATTAAATAGCGTAGAAATAAATTCAATTATCGCTATTAATTATTTAATAAAAAATATTGTGATCTTTATGTTAAATTTTTGTCCTAATTGTGGTATAAAAATAGAAGGAGAGTGGCATGCTTGCCCATATTGTGGACATAACCTTCAATCTGAATGGGGAACACAATCTTCTCAACAACCAAGTTCTCCCACCCCTCCTGTACCACCCCTACCTCCTTACCCTCAGCAAGCAGCTCAGCCAACAACAATTATTTATCCCCCAAAACAGAATAATACTAATGGAATTATTGCGTTAGTATTTGGATTTTTAGGCCTCTTTATCCTTCCTTTCATTGGATCAATTGTGGCTATAATACTTGGGTCGATAGGTCGTAAAAAAGATGACTCCCCAGAAATGGCCACTGGAGGGTTAGTGTTAGGGATCATCGGGCTTTTATGTTGGGCGATCGGAATAGTGTTTATTGTGTCATTCATAATGTCAATATTCTCAGGGATGTATGGACCTCCATTCTAATTACTTTTTATTATTATCCTTTTACTTATTGTTTTACTAAATTTGTCGAGAGTATCCTTTTTAATTAATTAATTTCAACTTATTATTTAAATAAAAAATATACTCTTTAGAATAAAATGACAATAAAGCTATATGAAAAGTACCCAAATTTTTTTGAATCGAGTTTTGTACTTGAACTTGAACAACATCTAAATTTATCTGATATTTTAATTCCATTTTCTGAGTTTTTCGCTAAGAGGGAAAAAAAGGATATCTATTCTGGAGAGGAAAGGATACCTTTTGAATCACGCGACCCCGAATATAAATCCATCCTCCTAACCGAGTTCATAAAATAATTTTAAAATTATGAGATTCTATTACTTTTTCTTATATAATAAAAACCAAAAATAAAAATAAGTAATAATAACAAAGCATTTGGAAACATCTGAATGTAATAATTAATTATAACGCTTATACCAAAAGGATAGGCAAACATAAAAAATATCACTACAAGATAAACTAGACCGCCTAACGAAGTAGCTAATGTTAAGATTCCAAATAATCTTAGGTTTTTTTGATTCCATTTTCTCTTTTGATAACCCTCCTTTATTAATTGCTCATTTACTTGATAGATTCCTATTAATGCAAAAATTGAACTGAAGTCGAATGCAAAAATAAATAACCGCCATACAAGAATATCACTATTAATGTAAAGGCTCTGGCATATAAGAATTAAAATAACAATTATTATAATAGTGCTACTAGTATATCTTTTCTCTCTTTTAATCTTCCTAATATCATAAAGTATTGTTCCGATTAACCAAAAGATATATAGAGTTAAAATAATCCCAATATTAAGATGGTAATAGAATCTAGTTTCTTCAATAGGATTACGTGGGACATATAAATATAAGCCAAAACTCCAATTAATAAGATCTCCGATATCAAATCCTAGAAGGCTACTTACGTGAGTAGGAAAAAAAATACCAATTAATCCAAATATTATTGAAAGATAGAAGTATAGGAATTTGGTTTTTAACAATTTTTTTCTTTAAAAAAAACTTCAGTAGACTAAAGAAAAACTAGCAGACTTAAATTATTAAATTTATCGAAACTATAAAGAATACAATCTTATGAATTGAATAATAAATTTTCTCTATTTATACCATCCTTATTAAATTATTGTTAACTGGTAATGAAATTAAAGTAATACTTTCAATTTATTTTGTCGGTTTTAAATTTAAAATTTTTCACCTCAAATCGGTAACTTTATTAAGCTTTACGGTAATAATTGAACAAAGGTCTCGATTCCCTCATATTATCTAAACAATATTCAGGAAAAACCATCAAAAGTAAAATTTATAAACTTTCACGATATATTATTAAACAAAGCAATAAATTGGGAAAGCATTCCCACTATAAATAATCTATGTGAATGAAAAATGTTGGTAGAAGGATCGAATGAACGTCCAGAGGTGGTGACTATCGCCTCAGAAGCCGTATTTAAAACATATGAACAAATATGTTTAGATAAGTTGAAAGAAATAGGAAAATCAACCGCAGAAAAATGGTCTTTTGCTATGGGATATCAACATCGAAGTTCACTTTCTAAAGTTATTAGAAGGATTAAACAAAAGTATCCTAATAAGCTTAAAATTTATGAATCGAAATATCCACGCTTATACGAAGCAATATAAAAAGAACACAAACGGAGGAGGATCAAAAAATAATGATAAAATGTCCTGAATGCGGTATTGAATATTCCTATGGAAGAAATGTTTGTCATATTTGTAAAAGTAACTCCATCTTATTTGGATCTTTATTTAATCAACCTCGAAGAAATTACAATTGGAACTGTTCTGAAGAATTTCAGACTAATAATAACGAATTGAAAAAACCAAGTTGCTTATTTATATATGAATAATTAAACTTTTGAAAACGAGATTAAAATGACAAAATATTCCATGCTTTCAAACCAATCAAGTATGATTGGTGCCAGAACTCGGGTAGAGGATGCATGCGAGTCTGGACTCTGCCCAATATGCGTAGCAGATTGCCCTGTTTTTTGTGAAGTTTCTAAATCTGCATTAAGAGGTAGGGAAGTCCTATACCCCCGTAGAGAATATTATGGTAATTCCACAGCAGGTTCTCCCAAAGACTATGGATTATCTTATGGTGATTTTCAAATCCAATTTGAGGTGAGAGGTGCTCAAGGTATCGATCCGGATGAAGATAAAGTTATCTTTCCTAATGTAAACTTAACCTCATATTGGGGAAACATTTTACAAAAATTACCCTTCGTGATTGCTGGTTTAGGAAGTACTTATGTTGCAAAACGTAATTGGGAAGGTCTTGCAAAAGGTGCAGCGTTAGCGGGCATCAGTATTACGATTGGTGAAAATGTTGTTGGTATGGATCCCTATGCTCAATTTGCTAATCACGCCATTTATCCGAGGGTGACCGATACAGCTGATATGAAGTATCGAGTTAAAACATATAGAGAGTTATGGGATGGTAAACATGGAGATATAATCGTGCAGAAAAACGTTGAAGATACTAGGTTAGGAGTTTTTGATTATGTAACCTCACAATTAGATGTTGAATCGTTAGAAATCAAATTTGGTCAAGGAGCAAAGGCTATAGGTGGGGAAGTGAGATTAGAGTCGATAGAAAGGGCTCAGATTTTGCAAAATCGTGGTTATTTAGTATTTCCTGATCCCTCAGATCCAATTGTAAAAGAGCAATGGAAGACAGGGATAATCGCCGACTTTGAAAGACATAGTAGAGTGGGATTATGTACTTCCTATGAAATACTTGAAGAGATAGATCAAATACGTTCAAATGGAGTTAGAAATATCTTTATAAAAACAGGAGCCTATAGACCAGCAGCAACGGCTTGGATCTTAAAATTGGGTGTTGAAGGAGGAGTTGATGGAATGACTTTTGACGGTGCCGGAGGAGGTACTGGGATGAGTCCTGTAAGTATGATGAATGAAGGCTCCATTCCTACTGTTTATTTAGAAGCATTAGTAACTGGTTGTTTAGATATGATTAAAAATAAAAGTCCGAATGTGAAAATACCAACCATTGCCATCGCAGGCGGTTTTGCAAACGAAACTCAGATGTTCAAGGCTCTTGCCATGGGTGCCCCCTATGTGAAATGCATAGCCATGGCAAGAGCCCCAATTACTGCTGCAATGAAATCGCGCTATATCGCAGAACTTGTTGAAAAAAAGGAACTCACTTCCGCAAATGTTAAAAGTTTAGGGTTAGAAAAACATAAAAATCTTGATGATATTAGTCTTAATGAAATTTTTGTAGAATATGATAATTTAAAACGAGAATTTAAAGATTTTAATATTCCTGCATCGGCAGTAGGAGTGTATACATATTTTGTATCTAAACTAGGGACTGGTATTCAACAACTTCTTGCAGGAGTTCGAAAGTTTAGATTAAATTTATTAAAACGTGATGATATTGCTTGTATTTCTCAACGGGCAATTGAAGTATGTAATAACTGGAATTTAGAAATAAAAACTCAAGAAGAACTCGATTTAGATCTAGTTAAAAAGGAAATTTATTCTGGAAGTTACCCTCAATCAATAAGACTTTAATTATTACCTTAAAAGTTTAAGAAATGGAATTATATTATCCCATATTTCTCTGTAATCCTATACTTTTCTCTTCTCTCTTGATTATGTTTAAAGGAGCGTTCTATCAATATAACTCAATTTTCTGCAATTCAAATTAGAATAAATGCGAATTTTCAACAAAAAAATTTATCATAATTAACCTTTGAAACAGAATATAAAATCAAAAATAATCGTATAGTATTCAATTTTTTTTATTGATAAAGATTTTTTATTATTTGACAAATATTTTAGTCATTTTTTTTTTATAAAAATAAAAATTAATGTTATCAAATTCAACGTAATTGATCTTGTCATTTTTTTTAATAATAAAAAATCCAATTTAATTTTGATCCAGTTAGGTTATTCGTTAACAAAGAAATTTTAAGAGATTACTGAAAATGGAAACTTTAGAAATTAAGCCAATAAAAAATAAAAAAATTACTCTATATTTAATAAGAAATAAAAATCAGAGATTAGATAATTCGCAATTGAAAAATTTGAAATCCTTTTTGAAAAAAGAAAAATTTCGGTTTGCCATTATAGATTTAAACGAAGAAGAAATAAAAAAGAGCTATGAAAGCGTCCTTTCCCGATTTTTAGATAAATTCTGGATTCCTTATTACAGTATTGATATTCCTGATAATGTAAGGGATTTCCTAACCGTAGACATCATTGAAAAGGAGGCGTTAATTAATGAGTTAGAAATGGAATATGCCACTCTCTGTGATGAACATAAAGAAGACTCTTATAAAGCTCAGAGTTTGAAGATATGGATGGAATTATTAAAAAATGAGATAGATTCTCAAAAAAAATCCATTCAACTAACTATAAAACCTAAGTGGATTGTAAAAAAAGTATTAGATATTGCTAATATGATTAGAAACGATGCATTTTCAATTATGCACTTTACCCATGAAGAGATATTTTCAGAATTGAAAATACTTTTTGAAAATTACAATATCAAAGTCAAAAAAATCGATTTAAATAACATAAATATAAACAAAATTATCACATAAAGGAGTTTGAATATGCAAGTTTTGGAATTAAAGCCATTAAAAAATAAGAAATTAAAAATAATTTTAGTAGAAAGTGAGTTTCCTGTGGACTGGTCTGTTCAAAAACCCAAGCAGGAAAATGGAATAATCGATGATCTATATTTCATTTCAAGAGAGTACATGGACTTTATTAAAGGATTAATTAAGCAATACCAGCCTGATTTTGCTGCTGAAGATAAAGGATTAAGAGAAAGTGAGGCAATGGTGGATGATGAGGATGAATTTGTAAGCATTTTTAAGAGGGAAGGAATACTTTATAACATGGTAGGTATTCCAGAATATGCTTTAAATCATATCTCATCTCCGCTATTAAATAAGAAAGAGTTATTAAAAAAATTTTCTGACGAAATTGAAAAGTATAAGGAGATGGGCCGTGTTCACTATAATGATCTTCGATTTCAGCAATTGACCGTATGGAGGCAATACTTAAAAGATGAGTGCAAATTAGAAGAAGAAGAGATGAAATTTAAAGTTCGAGAATCATGGATGATGATGGGAGTCTTAGAACTCGCTAAAAAGATAGATAAGTATAACATCACTGGTTTATTTATTTGTGATAAAAGAAATTTCGATGGAATAGTTTTTTTGGCAGATGAATTAAATATTCAGCATGAACTGGTAAGTGTGAAAAAAGTAGTAAAAGGACTT
Organism: Promethearchaeota archaeon; assembly: GCA_011364975.1. GTDB lineage: Archaea > Asgardarchaeota > Lokiarchaeia > Sigyniarchaeales > SOKP01 > SOKP01. The sequence continues at coordinate 33,965 of RDOE01000011.1, read as the reverse complement.
ACTGAGGCAAATTCTATTGATGATGTTTTGAAATCTACTGTTTTAGAAATAATGCCTATTAAAGTTAAAAAGAGAGAGAGAGAAGAAAAAATATTGCATTTTTTCGATACAGATGATTATTGCTCTCCTTTTGACATAAATATGGGTTATGATGCGGGATTTGACATTGTTATTCCCTATAGTAAGATGACAGCAGATCAAGTAACCAAATTAGTTCAAGATGCTATGTTTTCTAGAAAAGTGGGGGCACCAACAGTTTATTTCATAGGAGGTTCTAATGTAGAAGAAGCAGATAAAATTGCCAAAAACGTCTTAGATGCCATAGTATCACCCTTTGAATCTTCTGTTATTATTGATCCTAGGGGCGCTCATACAACAGCTTCAGCTATTGTGGCTAAAACAATCGAAGTTGCGAGATTACATTATATTGAAACTATTAGAAATAAAAATATAGCAATTCTTGGGGGTACAGGGCCAGTAGGTCAGATTAGTGCGATTATTGCTTCTCAAATAGGTGCAAGTGCTTCAATTTCTTCCCGAAGGGAAGATCATGTTACAAATTTAGCAAACGAATTGACAATAAAGGCAGGAAAAAAGTCGGAACCCATAAAAGGTATTGTTACCAAAACTGAAGAAGATTACTATAATTTAGTAAAAGATGCAGATATTATTTGGTCAGTTGGTAAAGCTGGAGTTCAAATGATCTCTAAAAAGATATTAAAACAGCTCCCTCCTAATAAAATAGTGGTAGATATTAACTTGGTCCCCCCATATGGAATTGAAGGCATGAAACCAAATTTTTATAATGATGAATTAATTCCAGGTATTTTTGGGATTGGAGCACTTGATATCGGAAGATTGAAATATAAGATTGAGAGCAAAATATTCGAAATGGCAACTATGGCAAAAGGAAAAAAGATTTTCGATTATAATATAGCCTTTGAAGTGGCTCAAGAGATTCTATTTGGTGAAGAAATAAAAATAATGTTATAAATATTTTTTATATTTTTTTTAATTATACTTTTTTTAGAAATTCTTATGGTCTATTAGTTATAAAATTAAAAAAAGAAAATTTGATTGTTATGTTTTAATCAATTTTTCCAATTGATTTACAAATTCTTCATATTGTTTTATCCCTAATTCCCAAAATTCTGGTTTTGAAATATCTAAACCAACAATCTTACCTAACTCTTCTGGAGATAAGCTACCACCAGAACTCAAAAGCTTCTTAAATTTAGGAATAAAGGATTTTCCTTCAGTCTTGTACTTCTGATACAATGCATATACAAACAACTGAGCATAAACATAAGGATAATTATAAAATCTTAGGCCTACCCTAAAATAATGAGGTTTCATAGTCCATTCCCAAATAAGCTCATCAAGAAAATCCACTGAATCACCATAAATTTTATCTCTTCCATTAACCCAGGATTTACATATTGTTTGACCATCTAAATATTCTTTGCGAGTTATAGCGTCATATAAATTTTGCTCAAACCAGAATCTTGCACTTACCTGAAAAACAGCCATACCTGCTTCATCAAGTAAATTAGCTAAAATCGTCTTTTTTATTACATCTGATTCAGAGGTTTCTAATAATAAATCCGTTAGTAACAATTCCCCAAAAATAGAAGCACATTCAGCGACAGTATATCCCGGATGGAGATTAAAATAGGTTTGATTCTTCATAGCTAGATAATCATGTATGGCATGACCCATTTCATGAGCTAATGTTGAAATTTCTCGCAATTGACCTGTATAATTCATTAATATAAATGCTGATTTTCCGTTATACCATGAAGAACAATAAGCACCATTTCGTTTTCCATCTCTGGTACTTGCATCTATATGATTTTTATCAAACATCTCTCTTGCATAATGTGAAAATTCCGTGTCAAATTTTTCATAGGCTTCAAGAATTAATTTTTTAGTTTCTTGCCATGAGTATACCTTTTTTGGAGTTTCGAGAAGTGGAGCGAGAACATCAGCATAATTTAATTTAGGTAGATTGAGAAGTTTAGCTTTTAAATGCATGTACCTTCTATAAACATCTACATTTTTTTCAACTGTTTCCATCAAGCTTTTGATAATTTGGTGTGATGAATCATTTATTATTAAGCTATCATGAATTGCGTTGTCATAATGCCTTCTTTCAACGGTTTTCATCCAATCTGCACAAATATTTCTTAACGCCGTTGAAAAAATATATTCATCTTTTCCTAAAGTGGCATAAATTGATTTATCGGCTGATATTCTTGTATTTCTGTCCGGATGACTTAGTAGACTATTTGCATCATTGTATGATAATATTTTTTCTTCTCCTTCTACCATAACTTTAAATTTTCTGGTTCCTAACCATTTACCCTGTAACTGACTCCATTGCATAATTCCAAATTGATCTTTTTCTAATATCAATTGTTCTTCTAACTCTGAAAGTAAGTGGGGAACTTTTCTTCTTACTTTTTCAAGATAATGCTTGTAATTTTTAAGTAGAGGATCTTTATATAACTCTTCATTTTGATATACAAACTTACCAACTTCTAATTCTAAGAATGTCAATTTTTGAGATAATTCCGTAGCAAATTGAACTGTCTTATTTTTCAATGTTTCGGATTCGGGAATATTCATATTAGCATCATATAGAATATATGCATAAGTCATTAACTCATCCATATTAGCTTCAAATGCTTCTTGTTGCTGAAATAAATAAAGTAAATCTTTTGCTTTAAAATCTGGTGATTTTATTTTACCCTTATAATTTTCAACAAACTGATCCGCTTTCTTTTCTAAATGTTGAATTACTTCATCAATTCTGGGATCATTTTGATTTTTAAATAAATGACTTAAATCCCACGCAATCTCTTCTTCTTTCATAACTATCATTTGAATAAATCATAAATTATAAGTTATTTAATAAAATTAGCAATTAAAATCTATTAGAAATAAAACATTAGTGTTATAAAAAGATAAAATCAGTTATTCATATTCAATAGTACTTGGAGGTTTGTTAGAAATGTCATATACAACCCTGTTTATCCCTTTAACTTCGTTTACGATTCTTGAACTGATTTTCTCCAATAAATCCCAATTTAACTTCGCAAAATTTGCCGTCATGGCATCTAAAGATTCCACGATTCTTATAGAGCATATATATTCATATGTGCGATAATCACCCATAACACCAACAGTTTTTAAAGGTAAAAAGACACAAAATGCTTGCCATAATGAATCATATAACATAGCCTTTTTAATTTCTTCAATAAGAATTTCATCAGCATTCCGTAAAATTTCAAGCTTTTGTTTATCAATTGGACCAACTATTCTAACAGCTAATCCCGGACCTGGAAAAGGATGACGCTGTATAATTTCTGCCGGTAAACCTAATTTTAAGCCAATTTTCCGCACTTCGTCCTTATATAAATCCCTTAATGGTTCAATAATTTTAAGACTCATATTTTCAGGCAAGGTTAAGTTATGATGTGACTTTATCTTTGATGACGTATCGCTGGTTGTGCTTGTTTCAACTCTGTCTGGATATATTGTGCCTTGAGCTAAGAATTTTATATCCGGATATTTCTTTTCTAACTCTTTAGTTTGGTTTTCAAATACCTCGATGAATGAATGACCGATTATTCTTCGCTTTTCTTCAGGATCACTAATATTTTTTAACTTATTTAAGAAATAGTCTTCAGCATCAATGAAATGAAAATTTTTGAATCCTAATTTATTCTTGAAGATTTCCTGGACTTCATCCACTTCATTTTTTCTCAATACACCATTATTTACGAAAATACTATGCAGTCTATCTCCTATCGCTTTATGTAATAAAAGTGCTACAACTGAGGAATCTACACCACCACTTAGTCCCAAGATCACCCTATTTTTAGAACCAACTGTCATCTTTATTTGTTCAATCGATTGCTCAATCCAATCCTCAAGAATCCATCCTTTTTTTGCTTTTACAACTCTTTCAATAAAATTTTTTAAGATTATTTTTCCATTTGGGGTATGTGCAACTTCCGGGTGAAATTGTACTCCATAAAATAAGGAATCTTGACTTTTATAAGCTGCAATCGGACAATTGTTTGTCTTAGCAAGAATTTTAAACCCAAGTGGTAAAGATTTTACTTGATCTCCGTGGGACATCCACACAATTTGAGGAGAATCTAATGTATGGAAAAGCTCATCAATATCTAAAATATCTAATTCTACTTTTCCATATTCCTTTTTATCATGAGCTTCAATTTCTCCATTAAGTTGATGAACAATTAGATGTAGCCCATAACAGATTCCTAAAACAGGAATTTGCTCTTCCCTTATAAAATTAAAGAATCTTGATGGTAATTTTGGACTATTTAATTCATATACACTATTTGGGCCACCAGATAATATTATCCCTTTAGGAGATAGAGTTCTTAATTCCTGAAGCGAGACATTATATGGTAAAATTTCAGAATAAATTCCCAATTCTCTAATTCGTCGAGCGATAAGGTGTGTATATTGTGATCCCAGATCCATAATACCAATTTTATCCAAAAGCTATCATCTGAAAACTGCAATTTATAATTAATCAATAAAATCTACAATTAATTAATATTATCAACATAAAATATATAGGATCATTTCCTTTAATTTTAAAAATAAACGAAATTTCATATATAAAGTTAAAATTGGATTAACAAAGTTATTGTATAAACTTAATAATTTAATTTATTATCGGTTAAGTAATGGTTAATTCGAAAAAAAATGTAAAAAAATTAAATAGAAAAGATAATGGGTGTTGATATATAATTTATATCCAACCTCTTAATTTCATAGCCTCTAGTACGCGTTCAACAGATATACTATAAGCACCCATTCTATTATGGGTGTTATACTTTTTGGCTTCTTCGATAGTGGAGCGATATGCATTTGTCATTACCCTATCAAGTGCTGCAAACACTTCTTTTTCTGTCCAAAAATAAAGATAATATCCTTGAACCATTTCGAAATATGAAACTGTTACACCACCTGCGTTTGCTAAGAAATCGGGAATCACAAGGATATTGTTATCGAATAAAAGATCGTCAGCATAAGGTGTAGTAGGACCATTTGCTAGTTCACAAATAATTTTGGTTTTTATATTTTGTGCGTTTTCATGGGTAATTACATTTTCTAATGCTGCAGGAATAAGAATATCACATTCTAATTCTAATAAGTCTTCATTTGTAATCTCTTCAGTCCCTTTTAATCCAATCACCGATCTTGTATTTTCTTTGTGTTCTGCCGCTTTATGTGGATTAAGCCCCTCCTTAGCATATATCCCTCCTCTTGAATCAGAAACAGCAATTATGGTACAACCAAATTCATCATGAAGTAATTTAGCAGCCCAAGAACCCGCATTACCGTATCCTTGTACTGCGACTTTTGCACCATTAAGATTTAAACCTATATCTTTAGCTGCTTCTCTAATTGTATAAACCCCCCCTTGTGCAGTTGCTATAGAACGCCCAGCACTGCCTCCTAAAGGTAATGGCTTACCCGTAATAATTGAAGGTACATGCTTTCGTGTTATTTTTTCATATTCATCCATCATCCAAGCCATTATTTGTGGGTTAGTATATACATCTGGGGCGGGAACATCCACATTTGGACCGAGAACATCAGCAAGTTGTCGAATATAACTTCGGGCTAATGTTTCAAGTTCACGACTACTCATTCCCTTAGGATCACATATAATCCCTCCTTTAGCACCCCCTAGAGGGATATCAACACAAGCCGTTTTCCATGTCATCCACGCACTTAATGCTTTTACCAATGAAGCACTTTCTTCTGGATGCCAGCGAATTCCTCCCTTACCTGGACCACGTGCTGTATTATATTGTGATCTAAATCCCTTGAACGTTTTTATAGTACCATTATCCATTTTCATCGTAATTTTAACTTCAACAAATCTTTCAGGTACACTAAGTGTTTCGTAAATCTGGGTATCATATCCCTTGATTTTACATGCTTCATAAAGTTGCTTCTGAGAAATACTAAACGGATCTAAATTTTCTGTCATAATTTCATTTACTCAGCGGAGATAGTTATTTTAAAAAGTTAACATTTTTCACTTTTTGATAATAAATTAGGGTTATGTTTGAACAAATTTTAAATTTTCTTGGGAAAAATATCCCCAAAGCTTTTTCAAAAACAAAAAAAAATTTAATAAATTGATTATATTCAACCTTGTACTTCTTGTTAATTAAATGTGGATACTAATTAAAAATTCTAATAGGTGAATATAAAAATGGTTGAAGAAATAAACCCTTATGAAGTAGCAAAAACCCAAATTGATATTGTGGCTAAAGAAATGAAACTTGATCCTAATATTACAGAATATCTTAAGAGAATAGAAAGAGCTCTTATAGTATCAATTCCGATAAAGATGGATGATGGTTCAATCAAAATTTTTGAAGGATATCGAGTTCATCATTCTACTGTTCGAGGTCCGGGAAAAGGAGGTATAAGGTATTCTCCTCATGTGTATTTAGATGAGGTTAAGGCATTAGCTACGTGGATGACATGGAAAACCTCACTTCTTAATCTCCCATTGGGTGGAGCTAAAGGAGGTGTATGTGTTGATCCAAAGAAGTTATCCAAAGCAGAGTTGGAAAGGCTCACACGTCGCTATACAGCAGAAATTATCAATATTATAGGCCCTGATATTGATATTCCAGCACCAGATGTAAATACAAATGCACAAATCATGGCTTGGATAATGGATGTGTATTCTATGCAAAAGGGTAGATCTGTACCTGGAGTTGTAACAGGAAAACCTATCGAAATAGGTGGTTCAGTAGGGAGAGAACCAGCCACAGGTATGGGATTGTACTTTGTACTCCAAGCATTGTGTGAGAAACTTAATTTAAAATTAAAAGATTTATCCATTATTGTTCAAGGATTTGGTAATGTTGGAGGGACGATTGCAGAACTATTATATAATCATGGATGTAAGATATTGGCAATATCTGACATATCGACTGGTCTTTATTGTGGAGATGGATTAAATATTGAGAAATTATTAAAATGGACAAAAGAGGGTAATTATTTAAAAGATTATAAGGATAATAATTATAAACTCATTTCAAATGATGAATTACTAACTTCTAAATGTGATGTGTTAATACCTTCTGCAATAGAAAACCAAATTACAGATAAAAATGCTGAAAAGATAAAATGTAAAATAATCGTTGAAGGAGCAAATGGTCCTACAACCCCTGAAGCTGATAAAATATTATATAAAAAAGGAATACATGTATTACCTGACATCCTAGCAAATAGCGGAGGTGTTTGTGTATCATATTTTGAATATATTCAAGATATTCATTCTTATTTTTGGAAACTTGATAGAATTAATGAAGAGTTAAAAAGGATAATTATAGAAGCGTTTGAAGAAACATATCAAATTTCTCAAGAGAGAAAGATTCCCCTTCGCACAGCAGCATATATTATAGCTGTATCTCGTATAGCGAGAGCAATAGAATTAAGAGGAGTTTTTCCTTAATTTCTTTATTCCTTATTTTTTATATCTTCTCAAGTATGGTAGTACTATCAAGACAACCAGAGTTAAAATCGCTATTATAAATAAGATTGAAAATAGTGGATTAATTATTATCAGTAGATAAAATAAGGCAAATGCTATATGGATAAATGCAAATAAAGCGCCAGTTTTTAGAAGCCTCTTATATCCTAAATTTTCTACTCCAGAATCTTGAGCTACCTTTAGAGTCATCATATCAGCAGCCGCACCCTGTGGAATCAAATTTCCACCAAGGTTAATAGCAATTATGAATGAGAAAAATAGTGGAAGCGAAGGAAATCCAAAATCAACTATCAATGTATCAATTATTGGAATAAATATTAAAGCTGTTGGTGTATTAGCAACAAAACCAGAAATGACACTAATGAATATTAATAAGATGAATGATACAGCAATTGGATTAAAAATTTCAAAAGGAATATTGGTAAAGATTTCTCTAAATCCTGCAATTCCCATACTTCTTACGATAACATATAAGGATATAAAGAAAAATATAATTTCCCATTCAATATCTTTTAAGAGGTCTCTCATAGATTTTTTTGTGTAATTTTTATTTACTAAAACTAGAATAAGTGCCGAAAAGATTGCTGTTAAATATAAAACAGGTAAAATTGCGAATAATGCGATAGTAATAATAATTGCAACACTATTGAAGTAAAACATTTTCTTGTTTTTTATCATAATATCCGCATCAACCAAATCCAAAACAAATCTTTTTTGTTCTTCTTCGATCTCAGGTTCTTTAGATAAAATGAACCTCTCAATTATGTATATAGTTGCAAATAATAGGAAGAAAGAGAATATCCAATAATTTTCTATGAAATATATAGTATTTAATTTGAACGCATCTGAAATGATAATATTTTCACCACTCGAAAAAGGGGTAATAATAGAGCCTATATTGATGCATATGGTCATCCCAAGAAGATAGGTACCTGCTCTAATTTTAAGAAAATGGCAAAGTCTTACAACTACAGGGGCTAAAATCAGTACAACTACCACATCAGTAATAATTGCTGCTAAAAGAGTAGTTATTACACAAAGGAGATATAAAAATAAAGAGCGATTCCCTTTCGAAAGTTTGAAAAGCTTTACTGCAACATATTCTAACACATTAGAATCTTGAGCGATTTTGGTTATAATACTCATACTTAAAATTACGATTATAGCATCCCATTCAATAAATCCTACAAAGGTTCCAATTTCAAATCCTGTTTTTAATCCAGTTATTAATGCTCCAAAGAACATGCATAATAGAGAAATAGCGACAAAGTCTAAATCCTTAATTGTATAGCTAGCTATGATAAAGGCAAATAGAATAAAAAGCAATATCAATAATGGTATATCCAAAAGTATCAACCAAGAGAATTTAGACTTTCAATAATATTTTAAATAAATAAGCTTTAATAAATCTAATTAAATCATTAGGTTAAGTTAAATCTTAGTATTCATTAATAAAGAATTGAGACGGAATTAATATATTAATTTAATAAGAAAAGCTTTAAAAAGAATTTGAATAAATTTAATTCATTTAATAATGAAACATTTGAAATTAAGTACTCAAATATATTTTCTTCAATGAAATATTTTAAACTGGTATAATAACCTTCTTCTTTCTTTACCATTTCAACAATTCTTCTTATGAGATTAATAACTTGTTTTTCTACAACAAGCATATCACAATTTGTTGGATCTATATTAATAATGTTAATACCTGACATTCTATTAAACGCAAATTTACTCAATTCTGGATTATTCTTGACATAATCATGAGTTAAATAATTTTGAAACATAGACTCTATTCGATTATAGATAACTTCCCTCTGGTTTGGTTTCACATGAGCTTCAATTACATTCATAAGTAGATTTAATATTTGTTGGAATACCCCCAAAATGTCCCAATACTCCGCGATTGTAGAGATATCTTCTGCTCTTAACCATTGGGAATAATATTCATCTATAATCTGTTTAAAAGGAGTAAAGAGGTCTGTATTTCCTTTCCATGTTTTCTTCCATTTTTCTAGATCACTTAATACGTACTTTTCCAGAAAAGTTTGTTTTATAATACTTAATCGAGCCTTCAAAATAATTGAACTAACATTTTTATCTGCTGCTGCTACAAATAGGAGATTTGCTTCTTTCTCTTCAAGATATACCCATCGCAAACCCCCCATATCGATACTTTCAATCCCTTGTTGGAATTCAAATACTGTAAATTGATTTAAGGCAGCTAATAGTCCAGACACAAGATCCTCATCTAAAGGGAGATCCATGTAAGCTTTATATAGTAGAGTAATACCGCTTTCAGAATCTAAGACCCAGATGTTCATAATATATTACAAGTTATTAAATAATACTCTGAGTATTATAATTAATAATTTAAATAAATGTCTTTGTTAAAACAAAAATTAATTTTTCATTAAAGAAATTGTGCTAGATTACCAGATTTACAAAATTTTTCTAAATTTCTCAAAAGATCAGTTATTTTCGACTGAACAATGAATTCTGCTGCTGATCCCAATAATTTAAGAAAATTATCTGCTAAAGTAAAATTTTCTATAAATATACCTACTTTAGATGCTTTTGGTGATAAATACTTAACTCGAATTCGACCCTCTAATTCTTTTATATCTTTATTGTTTCTCACATTAAATTCAATAATTCTTCCTTTCCCTACCTCTTCTCCTTTATCTATCAAAACTAATTCTCCTTCTATTTCAATCGGGAACTTCAAAATTTCTATCTCATCATGAATTTTGGAATAGAGCACATTAGGGGCAACAAAGTTTGCGTTGATCCTTTTAGTTGGAGCAATTTTTTCCCAAAAATCTGATTTATAAATCACGCTAAGCAATTCATCATTATTGCAATTTTCTATTTCAAGAACCTTTGAAATTTTACCCAGTAATTATTCACCTAGTCTGGTTTTCTATTTTTCATTTTTATTTTATTGTAATTTTTTGTTTCTATTAATTTATGCTTTAAAATCTCAATAAGCCTCAGACTTCCTTGATGATTTCATTTTCAGACCGAGAATCATATTAATAAATATTTCATCATTGGCTTTTCATTCCTAATAATTAATATCTAAAATTCAAATTAAAGTCAGAGATAAATTCTATTATTTGTCTCGAAACAACTTACTGGTATCAATATTCCTTTCTTCATGACAACTTGGGCAAATCCATACTTTATCATTCTTCTTCACTGAGTTCAAACAAGTATCACAAATATTAATATCGCAAATACAATAATGACACCTATCTAATATATCAACACAATTTTTTCCACAAATATAACAATTTGGTGGTTTTTTCAACATTTCTGTTTTTAATATTCTAAGTCTTTTATAATATTGATTATTATGAATATTATTAATTAAATTTAACAGCATATTAATTGACATTATGGATAAAATTAAACAGCGGTTTCAACTCTTATCAATACTAATCATCTTTTTTATTTATCGCACTTTAGCAGCATTGTATGCAAATAATATAGAAGAAACTCTTATCTGGTTTCTAGTTTCGGTAATATATGGAATATCCTTAATTATCCTATATTTTTTTATCAAAAGATGGCAAAATCAATAATATTTATTTATTTTTATATTATTTTTTATGCCTAAATATAAAATAGAACCTTTACTTTTTTCTTGTTTTTAAAAAATCTGGTAATATTCCTTCAATACCAAGTGATTTAATAATGGTATCTTTAATGTCCATCTGAATTTTCATATCCTGCATAGCAATTAGAGTCTGCTCTAATGATTTAGAAAAGTTTTCACTCATCTCTCTAATAGAGTCTGCAGTCATCTTCAGCGACTCTCTTAAAGCAATATTGGTTTCATGAAGTTCCATAGTTATTTTATCCATACTTTTTCTCATTTCAGCAAGTTCATGCTTCAAGTCTTTAAATACCATATTTAACTCACTCTTAACGCTATTCTAATAAATAAACAAATTATTCAACTCTTATTAAATATAATAATTATTCTTTTAATTTAGTTCTTTTTTATTCTAATTAAAAAAATAGACCCACCTTAGAAAAATGTCTGAATGGAAAGATAAAATAAAACGGCCTTATGAAGAAGAGCAGTTTTGTACAGGATGAGGCATTGTGGATGGCATAATCACCTATATTAACTCTATTAGAAAAAAAAAGAAAGCCAAAATTAATAATAAGTAAAAAAAGTAAATAATAATCTCTTGAGATAAATTTTTAAATGCTAGGATTTATTTCAAGGTTCTGCAAGAACTTGAGATTTAAAAATAAGTTATAGTAAATTGTTGAATGGTATTTAGAAAGGTTTTTCCGGACCTTCACCAACTTTACGGTAGATAAAACCTTTTTCTTCAATAACTTTCTTGTTAAAGATATTCCTCCCGTCGATTATAATAGGAGTTCTTACTTTCTTTTTAAGTTCATCTAAATCAATTTCATAATATTCTCTATGATTAGTTGCAAATATTAATACATCAGCCCCTTTAACCGCTTCATCAAAATTGGTTGTTAATTCTGTGAGTCTATAATCTCTTTCATTAACATAAGGATCATGAGCAATATAGTTTATATTATGAGAATGATATCGACTCTGGAGTACCTTAATAATATTTTCTGTAGGTGTATTTCGAGTATCATCTGTATTTGCTTTATAGGATACTCCCAATAAAACAATCTTTATATTATCAACAAGTTTATGTGATTCCCTAAATACTTCTTCCATTAATTCAACCATATGATAAGGCATGTAATCATTTAAATTTCTGGAATCTGGAACTATTTTAATTTTAGCTTCATTCTTACGGATGGTATACTTATTATATCCATGCAAAAGTAACCAAGGATCCTTGGTTAAACAGTGACCTCCTACGCCAGATCCAGGATAATGCATCATTCTATCATGACGTTGATTTATAAACCCAATTATTTCATATATATTTCTATTAAAATCCTCACAGAGCAAAGCCATTTCATTTGCAAATGCGATATTAACATCTCGATAAGCATTTTCAATACATTTGGTTAATTCTGCAGTGAGAGTATCTGTAACTTGCAATGCTTTTTTAACTACTTTCCCGTATAAAAATTTTGCATTTTCGTTAGCTTGTTTGCACCCTCCTCCAATCACTCGTGGAAAATCTGTAATATATTCCAATAATTTACCTGGCATAACTCGTTCAAAAGAAAATACAAGATAGAAATCTCTACTCCTTTTTAAGCCACTTCCTTCTTCCAGTATTGGGCAAACTAAACTATCAGTTGTTCCAGGAGCTACAGTAGATTCGAGTATAATTGTGGCTCCCTTTTTAAGGTGTTTAGATATATTCTGAGATACTTCAAGAAGGGATTCATATCTTGGAATTCGATCATCATCTACTGGAGTTTGCACATCAATTAGAATAAAATCCGCATTATCAACAGCATCGTAATTATCACTAACTTTAAACTTACCATTTTGAACTACCCTTTTTATCAAATCATCTAATCCTGGCTCATCTCCTTCAAAAGGATTTTTTCCAGAATTAAGCCAATCAATCTTCCAACCAGAGCGTTGAGATCTCCTTTGAATTCCCGTAACGTAAAAATCATCTACATCTGCCAGCAATGCTGCCATGGGGATCCCAACATATCCCATGCCTATAATTGCGATTTCGGTTCGAGAACCCGGTCTATTATTATTAGAAGGCATTTTTAACACGTCTTTAATCTTTTTATATTGGTTGAATTAATAATTCTTTATTCAAAAAATTTTAGGAGAAAAAAAAATTGAGATTGTTTTTATTAAGTTAAAATTCAAACATTTTTCTTTTGAGAAGAGGGTCTTCTTGCTGCTTTAAAGATTCCTGCTATAATTGCTCCTGCTACAAAACCACCTACATGTGCAAAATGTGCAGTTCCCGTTAATTCAAATGAGAAAAATGCATACATTAGTTCAGTTATAAAGTAGGTAATAATGAAATATCCTGCCGATATTCTTCGCATATAAGTTCCACCTAAAATATAAAATTTATTTTTAGGATAAAGGATTGCGTATACTGCCATTAGACCAAATATAGCACCGGATGCTCCTAAAGAGGGAATGAATTGTGCGTAAGTCACTCCCCAGAACGGAATAAACACTGTACTCCACGCATGAAGTAATGTTGCAAAAATACCTGATGCGAAATATGTTATTAAATATAGTATATGTCCCATTGCATGCTCGCAATTATCTGTTATTACAAGGAAAAACCACATATTCATAATGATATGAACAAAATCACCATGCATAAACATTGAAGTAAAAATTGTCCATAGTTTTTCACCTGCAAAAAATTCAGCTGGAACAAATGCTGCTTCAATGTGCATATTACCCGTAGGGTCCATTAACTGCCAGATAAATACAAGAATATTCGCGGCTAATATGATTACAGAAAAATATTGTTTAAAGAAAGAAATTCTGTCAGGTTCCGCTTCTAAAACCATTCTAATTCACTTTTCAAAATTGTTTTAAAAAATTCTATTATAATTATCTTGAGTTCTTAATTATTTAAGGTTTTATTTCATAAATGATAAATCAGAATTATTTACTAAAATGAGACTTGAACATTAATATAGGAATAAGTGCTAATAAAACCTATGAGATTAGGTATTTCAAGTTTGAACAATATAATAGAATTAAAGTCTGATTCAATTAAGAGTAAACGTGTTTCTAGTTATGACAAAAATGAAGGGAATTATGACTGGAAAGATATTAGTCCGAGTGAAACGGTAAAAATAGCAGATGTAGAAGGATCAGGGATTATAAGACATATCTGGTGTACAATTGCAAGTAATGAGCGTTATTATCTACGCAACATTATTATTAGGATGTATTGGGACAATGAATCATTGGATAAACCAAGTGTGGAAGTACCTATAGGAGACTTTTTCGGTTTAGGCCATGCTAAACATAAGAATTTTGTATCCTTGCCATTACAAATGAGTCCCCAATCTGGAAAAGGATTTAATTCTTGGTGGCCTATGCCTTTTTCGAATGGATTTAAAATAACAATAGAAAATGATACCAGCAAGTCAATTCGATTTTTTTATTATATCGATTATGAATTTTACGAGGATGGCTTTCAAGACGGTATTAAGCTTGGTCGATTTCATGCTCAATGGAGGAGAGAAAATCCTGTCATCCCCAAAAAAGTTAATCCAAAAAATAACAAGAAGTATGTTAAAAGAAAGCCAATAAAGTTTTCATATGGAGGACGCAATACTGATCCGCTTAATGAAAATTATACAATTTTAAAAGCGTCTGGGAAGGGACATTATGTTGGTTGCCATTTAGATATTGATAATATCACCTTCATGCCTTGGTTTTTTAATTGGCCTGGAGAGGGAGATGACATGATATTTATCGATGAGGATATTGATAAACAGGTTGTAACATTGCATGGAACTGGTACTGAAGATTATGTAAATCAAGCATGGGGGCAACGTCAGAAATATTTTGCACCATATCACGGGACAATAAAGCCTGGTGGCTTTAATTGGTGGGGTAAAATTTCTTATTATCGATATCACATTGAGGATCCTATTTACTTCAATCAAAAAATTGTGATAACTATAGAACATGGACACGATAATCATCGAAAAGATGATTGGTCATCTACAGCATATTGGTATCAGACAGAACCTCATGATCACAGCCTCTTTCCAGAATTACTTGATAAAAAAGGAAGGCGACCTAGACGACATATTTTACATAATATAAGAAAAAGTCTTTGTCTAATTACTATTTTCAGTTTAATTTGCTATGGGATTTTTCTCATTATCTTTTGATTTTTTCTTAATTCTTTTTCGATATAATTTCCATTGGTTATAATCCAAAGATTGAAACTCTGTTTGAAAACGTCCTAATGTTAAGGTACCAATTAATATTAGTGCTATTCCAATGAAAAATAGAAAATAGTTATTAAAAGTCTGTTGAAAAACAAATATTCCAGCTAAAATTGGAATAGATAATCCAATAGAATCAAATATGGGAAATGCAATTGCGACACGCTCTTTTTGAAATGCTGATTGATAGAAAGCTATACTACTTAAATTTGTAATACTCATGAGCCACCAGGATAAAAATACCCATAAATGAGGATAATCGCCCCAGAAGATGCCAAAAAATATTTCTACCCAAAAATACCATGTAAATTTAATATTTGCTTGAATTATTGCTTGAGCTAAAATATTTGTAAACACACCTCCAATTGCTAACAACAAAGATCCTACTAACATAATATATAATCCTTCTGAACGTGTTCCTCTCTTTTTAACACTTAACATAAAGCAATATATGGTAATTGAACCGGATATTGCTAAAAATATAATCAAGGGAAAAACCATAGCATAAAGATCTACAATGACTTTAGAAATACCTGCTGCTGCGATTAAAATTGGAGAAATAGCTAATAATAATATTGCTAATAGTTCATACCATGCAATTTTTTCTTTTAAATATCGATTAGCGACTATTACAAGAAGGATTATTCCGATTGAATTGATTGGTTCACTAACCATAAAGCCTACTAGGCCAATAGACATAAGATACATAGGCCACGCGATTATTCCAAATATAGTTCCTAATAACCACCATTTATTTTTAGCAATCTCTTTAAACGTGAGTAAGATCCCTTTAATTCCTTTATCAAACTTAATTTCCTCACTTTGCATGAGTCCTAATTTTTGAAAAACAACGGCTAAATGAAATAACGGTGTAGCAATTAAAACTAATGTAATGCCAAAGGTGACAGTCTGGGGATCAACCATAATTTCCTAACTCTTCTTAATCTACTAACTATAAAGTGAAATACACATTAAGATTTAATTTTAACGAAGCTCAGGAAAATTAAGGATTATTTCAATATTATTATTTCAAGAAGGATGTTTTTCTAAAATAGTTTTCACATAACTTAATAATTCTTTACCGGAAACTGCTTTTACTAAATAGCCATCAGCCCCTAATTCTTTTCCTTTTTGAATATCCTCAGTAAAACTCTTTACTGTAAAAAGAACTACTAAAATCCTTTTAAATTTCTCATTGGATTTAATCGATTTTAAAATTTCATAACCACTAATGTTTGGCATCATCAAATCTAATAATACTAACGCTATATCGTTATGTTCTTGCTCAATAATTTGTAAAGCATCATTTCCATTAGTACAAGGAATAGTTTCATAATTTTCTAATTCAAGAAATTTCTCAGTAAGGATGACAATGTCTGGTTCATCATCAACAATTAATATTTTCTTTGCTTCAGGCATCAGAGACCAGCTTTTGAGAATAACAATTATAATCTTATATTAATGATTTATAATTACATCTTCTACTTTGTTAAAAAATCTATTTACTTTTTATAAATTTGATCGATATCGTAAAGAATAAACATATCTTTAAATTTGGTTCTTAAATTTGATGTTTGGGTGCCAGAATAAGAAAATTAAAATGAGAAAAATTATCAAAAAATTACTTCTTTTTCTTCTTTTTCAAAATATCTTTTACATAATTGAGAAGGTCTTCTCCCTTGAAAGGTTTAGTAATATACCCATCTGCACCTAGATCCTTGCCCTTTTGAATATCTTCTTTAAAACTTTTCACGGTAAAAAGGATTACTAATATATCCTTATATCTCTCATCATTTTTAATCGATCGGAGCACCTCAAAACCTGAAAGACCAGGCATCATAAGGTCAAGGAGCACAAGCAGAATATCGTCAAATTTATCTTCAATGATCTTCAATGCCTCTTTTCCGTTATTACAAGTAATAGTTTTATAATCCCCATGTTTGAGAAACTTATCTGTTAAAAATACAATATCAGGTTCATCATCACATATAAGAATATTATCCTTCATAATAAATCCCATTCTTACTATTTAATAAAATATAATACCTCATAATCAATATGTAATTACCATTATTTATTTGATCTGTTTATTTAAATAGTTTATATTTTTAATTTATATAGCTTTCAATTTTTACTATTTATGTCAGAGAATAATCGTTTACCTAAATTTCCCGATTCATATATTGGAGATAAAGCAAAGGAATATAATAATTCAAAGTGGATGGAGCGAAACCAGAAAAAAACCACGCTTCTATGTATTCAATATCTATATGATACCAAATTGGATCTTTTAAGCACTCAAGATATCTTGGAAGATAAGGAATATATTATATTAGATTTAGGCTGTGGAACGGGATTCTCCTCGGAAGTATTAGCTGAAAGTGGTTTTCGGGTTATTGGAGTAGATATGTTAAAAGACATGCTATATAAAGCAAAAATTAAGGCGAAGGATTATTCTAATTATAATAATGTGCATTATATATTAGCTGACATTAATTATTTACCATTAAAGGAAAATTCAATTGATCATATAATCTCTGTTTCGGCCTATAACTTTATAGTGAGTGAAAAAAGGGAATTAGGCGATAAATTAAAAACTTTAAACAACGTTGCTACGACTATATATAAAATATTAAAGCAAGCCGGGAGAGCTGTTATTGAATTTTACCCAAAAGATGAAAAAGAATTAGAATTATTTACATCTTCATTTAAGAAAAACAATTTTAACGGTTTTATAGTAAAATCTAACCTCAAGCAAAAATCAGGGCAACAATTTTTATTACTAAAAAAGAAGTGAAAGTTTATGGGAATTTGTAAGTTTTGCGGTAAAACTGGACCTTTTATTGCTGAGGTTCTAGAAATCTGCAGAAATTGTATATTACAACATAACTGGGATGATATTCGCGTTCATATTCTCAATGTCCATAAACAGGTTAGGAAATTAGTAGATTTGCCCGATAAAGCTCCATTTTGTGATAAAAAAGTTTTAAAATTAAGCTGTAATTACTGTATGAATAATTGCAAATTAGGGCCTGAGGATGTTAGCTATTGCGGATTAAGAAATATGAAAAAGAATTTAAATGGAGATCTACCCTTACCTACGAATTCTACTGGATATATCTATGGATATCTTGATCGGAACCCTACGAATTGCTGCAATGCATGGATTTGTCCTGCTGGGACTTCTAATGGATATCCCAATTATTCTGATGTGGATGGACCTGAGTATGGCACATATTCTTATGCAGCTTTTTTATATGGATGTACTTTTAACTGTTTATTTTGTCAAAATGAGTCTCATAAATATATCTCAAAAAAAAATTTAACTAATGTCGATGTTTTAGCAAATCAAATCGCTGAAAACAAGAGAATCACATGCATGTGCTATTTTGGTGGGACACCTGAGGCTCAATTACCTTTTACTATCAATTTAGCAAATAAAATTTTAGAAAAGATCGAAAAAACCGATATTAAGCGTAAATTTAGAGTGTGTTGGGAGTGGAATGGCAGCGGTAACACTGATCTGATTGAGGAGTGTATGGAAATTGCAATACGAACAGGAGGGAACATTAAATTTGATTTAAAAACTTTTCATGAAAAGTTAAATTATGCTTTATGCGGCGCTTCTAATAAGAAAACATTGGAAAATTTTAAATATCTGGCAGATAAATTTTTTGGAATACGAAAAGGAGTACCTGAAATGAGCGCTTGCACTCTTATGGTTCCTGGATATATTAATCATGAGGAGGTAGAATTAATTGCTCAATATATTAGTTCAATAAATAAAAAAATTCCGTATAGCCTTCTAGTATTCCATGGAGCCTACCAGATGAAAGATTTGCCTCTTACTTCAAAAGAGGAGGCAATCAAATGCTATAAGGTTGCAACACAGTATCTAAATAATGTTATTATTGGTAACAAGTTTCTCTTAGGATTTTATTAAATAAAATTGGAACGCAGATTTTGGAAATACGAATAAAAATGAATGTTGATATAAGTTTTACAATACATATTTATCTCAAATTGATCCTATCAGCACATTTAAATACTTTCCTCTTTATATTATCACCTAGCGAAAGTTAAATCAAAGTTAATTAAATGTTAATATAAATTTTATAGGTATTTAATTAGTTACAATAATGAAAATGGAGCGTTCTAATAAGATTATTTTTGGAATCTCTTTAGCTTGTATCTGTGCTCTATCTCTTCAGCTTTATCTCTTCTTACCATCAGTCCCTCCTAATCTTGTTATATGCAATGCTCCTCAATCGAGCCCATTAATGGGATACTTTAACCAAGATTATGAAGAATACGATATATTAAGCCAGTCTGATTATATTATCTGTAAATTGAGATATGGGGAAAATTTAACGTTTATTAATGAAATTCAAGGTGGAGCTACCACCTATTTAATACATACTTATAACAGCTTTAGACTCAATATTGATCAGTATTATTTACGGATTCTAAACCATATTTCTGTAACTTCATTAATAAAAATAGAGTCTTATTCACTGCAAAATGAGTCTTGGATATTCAATTCAACTAAATTTGAGTGGCATAATCCAGAACAATACAATATTTTCTTCCAATTATACCCATTATGGGATGATCAAAAATTTAACTCATTAGGTTTTGTAAATGATGACTTAAACATTAATAATACCCTAATTGAAGAAAATCATAAATGGTTAGACTTAGGTTTTTCTGAAATCGGGGAATTCCAATCACTTCAAGGATATGGGCAGATTATAATTGAGTTAAGTAACACGAATGCTAAAAATGCATACTATGGTGTAGAGTCCATTTCAAACAATTCTAAGTTAATCCAATCTGTAGTAAAATTCATTATCAGAGATGAGGTGAGTTGGCAGAGATATGAAAATCATTTTTTCAAATGGACAACCTTACTTAAAAAGGTTTATTTTCTAGGTAATGGGATTTTAGAGGCTAATTCGGGAATTGAAAGTTCTACTGCAATCGATCTTGTACCTTATGCTTTTTAGGAAAACGAAGCGAAGTAATGAATAGCTGGGTCGTATCTCTTTCATTAATAATTTCGAATCCCTATGAAATTCTGTGGATATCTTAATGTAAAAGATAATATAGATCGAATTTCAAATATAGTTAACTTCAAAATAGTTTCAGCAAATTAGCTTTACTTCTCTAACAACTGAGTATGAAAATATTATCAATATGGATTGGTATGGTTTAATGGAATTATCAAAAAATTTAATGAATTTATATAACCTTTTGCATGATTGGTTTTCTAATATCATTCCATTGTCTGTGTTTGGCCCATTCATCAAACCTAGGCCAACTGATTTCTGGATATCTTTTATGCAAAGATTGTATATCTACATCAAATCCAATTTCATTTAACCACTTATACATCTTTATTACATAATCGCTTTTACTCGAAATTTGATCATAACTTAATCTGACATATTCAATCTTATGACCATTTATTTCTGATAAAATATTTGCTACTTCATTTCCTGCAATCGAATCCGAAGCAATATCTATAGATTGCTTTAAAAAGTTCTCTCTATGTTCTAAGATATATACTACAAAGTCTGCGATTGTTTCAATGGATATCATTTGTAGATTCCTTTCGGGGATCATCGGTAATGTAAGGATTCCTTCATTAATTTTAGACAACATTTGTGGATTTAAGAAATTTTCCATAAAATACGTAGGCCTTATAATGGTGTAGTTTATATCTGTATTTATTACAAACTTCTCAATCTCATATTTACTCTTAAAATGAGGTATCCCACTATGTTTATCAGCATTACTTACTGATGAATATACGAAATGCTTAATCCTTAATGAGTTGGCAGTCTTGCCTAGTAAAAAACCTTGTTTCACTTCGCTTCTAACTCCTCTTTCATATGGCGTTGTCATAGCAAAAACAGCATCTACACCTTCCATAGCATTCTCGATTGTTAGAACATCTTCAAAGTCTCCCTTATAAACCACTGCCCCTAATTTCTCTAATTGTTTAGCTTTATATGACTCTGGTTTTCGAGTAAACACACGAACTGTATGACCACGATCAATTAATTTGCGAGCAACCGCCCCTCCTTGATTCCCTGTTGCACCTGTGACAAGAACTTCCAGTTGATGTTCTGTTGATTCAGGCTTTATATATTTTGACATTTATTCACCTTCTTTTTATTTCAATTCTCAATAAGTAACAAAAAAAGAGCATATTAAAGCTGTATTATTACAATTTGTTAATCATTCTTTATTTCTTCGTACAATTTAAAGCTCTAAATTAAAATATACCTAATTTTCTTAAAACATGATATAAAAGTATTACCAGTTTTCACTAGAAGAGTTATAAATTAAATCACTAAAAAATACATATTTAAGAAACAAAAAATCTTGAAATCAAGAAAAGAAATTGATTTTAAATTCGCAAATTTTCTATAATATCCAACTTTTGGCTATTTACCTTTTACATTTTTATTTAAATTCTTCTTTTAGTAATTAAAAGAGAAGAAAAATTATTTACCTTTGAATATTGCTTTTCCAGGTCCTTGTTTTTTAAAAGATTCAATTCCAATCTTGATATCCTCTGTATTAAAAAGTTTTGGAACTATATTTACAAGTAATTTATCAGAATTTTCTAAACTATTCTCATAATATTCTCTTAATAGCTTCTTAATTATATCCAAAGCTAATGTTGGACCATTTGATTGAAACTTCATGAACTTAATTGCTTTTTCATTGAGTTCTTGTTCTGGTAAAACTCTATTTATTACATTCCATCTTTCCAACACATCAGGTTTAACAAAGCGTCCTCCCAACGTGATTTCTTTAGCTCTTGCGATCCCACATCTCTGAGCAAGTCTTTGAGCACCGCCTCCTAAAGGTACAATTCCTATTAATACCTCTGCTGCGGCAAATTGTGCGTTTTCACTCGCCCAAATATAATCACATGCTAAAGCTATTTCAAAACCTCCTCCTATACACATACCTTTAACAGCGGCCATTGTAGGATAAGACAATTTTTCTATTTGATATATAAGGTCTAAAAATCGTTGTAACATTTTACGTACAGCTTCTTCATCTAGACTTTGAAAAAGTCCCACATTTGCTCCCGCTGAAAAATTACCTGCATCCACTTTAAAAAGAAGGCCTCTAATATGTTTGGATTTTAAATCACTTAAAATAGTCTCTAACTCCTCGATAAAAACCGAATCTATTAGGTTTAATGGTTTATCCATGAATGTTATTACGCCAAATTGATCTTCTTTCTCAAACTTAACTTTAACCATATCTTCCAACTCACTTCTATCTTTCATGTAATGATTAGTTAGTTTAATAAAAAAATAATCATATTTAAAGGAGATCTTAATAATTAATTTACTATTTTAACATTGACCTTGAACAAGACAGAAGTTTAATCTAATAATTATTGGATAAGAATTAAAAATAAATTTGAAGCAAAAAAATATTTCAGAGCATTTCACTAGAAGAGTAATAAAATATTTATTTTAATAATAATTATCAATCCTACATTTCATAATTAGAATTAGTATTTTTTACTACATTTCATAATTAAAGGAGAACTTAGATAATTTGCAGAAAGCAAGGATTAGACTATCTAGCACTCAACTTGATGCTCTACAAACAGTGTGTGATCAAATCGAATCAGTATGCCAGAACCAGGGGATCAGAAAACAAGGCCCGATTCCTCTTCCAACTAAGCACCTAAGAGTACCCGTTATGAAAAACGTTAGCGGGCAAGGTACAAACATGTGGGCAAAATTTGAGATGCGCATTCATAAGCGACTTTTCGAAATTATTGCGAATGAGCGTAGCATGCATTTAATTATGAAGATTCAGATTCCAGAATCAGTTCTAGTAGAAATAGAGCTGATGTAATAAATTTTAGGATTATACCTCCCGAATCATTAAAATTTTTCAAAATCATTTTTATCACTTCAATATTCTTTTTTCACTTCTCTTAACTATTAAAAAAATTAGATATGGATTTACTTAATTTATTATATCCCTCGAACTCAGCTAGTTCAAAATTATCGGTGATGCGACCGCTCGACACATTGGAATAACTAAAATTATAGTTAATATTTGCCTCGAAGTGAAGCATCAATAAATAGCATCCCAAATCTGCTAAAACTTCATTTTTGGCATAATCTTTCGTTCTGATGTTTACCACGTTATCAATAATATGATGGGCAATTTCATGTTATACTATATGACTCGTTTTTTCATAGAGGATTATATGTTGAAACTCGGGTAGGTATTCTCCTTTTTTCCCATTATGGTTAATACTTCCCAAGTCAAAAGTAAGTGTTACATCGGGAAGATGTTGTTTGAAAAAATCAAGAGCGACCTCAAAGTCAATCTCGGCGTTCTTCATTGTCTTCTCATCAATTTCTTTTTTTTGCTGTAAATAAGTTTCAGATTCACTGGTTTGGCTTATATCAAACACGTTCTCTAATTTAAAATAGCTAAGACTTATCTTGGTTTCACTTTCTTCTTGTTGTCGATTGATTTCATTATCTTCGGTGAGCTTCTTTACTTTTGTCTACTTGAAAATAGGCACTAATCCTTTATAGGCTTTACTTCCCTTCAGAATGGAAATGTCCTTCTAATAGGATATAGATAACTTTAAATAGCTTATTTTTATAAGTATATCTTAGGGGTCGTATGAAAAGTAATAGAATTTTGTTCTTAGCCATTTTTTCAATGTTAGGGATCCTTACATCTTCGACATTATTAACTATCTTAAATAATTTTAACCCATCATGGAGTTATTTTTTAACTGATAATCATGATGAGCAATATTCAACTTGCGCGATGTCTGAGGAGGGGAATTTTGTGGTTGTTGGAAGCGGGAACGATTATTTGTATTTATTTAAACATTATAAACCATTACCAGAATGGCGCTATAAAATGAGTGATGATGTTATATCTGTGGACATTTCAGCTGATGGAAAATATATTGTTGCCTGCGATTTAGCTTCTAATGTCTTCCTATTTCAAAGAGAATCACCTATTCCTATAAAGATATATACGGGGAATCCATATATGCTTACCTATGCAGAAATCTCCGCTGATGGAAATTACATTGTAATATTATCCGGTGAGACCTTGTGTCTCTACCATAGAGAAGGACTTACTACTCTTTGGTCTACATTTATACCTTCAGGAACCTATCCTCTTATAGAAATATCTGATGATGGTAATAAAATTGCTGCTTCTTCTGAGGGAATTCTTTACTTTTTTGAAAAAGAAAGTTCTTCACCGCTATGGTGCTATGATACTCAAGAAATATTTATTACTAGTTTAGTTATCTCCTCTGGTGGTGATGTTATTGCAATGGGTGGGCAGAACCACCGCATTAATGTATTTTATAATACTAATCCAACACCAATTAGGACTTATGAGACAACTACTACAGTACGATCACTTTCAATATCTCAAGATGGTTCAAACATTGCAGCGGGCTGTGCGGATGGGTGTTATTTATTCAATATTTATAATATGACCTATTTATGGAGATATGCACTAAGATCTGATTCGTCCCATCTTGCAATATCATCAGATGGTAATTTTATTGCTGGTGGCGATCTTTTTTACGATGATGCGAATAATAAAATTTATTGTCTAATGAAAGATACAAATTTGCCCCATTGGTCTATTAGAGTTAGTGGTATGATTAATGAAATTTCAATATCAAATAATGGAGATGCTATTGCAGTAGCGACACAACATTACTTTTATTATTTAAATCGTCAAAATCCTAATATCTTTAACTTATACCAAATGATATTTAATTTAGCTTATGCTGGATTATGCGTATCATCTCATCTGGGACTGATATTTGGAGTTTGGTATGTATTTAAATTATATAATATAAATATATTCAACGAAAGATTAAGATTCAAACAGAAAAGAAAATTTCACTATTAATTAATATTTCAAAATAAGAACTTCTTAAAATGAAATTATAATCCCGATTTTTAGTAATAATAACCAAATTTATTTATTATCATGAATGGATCTCAGTGAACACCTATGGTTAGCATACACGTTGAAAATTATTCGAACATTTTCCTAAAAACTATTGGAATCTTAAGGATAAAAGAAAGAAATAGAAATTAAATAAAAAAATCAATAAATTATTTAAAAAGTATTTTACACTCCATTTACTACTTTTACTTTTGGAGCGTACACATCTTATACAGCATAGTTGTTGAATTTAATACTATAATGATCTTGCCAACTGGCTTTTACATCCTCCAACATCGCTTCCATTATGCTCTCCTTTATTTTACCCTCAGAACAGAGCAATGTACCCATAGGTGCAGCTATAACCTCTCCATCTTTGACAACGATCTGATCATCTCTTATGGTGTATGCAGCTGCTGTGAATGTTTTCTCAAAATCTTTACCTGTATACTTATATTCTCAGTTCTCCCTTAAAATTCTCTTTAATCAGTCTCTTAATGAATTCCTGCTTTTCAGGGTTATGTTTTTCAATTTCCCGAAGTAATTCTTGGCCTTCAGAATGATTAGGATCAATTTCGAGCAAATAATTGCAAAAATCTAATGCGGTAGGGTAAAACTGCAACTCATAACAATTTTTTGCAAGTTCTAAAAGAGTTTTTGTATCATAAGGGTTTTCCAAAACTACGGTATTAAGTCCTTGATTGAATCTTATATAGTTTTTAATAAATTTTCTAACTTTATCAGAGGGTTCAATAATGTCTTCATGCCCCTCACATGAAATATCAATATCGTATTTAAGCAATTTTTCCATTGAAATTATATAATCATCCAAATTACCGTCGTTAATATTTATGGCAATTCCAGGAAGGTCTCCCCCAAAAAGTATTTTTTTCTCATCAATTTCTAAATGATATGCTACCGACCCTTTAGTATGTCCAGGTATATGAATACACCTAAATTCTAAATCTCCAAATTTTAAAATTTCATTATCCTTGATTTTATGGTCTAATTTGATTGGTTCATAGTTATAATCTCCAAAAAATTGTTCTACATACTGACCTGTCGGCTTTTGTTCGATTTGTGCAGCATCTAATTCATGAGCGTAGAACTTTATATTTTTATTAAACTCCTTTAACATGGGACAGGCTCCAAAATGATCAAGATGTCCATGAGTAATAAGACAATGCTTTAAATTTCCTAAATCAAAACCAAATTTTTTGATTTCTTGAAATGGTTCTTGATTAATTCCAGCATCTATTAGAATTAAACCCTCATCACTTTGTGAATCGACTAAATAAACACAACAATCTTGAGAATTTGGATTATATTCCTTAACAACATATAGGTGATCTGTGATTTTTTTCATAATTATTCTCTCAAATTTGAATCTTATAGAGTATGTAAATTATTAAAATTAACTGACGGAATGAATCAAAAAGAAATTTCAAGTACTTCATTTATAATATAAATCTCATATGGAATAATCTATCTCTTAAATTTGGAATTTTTAAATTTTAAATTATTCATACAATTATCAACATAATTTTAAATATCTGGAATTTATTATTTGCACTAAAATAATACATTAAAGAGTTGAGATTTTATGGGAAAAGAAAAGGAAAAGGAGAAGGATAAAAAAGACAAGGATAAAGATAAAGACAAGGAGAAGGATAAAGAAAAAGATAAAGAAAAAAAAGATAAAGATAAAGACAAGGAGAAGGACAAAGAAAAAGAAAAGGAAAAAAAAGATAAAGATAAAGACAAGGAGAAAATTTCCGTAGATCAAGAATGGAAATTATCAATAAGTAAAAACCTTGATTCAATTACTCATGCCTATGAAAAAATAACCAACAAATTTAGAGATATTGATAATTATATCTTAAAGGATGCTAAATCAAAAGAAGAATTCATAGAAAAAGTGAAAAAGGTTATTGAAGATATGCCTGAAGCATCTCAAGAAATATTTTCCAACTTCTTAAAAACAATTGGTTAGCAAATTACATTTTTTTATATACTTTTTATTTAAAATCATGAGCGTCTTAAATAAGGTAAATGGAACATTTGGGTTGAAAAATTTAGCAATTTGCAATTTCATTTTTATTTATATGCATTTTAATTCTATAATCATCTTATATATGATAGAATAATAATTGAAATTTCGAACTGTCATGACAGATTTTCATACAAAAACTTTCTATGGGAACAAAACCAGCGTTGTAATTAGTAGTCCCTCAAAAACAGTACCCTATATTTTTTTAAGCTGTCTTCATCGTAAAGAAGATGGTTCTTGGGAAAAAACTTTTGAAGGAGAGGGCAAAACTGTAAAATTATCTGTTGAGGAAATTATCTGTATCTTAGATGTGCTAAATAGAAAGAGTGCAAACTGGCGAGGGTATCATGTATTTAAGGATCGTAAAACAGAGATCTATGTAGGTTGGGAGGATGAAACTAGACAAGTTTTAAGAATAAAACTTGGAAATTATACGAAAAAATTGCGATTTCCCAATACTAACTTGTTAAATCTGCTCTTAGAGCATATCCTTGCTGAGAAAATTGAATTTGCAACAAGTGGTACCTTTGAAGTCAAGAAAGGAACAGAAATTGATGAAGAAAGGGAATATGGGCTTTTTACAGAACATATTACCTCACGAGATGGGCTTACAGTCGTAGAAACTACAGAATATGGTGTCTCTAGGGATACTTTGGAGCTTCAAGCTATAATAAAAGTTGAGAGCCCGAAAGCTCTTCTTATAACAATGGATAATGGTGATGAGTTTTGGATTCCAAAAAGTACAATCCATTCTTCTTATGATATCAATAACAAAACAGAAAAACAAAGTTTTATTGTTGATAAATGGATTATTGAAAGAAATCAAATAATTCA
Source organism: Promethearchaeota archaeon (assembly GCA_011364975.1). Classification (GTDB taxonomy): domain Archaea; phylum Asgardarchaeota; class Lokiarchaeia; order Sigyniarchaeales; family SOKP01; genus SOKP01. The sequence goes on along the minus strand of RDOE01000011.1, from coordinate 5,658 downwards.
ATAAAATATTATAAAAAACGTCATAATATTTTTAATGGAATATTCCCTTATCCTTTTGAAGAATATTGTTTAATTATAATGATGATACCAAGCATAATATAAGCGTGGCAGCTTATTTTCTTGCCCAAAAAGAGTTACCTTATGATGATTTATGCTGGATGTTAGCTGAAAGGCAATTATATCTCCAGAATAATTTTCAAAAGCCAGATGATATTTCTATAAGGGACCATGCAAGAAAAGTTTACCTTTCGGAACCTTCTTATGATGTACTCTGTTGGTTAATCTCGGAAATAGATCTCATTTTAAAGATGACTAAGTTCAAAGGTAATAAGAAGCCATCTTTTATCCTTCCTTGATGAATTATGGAATTAACGATTGATTTTTTAAAAGATACAGCTCTTTGTATATATGATATTATCCACCCCTTAATAGGAAAGAAAGAAGGAGCAAATAAATCTCATAAAGGGGCAGGAGGAGATTTATCAATGCAGATCGATTTAGTTGCTGAGAAGACTTTAATAGATATCCTTGAGCAAAATGAAATAGATACCTTATTAATTAGCGAAGAGATTGGAGAAAAATATATTGGAAGTAAAGATAAAGCTATTGAAAACAAGAATATCTTAATTGTTGATCCTGTTGATGGATCAAATAATGCAGTAAGAGGCATTCCTTATTGTTCATTCTCTATGGCTTATGCTATGGGAAAGTATGTAAAAAGTATAGTAAAGGCCGTGGTAGTTGATTTAAGCACAAAAGATCTTTATTGGGCAGTAAAAGGAGACGGATCTTTTTTCAATGATAAAAAGGTTCACGTTTCTAATTTAGATATTTATGATAATTGTTTTATTGAGCTGAATTTTTCAAAAAAAGATGCTTTTGCTCAAATCGAGAGATTGGGGTCAATAATTAGGCGATTCCATCGCATAAGGGTATTAGGCAGCACTGCCCTAACATTATGTCAAATAGCCAAGGGAAGTATGGAAGCATTTATTAATTTAAGAGAATCCAATCGCTTAGTCGATGTAGCTGCGGGATTATTGATATTAAAAGAGGCAGGAGGGTGTATCTTCTCGTTAGAAGGAAATGAAATAAATGAACCATTATCCATCGATTTAAAGTTTCCCTTTATAGCATCAAATAAAAATTTATCATCTTTTCTAAAGGACGAGTTAAATCGAAAATTCTAATCAATTTGAAATGATTTTAAAGTGTAGTTTTATACAAAGAGCTTATTCCAAATCATATACAATATTACTGTATAAATCTTTATAAAGACACAAATAAAAATATCATTTGGAGGATTTTAAGTTTAGGTGTGCTAAATTTAAAAGCCATTTATCTAAACGGACCCCTCCCTTAGAATGAGGGTACATCCCCTCAAATTTTTATTTTAATTATTAGGGATTTTAATTGGATAATTTCCATATTTTCTACGAATGTTTTGCATTGCTTCAAATCTGTCGATAGTGACAGCCGGATTAATACTATGGCCTGACCCGAATATATAACCCCCTCCAGGGGCTAATTCTCGAATTAATCGTTTGGCATACTCCTCAATCTCATGAATTTCACCAATCGCAAGTAAGATTGGGCTTAAATTTCCAGAAAAGGTTATCTTATCTCCATATTTTTCATTTAATTTGAATATATCATATTCTGGATTTGCTGTTGTTGATTCCACTGGATTAATAACATCTACCCCTGCCTTAACAATATCCTCGAAAATCTCCATCAAGTCTCCATCTGAGTGAAGCATTATTTTACAATCGTGTTTATGTGCTGCTTCACAAATTCTTTTAAGCCATGGAAAGATATATTCTCGGTAAAGACTTGGTCTCATGAACAATCCGTTTTTAAATCCATAATCATCCCATAATAAGACTATCTTAGCATCATTTTCAGCTAAAATTTTAACCATTTCAAGAGTAAATTTCCCCCGATCATCAAAGATCTTCTTTATTTGTTGCTTCTTAGCCAATAATCTTGAAAAAGTTTCTAAGCCAAAACTTTCCCATGTACATTCCATTAGAGAACCCGTTGCGGGAATCGAAAAGACTTCGTCATTTAACTCATTTTGAATCTTCCTTCCATCAAAAAATTGCTCTAACCTTGTGTTTAAGTTCGGATCTGGTTGTTCCCAACTTTCATATTCTTCAAATGTTTTAAAGTGTCCTCCAACATAAGTTGTTAATTGAGTACCATCTTTATACTTCTCGAATTTCATAACTCTTCCATATTCATCAATGAAACCCTCCCCTCGCTTTAGAAATTTACGGGGAAATAATGACACTAAACTCAAGACTAAATCTATTCCAACATTTCTTAAGAATTCATAATATATTTTATACCCTCTCCCTGTTGATACATTTACTCCATAATACTTCATAATTGTATTATTAGTAAAAGCAGTTTCGAAAACAGGAACCTTATCTGGCTCCTCATGATTGATTGATTTTAAAATTCTCTCAGGTGCTTTCAATATTATCCCATAAGTTTCAAATTTCTCCTAATATTCCTCAAAAGTGAATATTAAATATAATATAAGGACACTAATTAATTTAATAAATTCTTAAAAACCTTAAATTATGGATATTCCAAAAAGATTGACTAGGGCCTTTTTTAACAGAAATACAATCACAGTTGCTAAAGAGTTATTAGGAAAATATATTGTAAGACTTATAAATAATGATGTAATTATTGGAAAAATAATCGAAGTCGAAGCATATTTAGGCACAATAGATAAAGCAAGCCATTGTTATAACAATAAAAAGACCGAGAAAACAAAAATTATGTACATGCAACCAGGTACAATTTATGTTTATTATATCTATGGTAAGTATTATTGTCTTAATGTAATTACAGAGCCGGAAGGTATACCTTGTGCGGTGTTTATTCGAAAACTTTATCCAATATTTGGCATAGAAGTAATGAAAGAGTTAAGAAACGTTAAAATTGGAAAGAATTATAAAAATCTTATAGATGGACCAAGTAAATTATGTATGGGACTTAATATCACAAAGGATGAATTTAATGGAACGGATTCTATTTCTTCAGATTCAACTCTTTTTTTTACTCAAGGAGAACAAATAGATAAAAACACTATTATTTTTAACAAAAGAATTGGTATTGAATACGCTGAAGAGGATAAGGATAAACTTCTTCGATTCTCAATAAAAAATACTTAATAACCTTATTCAATCTATTTTTTTATTTTAATCTTTGATTTTAAAATAATATAGAGATATTAGTTTCCTATTTCTTTATAGTCATAAATAAGTTAATATAATCAATATATAATTGAAAATTAACATTTATCACTACCTTATGATTGGTTTTATTTTATGGTTAAAGATACATTAAAATTCTTCCATGCTTATATTAATGAGATGATTGAAGTTGGAGGAGAAAATCTACCGAGAGCAGTAAGTACTAAATTAGGGGCTAAATTAGCGGGAATTTATAAAAGAAAAGGGATAAAGGATTTAGATTTAGCATTAAAAACTGCATATAACGCTTTAGGTGCAACGACTAAAGTAAACTATATTGACGCATCAACAATTTCCGTCAAAATCAAGCATTCTAATAAATTTTGTCCTATAGGAGGAAAAAAAAATCCTAATCAGGCGGAAACGATTCACAATAGCATCTGTTTTCCCTATACTAAGAGTTTCCTCACTAATTTATTTCCAGAATACTCTTTTGATGCTGAAATAAATAAGTGCATTTTAACAAACAGTAATTCTCACTGTGAATATCTTCTAAAAGTAAAAACAAAAGAATATTGAGTTTATTAAACTTTTTTTTTTAAAAACCTGAACCTCGATTTCAATCCTACTGATATGACCAATGATATTACACCTCTCCACGCCAAGCACCTGAAAGCGTAAGCACCTCTACTTACGGTTGCTCCCTCCCGGGCCTGACCGGGTTTGTAATTACGGGCTTGTATATTCCCTACAGAATATACTGCTCAAGCGCCCACCGATCAGGGTGACGCTTCGACGAGACATAATAATGGATACCAATACTCATGAAACCTGAATTCAGGCAATTTCCGCTATGAGGATTTTACGGTCCGTCCAGCATGGGACTTCGAACCACCCCAAATGGTCCGCGTTGAAATAGTGAATAATAGAATTAAAACATTATGCTATGATTTTGGTATAAAAATTATAAAATAAGGACAAAAAAAGGAATTAAACTTCCATATATTAATTATCGGAAAGATGAAATAGATCAAATCAATTATACAAAGTATACATAATAAAAGTAAAGAAAGTACTGAAGTTTTAAAATGGTAAGAGAACGCATAATTTGGCAACTTTTTGGGAAGCGATTGGTGAGTTATAAAAAGCTTGATAATGGAGAAATTGTGGGTACTGGATTTTTGAACCCAATCGTAAATAGGTTTCGCCTAATAACTATGCTTATTGCCCAGACTAAATTTTATAAAAATTATAATTTGGGACAATGGCATGGAAATAGAGTAGCGAATACATTTTCCCCTCCTGTAGGCAGCCGAGCTATGTTCCGAGCCATTAAGAATGTGATTAGGGGAAGAATACTGAGACATGCGCGACCTATTGCAATGACATTTGCGGTTACTTATAAATGTCAATGTAATTGTGTTCATTGTAGTGCAGGAAAGCATAAAAAAGCAGGTATTACCGAATTAAGTACCGAAGAAGCAAAAAAAGTGATTGAAGAAAGTCAAAAGCTGGGTGTATCAATCATAGCTTTTACAGGTGGGGAACCTTTATTACGCGAAGATATTTTTGATCTGATCTCTTATGTTAATCAGAAAAAGTCAGTTCCGATACTTTTCACTAATGGTCTACTTCTTACTCAAGATAATGTAGATAAATTATCTAAAGCGGGATTATACTCACTCTTCGTAAGCATCGATAGTCCAGTTCCAGACGAGCACAACAAGTTAAGAGGTGTAGCAGGTCTTTTTGAAATAGCAATAAATGGAATAAAGCTGGCGAAAGAGAAAGGAATATTTGTTGGATTTTCATCTTATGCTACTCAATCCTCTACTAAACAGGGTAAGTATAAAGAAATTCATGAACTCGCAAAAAGACTGGGATTACATAATGTAATGTTATTTGATGGAGTTCCAACAGGAAAAATTTTGAAAGATACGAGTGAACTTCTAACAATGGACCAACGTGAAGAAATTCGTGAATATTCTTCTTATATTAATAAAAACCAAATTATTCCTCCACTCTCTTCACAATCTTGGCAAAATTCTATTGAATCTTATCTTGCAGGTGTTGGATGCTTAGCAGCATATATTCAATATTACATTTCAGCATATGGGGAAGTATCTCCCTGTGATTTTACCCCTTTATCTTTTGGGAATATTCGAGATATGCCTTTGAAAAAAATTTGGAAAATAATGATCCATCATCCTGCTTATAAACATCGTGTTACCTCCTGTAGGATGCAGAATGCGAATTTTCGCTATTTTTATATTGATCCCATACCAGATGATGCGCCCCTTCCTTATGACATAACACAACTCCCACGTGTGGATTATCGAAAAGAAGAAATTACTAATTAAATTCTAAAGTAAACCAATTTGGGATTTTAAAAATTAATTAGCTCAGAACCATAATACTTTTTATCTAATAATATAGGTTATAAAGAATT
>RDOE01000114.1 GCA_011364975.1 Promethearchaeota archaeon | reverse complement strand
TAATGTCTCTAAACTGCAAACAGATTTTATTGTTTAATTTCTTGATATAGATTAGTCTTTTTTTGAGAGATTTTCATGGGATTTTTATTATAATATTATGGATACTAGGATTATTCTTTCTTTTTACAAAATATTAAATAAAAATTCTTTCATCATATTTTTGGTATAATTATTGGTTAGTAGGAAACAAAATTTTCTTTAATATCCAACTCTAGGTGATCGATGAATGCCGGCGAATCAGAAAAAGTCCGAGGAAGCTAAAGAGGATAAAGAAATGTTATCAGAGCAAGAGCCAGATGATGACAAGGACCAAGATTCAGAGAGCAAAAGAGAAAAAAATCAAGAACAACCTCATATGACAGATGAGGATATAGAAAAACTTAACTTATCTAGTGAAAAAGCCAAATATTTAATGAAAAAATATGAACAGCAAACAGGAAAATATGCGATCTGGAGAGAAACGATTACTAAAGAGTTTAAGAGATGGTTGAAAGGAGAGAAAATATATACTCGGGATAAAGAAAGAATTTCCTTGTATGTTGCAGATGATACAAAAGAAGAATGGCAAGATTTTATAAATACGAACAAGGATGATTTCCCTACGTTTTCGGAATTAATTCGGCAGGGAGTCAATGCCTTTATTGAAGCTTCAAATAAAACCTCTACTGAATTATCAAAACTAAATCCCGATACAATATCTAATATCTCTCACGCACTTAAAGAACCGTTAACTTCGATCAAAGGATATTCTCAGTTACTACTTGAAAGTGATGACTATAAAGCTAAACTGAGCGATCATGTTAAAGATACGATAAAAAATATTTTTGATCAAAGTAATTTATTAGAAAATATTATCAAGAATTTTTTAGATAATATTAAAACTGAATCTAACAGCTATGATATTTTACTAGTTGAAGATGATTTAGCTACAATAAGACTAATAACCAGTTATTTTCAAAGTAAAAAATTTAACTGTAAAGGGGTCATCAGTGGGGCAAAAGGTCTAGAAGAACTTAAAAGAGGCAATCCTAAAGTTATATTATTAGATATTATTTTACCAGACTTAAGTGGGTATGACATTTGTAAGACTATAAAAACCGATAATGAATATAAAAAAATACCCGTTTATTTCTTGACCGCCATTTCCGCCTCAGAAGTTGAAAAGCACCTTCAAGAAACTAGAGCCGATGGTTACATTCTAAAACCTTTCAATTTTTCAGATTTTGAGGTAGTGTTTGAAATATTAAATGGAAAAGCCAAATGATGGATTCAAAGTTAAAATCCATCGACACTAATTTATATTAATTCCTCTTCCTACTTTTATTATAAAACAATTTGAATCCGTTTTTATTAACAAAATTATAAAATATTTTTTAAATTGCCAAGAATTTTATCACAATTGATGATTTTGTATAAATAAATAAAATTTTGCTACAAAATCTAAAATGATAAGTGCTAAAACTTCTAAAAATGGTGAAAATTATACCCGAAAAAAATCTTGATAATCATAATAATGATTCAAGTCCTCATTTAAGCGATGAAGAAATTGAAAACTTAGACTTAAATGACGATAAAATTAAAGAATACATGGAACAATATCAAGAAGAGACCAATAAATACCCTGTGTGGCGAGGCTCGATAACAGAAGGTTTTAAAAAATGGTTGAAAGGAGAAACTATTTATGATCGCGAGAAAGAACGTATCTCTCTTTACGTTGAAGACACTACAAAAGAGGAGTGGCAAGAATTTATTGACTCACATAAAGACAGTTACCGTACCATCTCAAAACTTATACGAGACAGCGTTAATTTTTTCATAAAGCAAAAATCAAGCTTTTTAACTGAAGATCTTCTAAAGGTTGACAATAAAACTTTAACAAACATATCCCATGCACTTAAAGAACCTTTAACCTCAATAAAAGGATTTTCTCAACTATTACTTGAAAATTATAAGGAAGAATTAGAAGAAGATGTATTAGAAACCATTGAAAATATCTTTGAACAATCTATTCTTCTTGAAAATAAGATCGTGAATATTTTAGACAATATTCAAACCGAAAGTTCTCAATATGATATTCTTTTAATTGAAGATGATTTAGCAACTATACGACTTTTAACAAGTTATTTTGATAGTAAAAATATCACCTGTAAGGGAGTTGTAAGCGGTACAAAGGGATTAGAAGAATTAGTAAGTAATCCACCTAAATTAGTGTTATTAGATATTATTTTACCTGATTACAGTGGATACGAAATATGTAAAAAAATTAAAAATAATCAACGATTAAAGAACATCCCTATTTTTCTATTAACCGCAATACCCGGTTCTGAAGTCGAAAAACATATGAAAGAAGTTAAAGCCGATGGATATATTTTAAAGCCGTTTGATTTTTCTGATTTTGAAAGTTTGTTTAAATATCTTGAATAACTAATAAAAATAGCGGGCTATGAGGGAATTGAACCCTCGGCCTTCCGGTATCTCTTTAGAAAGGATATTTCCTCCTTTATTAAGAGCCGGTTGCGCTACCTGACTGCGCCAATAGCCCGTGACTTCCATATTTCCATTGTAAAAAATACGCAGATGGAGGGACTCGAACCCCCGAGCGCTTACGCGCACCAGCTTACTCGATAGGGAATCCTTCTCAAGGCTGGCGTCTTACCAACTAGGCTACATCTGCTTATCTTCTTCTTTATCGTTTACTTTTTAGTAGATAATTCACCGAGTTATCTATCTAATCCACTTCTGTACAACAATAACCTTAATATTCTCAAATAGTTATTGTCAATAAAAGAGATTATTTCACATAAAATAAATCTTTTTTTATTTTGATTCTAAATTTGCTTCTCTAAGTCTAAGGATTAAGGAAAAATATAAATTTTATGCTTCATTGACACCAGCTTGAGATGATATAAATATGAGCGGAACAAAAGATTTTAGATATTTAATTCCTCAGCGTCTTTTTAATGAGCTTACTCAAAAAGCTGCGGAAGCATATCCCATGATTGAACATTATTGGATTTTTGCTGATCGTAAAGAGAATTTTGGTATTGTTAATAAATTCATTGTTAATCCCGATCTTAGAAAAACAAAAGCTCATGTGAAGCCCAGGAGTTGGATGCGATATAAAAAATCCAAAATCTATAATATGCGTAAATTTAAACAAGAGATGACAGTAGATATCGTTTGGCAAGCTCATACACACCCTTCTGGAAATGAAAAATTACACCAGATTGATAAAAGAATTCTTAAATATCTCTCCAATGGAGTAATGATAATTATCGTACCAAATCTTCCTGAAAAAGAATTGAAACCCCATCTTGTAGGTTGGTATTACGATAAACGTTATACAAAAAAACCAATAATCGAAAAGATGGTTTTTGAGATAATTTCAGAATAATGAGTTATTAATTTTGCTTCTATTATTTTTTCTCTTCATGCTTAACCCCCTTTACAAAACAAATTTAGAGTAAAACTTAAATAGATACAATCCCTCAGAAATTTAAATTTATTAATTAAAAACTATTTTTAGCGGGAATTTGGGATTTAAGATGGAAGAAGAATATACTAATTTCATCCAAAATGAAAGAATTGAAGTTAATAATAAAGAATACTTCCAAATAGATTTTTTAAAAGCAATAATGATCTTGTTGGTAATTTTTGATCACACAGTACCTTGGAGTTATAAAAATTATATGGGCGTAGGATTATGGGAACGTATCTCTATTCCTGTTTTTCTAGTTATAATGGGCTTTAACATGGGGCTTTCATTTCAACGTACTGGAGAAAAATCGTTAAAAAAACTTTATTCAAAGCATTATTTTAAGAAGAAGTTTTGGAGATATATTTGGCCTTTTATTATCCTTTACATTTTTTCTTCTGCAATTGGCTTTATTTTAGAAGGTTTTAATGCCTTTAATCAATACGAGGACTCTTTTTTCCCCCAACATTTATTCTTAGGAATATTACCCTTTTGGGGACCAGGTAATTGGTTTATTCCTGTAATTTTCATAAGCATTATCATAATGCCTTTATTATACAAAGGTTTTTCAGGGAAATTTATATGGAGAATCACAACTCTTATACTCTGCTACCTAATTGAACTGGCAGTTTACTTATTTCTATATTTTGGGTTTCACCAAGACCCATTTACAAGCTGGGACAACTATTATACTTGGCTCTTTGTTAGAATGACTATTGCGCTCACCCCCTTTTCAATGCTTTCTGCCATTGGTTTAGGAATGTGGCTTTCAAGAAAACCTGATATCTTTGCTAAACAAAATCTACTTATATGGATTCTTGCTCCATTTAGTCTTTATTACTTAATTCAACATACATTTTTTGGTTATCGATTTCCCTTTATGGCAGGAGATTATCATTTATTCGTATTTCCCTATTCAGCAATGCTTGTTTTATTAGCTTTAAAAATATTGCCTAACAAGAGTAATACCCGCCTCTCTAAAGGAATAAAGTATATTTCAAAGTCAACCTATCATATTTTACTTACACAAATTCTTTATTTTGCCATAGTTATATCAATATATGGAGATCATTACTGTGCTAGTATATTTGGAATTAATACGGGTAATTATTGGGTCTGTCTTGGCTATGTTTTTATCAACTGGGCGGTTTGTATACCTATTGGAATTATGTGGTGGTATTTGGAAAACTTAGTAAGAGTTAGCAGAAGGAATAAAAAAAAACTTAATTAAGCTACTAGATACTTTTTCATTTTTTCTTATTATTATAATTCACAAGACTAATACGAAAAACAAATTCTAATGGTAAAGTATTAAAATTTTAAATTTTTATAAGTAAAATAGATCCCTTTAAGTTGTTAAGTACAATGAGCAATCGTCGCTTAGCGTGGTAGAGCGTTAAAGCGTGCCAAAAGCGCTGGTCTGCTAAACCGGTGTCCGATTGGACTCGTGGGTTCAAATCCCACCGATTGCGCTATTAATTGGGTTTAATCTTCATGGGCCTGTGGTCTAGTGGTAATGACGTCTCGCTTATGTGATATGAATCATGTTGCATTCGAGAATACACCGAGAAGATCCGGAGTTCAAACCTCCGCAGGCCCACTATCTACTCCTTCAAAATTAAAGAAATTTTTAAACTTTTCTGGTCTAATAGCACTCATTTTGCAGTTTTTAAGGTACTTTCCAATATTAGCGATAATTCCTGGAGCGTTAGTGCCTTCTTTTAAGATTACCACATTTTCTAAAAATCCATATCGTTCAATTGAGACTATATCTCGTAAATGACCTCTTCTAATCAATGCTTTTTTAAATTGTCCTTTTGTTTCACCTGTCAAAAAAACAGCTTCAAGCCCTTCTTTAATTAATTTTTTATAGAAATCTAAGGTTAGATCATCTAAAATACCTTGAACTTGTTGCTTTTCTTTATCAATTGAAACAATTTTAACCCATATAGGGAAATTATCAATAAAATCATATATTTTTATAATTTCCTTGAGGGATTTTTCTTTATTACTACACAATTGTTCTCGTAGTGAATGAAGATTGATTAAAACATCAGTTTGAGGATTTAAAATAGCACAATCTACGAAAATTCCAAACCCTACTTTACCCACATCAATAAGGGTTCCTTTGACTATTTTATTAGGATTAATATCCTCAAAATTATTAATCGTTCCGATTTCTTTTTTTAACAAATTGAAAATAAATACTTCTTCCGGACCGATAATTTCAACTTCAATTCGTTTATCAAATTCTCGTAACTTCTTAAATTTAATTTTAGTATTTGGAAAACTTTGACAAAGTTGATTTAAATATTTGAAATATCTTTTGATTATGAGATTTTTTTGATTTTCAGTGGAGATATTGTAGATTTTATCATAAAGGACAAAAGTTTTTACCATTTTCATTCCTATTTTTGCTTTTCCGATAGTTGAAAATGATAGGACTAATATATTATTTGCTCTATGAATGATAAATTACAATTTTGCCTTAATATAAATTTAAATTCAAAAACTTTTATCATTAAATAAATTATTTATTTTATATAGTAAGAGATGGAAAGAGAAAGATTTAACTATTTAGTAAATGAACTAAATAGATATGAAGGAGTAGAGGAGATCTTCGTATTAGATAAGGATGGTGATATTATATTCAAATCTTCAGAATTTCCTTTGACAAATGAAGAAGCTAAAGCTATTCTTCTGTCCTGGAGGCAAAAGGAACCATCCATAATGTTTCAAAATCAAAGATATGCGATCTTAAAAAATGATGATCTTCAATTAGCGGCTAAAAATATCACGGGTGGAAAGGGTAATATTGTAGGATCCATAACAAAAAAGGGCGATTATTTAATTGCTCACACAAGAGATGAGGGATTGATCATATTAGAATGGTCCATCCATATCAATAAAGTAGCCTGGAGCTAAAAAGTTTAAGATAAATCTATGTTAAACTGATATCGACCAAGCCTCCTCTTTTTTTCGTTCTATTTAAATAAAAAGTGTTTGTAAAACCATTTTAAATAACGTTAAATTCTCATCTTTTTAAAAAATTAAAAAAAAATATAAATTGAATTATTTATTACTTCTTTTTAATCAGAAAAAAATAATGTAAACAATATTTAATTAAAAATTAAAAATTCAAATAGAGTTCAGGTATTAAATAACTCTCTATAGATTTTAATAATATTTTTGAATAAATTAAGGAGGCTGATGGAAGATTTTCTCACAGCAAGGAAGAGGATATGATATGGCGATTACCCAATTTTCCCCTGAGGGTCGTCTTTTTCAGGTTGAATATGCGATAGAAGCCGTACGAAGAGGAACAACGGCAATTTGTTGTCGAAATAAGGATTCTGTTGTGTTTGCCGTTGAAAAGAAAAGTTCTGAACTTCAAGAGGTAATAGGTTCAGAAAAGATTTTTAAAATTGATGACCATGTCGGGGTCGCAATCGCCGGATTAACTGCTGATGCGAGAGTATTAGTAGATAGAGCAAGAGTACAAGCTCAAGTTAATCTTTTAAATTATGATGAAAAAATTACGGTAAAAGATAGCACATTAAATATATGCGAATATTTACAATTATTTACCCAGAATGCAGGTGTAAGACCTTTTGGGGTGAGTCTTCTTATTGCTGGGATTGATCCAGATGGAAAGACTTCCTTATATTTGACTGATCCAAGTGGTGCTATGTGGGGTTATAAAGCATTCGCAATAGGCTCTGGAGCAACTGAAGCAAGAACCTACCTTGAAGAACACTATAAAGAAGAAATGAATGATGAGGAATTAACACTATTACCCTTACAAACCTTAAAATCATTGATGGGTGATAATTTAAATAAAAACTCCTGTGATGTTGCTCTAATTTTAAAAGATGATAGAAAATTTAAGTTATTAGATTTACAAGAAAAGGAAGAATTACTAAATAAAATTTAATTTTCCCTTTAAAAATTCTTTCGAGTCTCTCTCTAATAAGATTTATTCAATAATAGAAGGAAGATAAAATAATTTATTGCAAAAATCCAATTAAAATAGTCAAAGATAAATCCTTATGATTGACAGAGCAAGAATAAATTTAGGTGGCTTTATCATTGGACGTATTGAGAAGGAAGGAAGAAGCTTTGAAATGCTTCTCGATCCAGAACGAGCTTGGGATGCTAAAAAATTTATCCGGGAAGAGATAAATAGAAGATTAAAAGAAGGTAAGGAAAAGACTAGATTGAGCACCCAAGAATTATTAGAAAATCCTGATATCTCTATTGATTTAATATTTGAAAGTTTTACAGTTTTTGAAGATTTACGTCGCGGTAAAAAAGCAACAGATGGCGACATGGAAGCTGTATTCGACACAACAGATGGTAGAGTGATTGCTTGTCATATCTTATTAGAAGGAGAGATTCAATGGACAAAAACACAGAGAGAAGAGGAAAGAGAAAAGAAACTCAAGCAAATAATTACCATAATTTCTAAAAATGCGATAAATCCTCAGAATAAAAAACCTCACCCATATCAAAGAATTGAAAAAGCAATCGAAGAGGCTAAAATTAAAATTGATTTAATGAAAAATGCTGAAGAACAAGTCGAAGATATAGTTAAACAAATAAGAGCTATTATACCTATTCGAATGGAGCAAGTTGAAATGGCAATTAAAATTCCTTCCGCTTTTACAGCAAAAGGATATAATATTGTTGCTCAATTAGCACAAATTAAAAGAGAAGAATGGCAATCTGATGGATCCTGGGTTTCTGTTGTAGATTTACCGGCAGGATTACAAATGGAGCTATTAGATAAGCTCAATAAATTAACACACGGACGAGTTCAGACAAAATTGTTGAAATCTAACTAAATTTTTAAATAATCTCTGCTTACATTATTTTTGTTGGTTAGGCATATATAAAATAAAGATCTGAGTGTGATTATAGAAATATGGAAAATGAAGAAGATGAGTTAAATGAGAATTCAAATCAAGATAAAGTGGATGAAGAAGAATTGGAAGAAGATGACAATGAAGATTTGGATGATATTGAGTCTGATGAAGAGGATCTCGAAGATGACTTTGATATTGAAGAATATGCAAGAGATCTTGTAGCTCCTGGAGAAGTATTAACTGAGGATGTGAATAATTTCCTTCCAGGAAGAGGAACAATCTTAAATAGAGAAAAAACTAAAATTATTTCTCTTAATATAGGCCTAAAGCAGGTTAAAAAGAATTACATTAATGTAATACCATTAAAGGGGTTTTATACACCACGAACAGGAGATAAAGTAATTGCATTGGTTGTTGATAAGAATCCTGTTAGATATAAGTGTGATATTAATGCAAGAGAGCTTGGAATGCTAAAACCAAAAAATACAATTAAGAGAAGCAGGATTAGAATTCGAGGAGGCCATACTGATAATTCCGAAGCTTCAGCAGAAAAATATCAAATTGGCTACAGTAGGCAAATATTTAGGGAGAAGAAAAGATGGATTAGTAATATCTATTGATCCTCCAAAAATTCCCCGGGTTATAGGTCGGAATGGATCAATGATAAAAAATTTAAAAAATTTAACCGGATGCAATATTTTTGTAACACAAAATGGACGTATTTGGTTAAAAGGAGAAGATATAGCACATGAGAGATTATTAATTGACGCTATAAAAAAAATTGAAAAAGAAGCCCATACTGTTGGGTTG
>RDOE01000113.1 GCA_011364975.1 Promethearchaeota archaeon | reverse complement strand
GTTTAATCGATGGGGTAATTATTTTACCATAATACATTTGAGTAAGCTCACTATCATCAATTAATTTCTTTTTCACTATATAATTAAAATCATTTGTTGTGGTGTGCTGCATGAGAAGTCGAGCAATATCATTAGTTGCGTGTCCTATCCCAAAATCCTTCATCAGAAGACAATTGTATTCCCATAATTGACGTAATGAATAATCCTCAGCTTCAACTGCTTTTTTAGCAATCGCGGCAGCATAATAACCAGCTTTCATTCCGGTATGAATTCCTCCACCGCTAGATGTATTGACATGGCACCCTGCATCTCCTATAAACATGATACCATTGTCAGCACATGAAGGCAGAGGTCTTCTTATAGGAACGATATCTCCTTTTGACGATAATATTTTATAATCCCTTGTGCCTAAAAATTTATTTAAAACAAAATCCCGATAAATGTGCTTTAAATCACTTTTTCGATGCAAGAAAACACCTACCCCTAGGTTGGCTACTGTGTCTGATTTGGGAAAGTACCAGAAATAGCCTCCAGGAACATTATCGGGATCAAGCACCACAGTTAAAGAATTTGTGGGCATGTTTGGAGGCAAATCGTCTTTAAAATGAATGATTTCCCGATAACAAATAACCAAATCATCTTTTGAGATTTCATTTTGTATAATATCGCTTTTGATTTTTTTCCGTACAATAGAATGAGCTCCACTGCCATCAATTACAATTTTAGCGTTTATGGTCACTTTTTCCCTAGATTTTAATCTAACCATAACTCCATTAACGTTACCATTTTTATAAGTCAGATCCATGACCTTAGAGGCATCTAAAAATTCTGTTACTCCTGAATCAAGTGCATCCTTCAACAATTTTTGTCCAAATCGTAATCTATCAACCAAGTAAATGGGCATTTTAATTGTAAGATGATGTTGAAGATTCGAGCCATAAAACTTGATAATTTTCTTCATGCTCAGTATTTCGTTTCCTTGAGGGGGATGGATCTTTAAAAAATCAAAAATAGTAGCTAAAACCACATCTCCGCACACTTTATTACCGATCTCCCCTCTCTTATTTGCATCAATTAAGCATACCTTCAATCCATTTGACGCAGCAAATCGGGCAGCAATTGCACTTGATGTTCCGGCGCCTACAATAACTATATCATAAGAATTCATTTCATATTTCACTCTATTTTTTCATAAGGGTAGTATTCAAACTCGTATATTTTTACTATTTCCAACTCATTTGAATAGGAGCGATTTCCCTTATCTTTTTGTGAAAATGAACTTATAAATAAAAATCTAATGTTCAATTTAACCTTTAAACAAAATAAAAAAAAATATTTTTGTAGTTTATTCTATTTTTCTATTTACATTACGTCTCAAAATATTGATAAATTCTTTTGTATCGGGAAAAACGTAAGTAAATTCACCGCCATCATCATCTATAATGACTTCTTTGAAAAATTTGCCTTCCACTTTAGTTTTCATATCATTTAAGATCATAAACTTATAAATCAAAACGCAATTCAAAAAATAACATGATATGCTAATATTATCTTAAAGTTTATGTCAAAATGAAAATTAGTTATCATAATATATTTTAAATCCAAAAAGATGAGAAGAATGAAAGAAGAAATAGTATATATTAAAGCAGATAGGCTTGAAAACTTTATGTGTGACGTTTTTTCTAATCTTGGCGTACCTAAAGAAGATGCAAAAATCATTGCTGAGGTGTTAATTACTTCTGATTTAAGAGGAATTGAATCCCATGGTGTACAACGATGTAAAATGTATTACGACAGAATTAAGCAAGGTATATATGAAGTAAATACAAAAATTGATATAATTAAGGATGGGCCTACCACAGCATTATGGGATGGTAATTGTGGGATGGGTCATGTTATAGCGTATAAAGCTATGAAAACAGCAATAGAAAAAGCAAAGAAGTATGGTTTGGGTGCTGTTGCTGTGCGTAATTCCACACATTTTGGCATCGCAGGTTTTTATAGTCTAATGGCAATAAAAGAAGGAATGATTGGTTTAACTGTGACCAATGCAAGACCTTCAATTCCTCCTACTTTTGGAGTTGAACCTTTGCTTGGGACAAATCCATTGACAGTGGGAGCACCTACTGATGAAGAATTTCCTTTTCTTATAGATTGTGCTACATCAATTATACAGAGAGGAAAAGTGGAGGTTTATGATCGAATAAATAAAAAATTACCTGAAAATACTGTAATTAATGATAAAGGAGAGACTATGACTAACCCTGGTAAAGTTTTAGAACAAATGTTGCAAGGAAAGGCAGCCCTTCTTCCACTTGGAGGTAAGGGGGAGGATACAGCAGGTTATAAAGGGTATGGATATGCAACATTAGTCGAATTACTATCTGCTGCGTTACAAGATGGTATTTATTTAAGAGATACTTTAGGTCTTGTAGAGAATGGTAAGAAAAGATTAAAAGTAGGGCACTTTTTTCTGGCAATCAATATTGAAAATTTTGCGGGATTAAATGCATTTAAAAATACTGCTGGAAACATAATGAGAGGTTTACGGAGTTCTCAAAAAGTACCCGGTGAAGAAAGGATTTATACAGCAGGTGAAAAAGAATATATTGCTGAAAAAGAACGTGATAATATAGGCATCCCATTAAATAAGAGCTTACAAGAAGATATAATAATAATGAAGAACGAGTTAGGTTTAAATAACTATAAATTCGAATTTGAATAACCATGTCCAAATTATTAATTTAATTTTTCCTTAAATATTTTTAATATTCTGTTTAATCTTGTTTATTTCACTAATTTTAAACTTATATTAAATATGATTTTAATTAAATAGGACAATATCTAAAGAAATATATCACTTAACTTTTGAGAATTAAAATGGTTGAAAAAGTATCGGTTAAACCAACTAAAACAGACCAATCTATCTCAGATAATTTAATTTTCCTAGATGCTGCCATTCTTAAAAGCTTTGTAAGAGATGTATTTATAAAATTAAAAGTTCCATCGAAGGATGCAGAAATTATAGCGGACGTATTAATATCATCTGATTTAAGAGGTATCGATTCACATGGCATTCAGCGATGCAGAATGTACTACGAAAGAATAAAACAAGGCATATATAATCCTAAAACGGATATAGAAATTATTAAGGATGAAGGCGCAACAGCAGTTATTGATGGAAAATGTGGTATGGGACAAATAATTGGATATAAAGCCATGAAATTAGCAATAGAGAAAGCTAGAAAGTTCGGGGTGGGGGCAGTAGCTGTCAGAAACTCTACTCATTTTGGATTTGCAGGCTATTATTCTCTAATGGCAATAAGAGAAGGAATGATTGGTTTTACAACAACTAATGCTCGACCTGCAGTTCCTCCAACCTTTGGAGTAGAACCGATGCTTGGAACAAACCCATTGACATATGGTGCTCCTACTGATGAAGAATTTCCCTTTATAATAGATTGTGCTACATCCATAATTCAGAGAGGAAAAGTAGAAGTTTATAATCGTATTCATAAACCATTGCCTAATGGTGTAATTATAACAAAAGATGGAAATAGTGAGACTGACCCTGAGGGAGTATTGCATGATTTAGGGGAAAGAACCGCCGCACTTTTACCTTTGGGTGGCAAAGGTGAGTCTACATCTGGGTATAAAGGTTATGGGTATGCAACATTTGCAGAAATCTTATCAGCAGCACTTCAAGATGGAGTATATCTTAAAGATACTGCAGGAGTTATGGAAAATGGGCAACTAAAACTTAAAGTTGGACATTTCTTTTTAGCAATTAATATAAAGAACTTTATACCATTAGATAGATTTCAAAATATTACAGGAAATATAATGCGTGAGCTACGTAGCTCCAAAAAGGCTCCGGGAGCAGAAAGGATTTATACCGCTGGTGAAAAAGAATATATTGACACACAAGAAAGGTTAGAAACGGGTATTCCATTAACCAAGAGCGTTCAAGAAGATATTAAAATAATGCAACAAGAATTAAGTTTATACAACTATAAATTTGCATTTTAATCTCAGACTAAAAAATAATTCCATCAGTTCTGCCTTGCATCGGCTCAGAATGAAGAATAATTTCAGTTAGATTTTCATTCTTAAGAATATGTTTTAATTGTTTTTCTAAATTAGTTATTATGTTATGAACTAATGAGATATTTAAAAAGCCATCAAAAAAAACGTGTAGTTCAAGTACGCAAAAATCTAAAGCCGTCCAAAATTCCAATCCATGATAACCCTTAACTTCGGGAACTTTTTTTAATTCTTTTTCAATTATCGTTTGGATTTCTTTCTTTCTTTCCGGTTCAATTGGAGTACATATTAATTGATCACCTACCATTTTCTTAATCCTTGTCTCTGATTCTATATGGGTTATGATACGGGAAATATAGGGGACTTGTTCTTTTAATTGGTTTTCAAATTTAGTAATTGTATCATGAGCATCTTTAAGGGATAAATTTTCATCTACAAGAATAGCTAAAGAAAGAAAATAGTCGCTCTCAATCCTAAAGATGCTTAAATCTCGAAATTCTATAATCTCATTAAATTCACTTTTCATCGAGCCGAGTAAATTTAATATTTCTTCTCCTAAAGATGATTCACCACTTAACGGATTCATTTCTACAATACATTCTACATCATAGGATGAAAAGATTTTCTTACTTAAAGCATGTATCGCCTTATCTATTTCATCTGCATGAGCTATAGATATATGATCTTCAACTGATAAATGTATTTCTAAAAATAAAAGATTTCCACTCACTCTTACCTTTAAATCCTCTACAGCATTAACATGCTCAAGATTGAAAATATTCTGACGCATCTCTTCTAAAATTAGAGAACTTATCGGATTAACATCAATTAAATTTTCAATTCCTTCTTTTGAAAGTTTAATTGAACTAAATATTATCCATAGAGATAATAAAAGGCTGAAAATTGGATCAAAAAACTTAAAACCAAAAAAAATGGCAAATAGAAAATTAATTATAACTACTATTGCCCTAAGTGAATCTTGGAATAAATTTAGACCTTGGATCCTAAGTGTAAGGCTATTTCGTTTTCTTCCTTGCCAAATTAGAATTCTTGAAAAAATTAAGTTTACGATAAATGATATAATTAACAAAAAGAAGCCAATATCAGGATTCATAACTCTATATGTTGCAGTTATGATAGTTAGAATTGCTAAATAAACTATAAAGGAGTAAAGAATAACTAAAACCACTCCTTGAATCATTGCTCCAATTGAATCAATTTTTGCATGCCCATACATGTGTTCATAATCAGCAGGTTTTTGACTTATATATAAAGAATACATTGTTAGGGATACAAAAAAAATGTCTGTTAGTGTATCCACTGTCTCAGAAAGGAAACTAAGACTGCCTGTTAAAATAACTCCCAATAATTTTAAACTTGATTGAAATAAAATTATTAGTATAGTAGCAATTCCAAATTTAAGTTTGATATCCATATAACGTTAAATAAATATTGCGTGATTAAAATTTCAAAAGGAATATTAAAAAATAAACTTAATTATTGAAAATATGCATTATAATAAAAGAAAAAAAAGAAGATTCTTAATAATAATCTAAGAAATAGATCTAGGAACACTAATTTTAAGATTTGAGATAGGATACGATGCACAAGGATGAAAAAAATTATACTTCTTATCTGCTGCTCGTCTCCAATCTGAAATTGGATTAACATATATATTTCCAGAAATAAGATGTGATCTACAAAATCCGCACTCTCCAGAACGACATTTTGACGGAGGTGCTAAATTTGCTCTTTCTAATGCAACTAAAACTGATTCTCTCGCAAAAGCAGGAATTTTCTTTACTATATTTCCAATACTAACTTCCACTTCGAAAACTTTTTCAGCTAATTCTTGAGGGAAATCTGGAAAATTGGTTACATTTTTTATTTCACCAAATGCTTCTCTGCGAATTTGCTTTTTTCGGAGTTTCAATTTATTTAACTCTTTTTCAACAAAATCATACATAATTTGAGGTCCACATATGAAGAATGAGGAATTTGACTCATCAGAGTATTTTTTTATAATATCAGCGGTAATAAAACCATGTTCGCATCCCTCTATACTAACCTCTTCGCAACTCAAAATATGAATTACCTTAATCTTTTCAGGATGTTGCTTTTCCATCTTTTTAAACTCATCAAAATATATTATATCCTCTTGATCACTACTACCATAAAGAATGGTTAACTTTGAATCAATTTTATCATCGATAAAAGATTTAGCAATTGATCTAAACGGAGTAATACCTGATCCTCCTGCTATTCCTACGATTTGTTTTGAATCTCGGAGTGGTTCGTAATAAAAAAAACCTTCTGGACCTGAACTACCTATTTTAGTGCCAACTTTCCAATTATCCCAAATATAATGAGTTAAAAAGCCAAGTTCCTCTTTCTTTATAGTTAATTCGTAATAACCTTTTAATGCTTCTTTTGGAGAAGAGGAAATTGAATAGGGTCGTGTAATAATTACTCCATTAACATCTACTTTTAAACTTAAATATTGGCCCGCTCGAAAATAAGCTAAATCTTTTGTACCTGATTCTGAATCTGCAATTAATTTAAAGGTTTTAGTAGATTTTGTTTCATCTCTAATTTCGCTGATAATCAAATTTAAACGCTCAGGATGTAGTCTTCGAGCAAGATCATTAATTGGGTCGGAAGTAATAGGTTTACTAGATGCGTTTTCGATTCTTTTTTTCCTTTGAGTTACTAATTTAGTAAAAGCAATAATATCTTTACTTGGACTTTTGGGGTTAACGGTAATAATGAATTTCTTATTCTCTTTTTTACTCACTTTTATCACCTCTTTTCATTAACTTCGCCAAAGTTAACTTCGCAGCTAAACTCCCTGATGCAAGAGTTGAGCTATATCCATAAGCATTCCTCCAAAATCCTCCGCAAAATTCAAGACCATTAATATAATTATCTTCATTCATCATCATTAATCGAGGCAATATCGAATCCCACGATTCTAATTCGTAGCCATATATAACTCCATTATAAGTTCTCGTGTAACGCGCAAAAGTAATGGGGGTAGCTATTTCTATCTCTTCGATATGATTCCGCAAGTTGGAATTTGTCGCTTTTTCGAATTGTATGATTAATTTTTCAGCAATTTTGTTTTTAATATTGACATACTCTTCTTGTCTTACATTAAACCATACTTCGGGACGAAATAAGGTTGTAATGTATAAAATAGTTGTACCAGGAGGGGAACAATCAGGATTTGCAATATTGAGACAAACTGTAGCCTGACCAAGTGGTGCTTGCAACTTACTCCAAGATTCGTAAATTTCTTCAGTATCCATTGTATCCATAATAAAATAACTATATTCACTAAGTCCTAATTCTTCAGCCGAACGATTTAATCCCAAATAGACAACAAAACCAGTAAGTCCAATTTTCCTGGCATTAACATCTCTATATGCAATAGATGGAACTTCTGATTCTGGATAGATAAGTTTATTATATACTAAAGTGGGAGAAACATTTGCTATTACATGATTGGTTTTAATTTTGTCTCCTTTTGAAGTTTCTATACCAATAACCTTTCCTTTTTCAACTAAAATTTTCTCTACTCTAGTGTTATATAGTATCTGACCTCCTAATTCGCGAATCTTTAAATCTAAAGCTGAAGTAAACTCATTTGAGCGTTTTTTTGGAATATACGCTCCACGTTTTATATAACTATTTACCATAAGCGCGAAAATAGTAAAATTGATACGATTAAGTGGAAGCCCAAGGTAACACCAGTAAGGACTCATAATATCTATTGCTTTCTGTGGTAAATCTAATGCCGTTTGAACTTCAGAAGCAGAATATGCTGCTGTTCTGAGAAAATTGGCAAAATCTTTGAAAAGAATGGATTGATCTGGTTTTCCTTTCATTTTTCCAATGTAATCAAAAGCAGCATCACATTCCTCAGCAATCTCAAAAAATTTTTTTAATCCCTCTTTACTTCCTGGCACTACTTTTTCAATTGCGTTTATAAAATTTTCAATGCCAAATGGCATAATAATGTCAATGTTCTTACCTTTTCGTGTTGTAATTAACCTATATGCTTCAGGAACAGGAATAAATTCAGCATCTAATCCATATTTTTCCTCAAGTAAATTTCTTATCCCCCCTTTATTATCATCTGGACCCCAAGAAGCTAATTCATGGAGTGATGGCTCGAACTCAAATCTCCCCCTAACAAAGCTAGTAGCAAATCCTCCTGGCAGATTATGTTGCTCTATTAATAAGACCTTAATTCTTTGTCTTGCAAGCTCCGTTGTAGCTGTTAAACTGCTCCAATCACAACAACATCATATGATTCTTCTAATTTTTGATTTATATTCGACATAATGTTAAACCATTTCCTAATTAAAATTAATAATAAAAACCTACATCAATTAATATTTAATAATTGTTAAATCTAGAAATAATTAACCCATTTTTTTTTCTTAAAATAAAACAAATATGAGAAATCAAATGAATGAATTAGAAGTTGACAGAAAGATTGAAAATTTTAAGGAACAATTAAACCTTCTTGCAATGATATTCGATACGCGAAGGAAAATGCGCCGTGAAATCTATAATGAAAAAACTGGATTTGTATTTAATGCTAAATACCAGTTTACCACTAAAGACGATAAAGTTAATGTATATGTCGTTTTTAAGGATGGGAAAATGTCCGTGACTGAAGGCAAAATTGACGATCCAAATATTATTATTTATTATAAAAATAAAGAGACATTAGCTAACCTTTATGATAAAAGCGCTGAAGAATCACTCGATTATTTACTTACAAATGAAATGGGATACATTGGAAATATGTCCTATCTTACTAAATTTTCCTATCTTACTTCATTAGTAATGGGGGCTAAAATTAAGGATTATAAAGGTCCCGAAAATCGATTAATTTATCCTATCGAAGACATCGATAAAGCGGAGAAAAGTAGAAAAATCTTAAATGTAAGTTTAAATCGTAAGATTGACAGCGTTCAAGTTTTAGAAGATCCATATTTAGCAAATTATTCATTAGATGATTTCCCTCGTTTAAAATATTTAAAAAATAGACGCTTTGCTTTAAAACCGGCTGTTTGTGTGGAAAGGGCAAAATTGGTGACTGAATATCATAGAGAAAATGGATTTGAAGTAGATAAGAAAGGTAATCCCTTCAATCCTGAATTACGTCAAGCAGGGGCGGTAAATTATATTATGAGTAATAAAAAACCCATTATTCATGATAACCACTTAATTGCAGGATCTACAACTTCAAAAGAAGTGGGGATTCCCATTTATCCAGAGCTAATTGGAACTGCAATTTGGCCTGAGTTAAAAACTATTTGTGATCGAGAGCTTAACCCGAATGATATTTCTGAAAATGACGCTGACATTTTAAGTTTGGAAGTCTTTCCTTATTGGATGGAAAGAAATGTTAGAGAGTACTGTAGAACAAAATATAATAATGCAAAAT
>RDOE01000112.1 GCA_011364975.1 Promethearchaeota archaeon | reverse complement strand
CTTTTACTTTTTCTTTATCAATGTATTCAATATTTAATCCAAAATTCTTTTGAAGTTTTACTGTATCCTTTAATAACCTTTCATCTTCTTTAGAAAACGCTAAAAAAGTGTATCCCCCTTGATTCCACCAAATATCTTCATTATACAAATCCTCCCATGAAGAGAATATTTCGATTGACCTTTGGCACAACCATATTTTGCTTTTTACAGAGTGCGTGGCTCTAATACCACCAATTGCATGCTTATTATCTGCTTGTGCAACAGAGGGAAGAGCATCTATAACAAGAGTCTTTAAATCCGCTTGTGCACATGCTAATGCGGTTGGAACTCCAATACTACCAGCTCCTATTATAATTACATCGTATTCTGTCATAAATGCTTTCTCTTTTTATTCATTTTCAATCCGGCAAATATGCCCATAGGTACTTCTATAAAAACAGGTCTTTGGGTTCCATCGTTAACTTCACCTTCCGCTACTCCTTCTTCACGGAAAACTCGTTGGATTAAGGGAGTACAGGTTTTGCCACCGCATGATCCCATCCCTGCTTTAGTTAAGGCTTTTAATTCGTTAAAATCGCGTACACCATACCGAATCCACTTTCTTATTTCACCTACAGAAACCCGCTCACATCTACAAACTATGATATCATCGTCCGTATAAGTTTGTTGATACGAATCTAGGGGTTCTGAGTAAGTCGATTTAACTAATTTAATCCCCACCGCAATATTCGCGAGATTTGAAGGTACTTTTACGGAAATTAATTGGGTTTTGGGATATTCTTTCAAAAATCTAGTTCTAACAACTTCAAACTCTCCTAATTCTCCTTCATTACTCACTAACAAAACCTTTTTCCCAAGAACTATTTTCTTTGGGGTCAATTCCAACGGAAAGGTAATCGTGGGGGTCTCTCTATCTTTTCTATAGTCCACAAGGGTCACAGCTAAACCTGGACAGACAGCTATACATTTTCCACATCCAATACAATCCTGTTCTCCAAGAAAGTAAGGAAGTTGGGTAATTAAATCATCCACCGTTTTGATTTGGCCTTGTGGGCAAACGCTAGTACACGGATTACAGGGAATTTCTTGATTACAATGAAACAAGGGAAAAATTCCTTCTTCTTTATTGATTAGATCTGTGTCAACTGGTTCTGGAGGCTTTGCTTTCATTAAAGTCGCAAGCTTTTCTAATTCTTCAACATTTTCAGTAAATGCAATACCAATTTCTTTTATTATTTTTAAAGCTTCAATTTTTCCAGTGTAGATTGCTGCTGACGCTTCTGCTATTTCTTGGGCATCCCCAGCTACCCAAACTTTTAAATTGAATTGCATTGCCTTATGATAAAATTCATTTACAGGGTTTAATCCAACTGCTATTAGGATTGTATCACATTTGTAGGTTTTGATAGAATCTTGATCAATTTCTCCATTTTTAAGTAGTTTCCCGATAGTAAGAGATTCAACTTTTTCTTTTCCATTTGCAGAAATAACCGTATGACTTGTTAAAATGGGTACTCCTAACCGACGTAATTTATCTTCGTGTACTTTATATCCTCCACATTGAGGTAATGCTTCAATCAAACCTACTACATTTATTTCTGCTTGAATAGCATGATATCCTGCAATTAACCCGACATTTCCCCCTCCAACAATAAAGATATTCCCCGCCGCCTTTATTAAATCACGATTTACAAGGGTTTGAAACGCTCCAGCCCCATAGACTCCTGGAAGTGTGTTACCCGGAAATACTAGCATCTTTTCACGAGCACCCGTTGCAATTAAAAGATATTCTGGTTTTACTAAAACATATTCATTCATATCCTTTAAAATTCCAATTAATCCATCTGAAAACACTGCTAACGCAGCACTATTTAGCCAAACTTTAATGGAGCTAAGATCACCCACGATATTACCTAATAAACTTCCAATCTCAATCCCTCTTTTTCCAGCATACACATCCTCTTGTGAACCAAAAAACTTATGAGTCTGAAGTACTAATTTTCCTCCAAGACTTGATTTATCGTCAATTAGCAAAACTTCAATATTATGTTCGCCTAAGGTCTTTGCGGCAGAAAGCCCTGCAGGACCTCCACCAATTATAAGAACTTTAGTAGAAATGATTGATATATCTTTAACATCAACATGATTATCTTCAGGTGGTAATTCTGGTAATCCATTACAACTTTCAATAACCATTCCGTCCTTTAATGGTGTCATACATGCTTTTACAGGAATATCATCTACTATTACATTACATTGGGAACATTGTCCATTCGCACAAAATATTCCTTGAGGAGATGAATCTTTTTCATGATGTCCAAAAATCTTTACTTTATTTAAAAAAAGCGCAGAAGATATAACCATATCTTCAAACCCAGTTAGTTCTTCACCATCAAATGTGAATTTAACTTTCTTTCTGTGTGGAATGTCAAGAATAGGATGTGTAGTTATATTTTCCATAAAAAATCATATAATTTTTTTAGGTTATTGATATGGTTTTATAATTTTGATGACATCATCAAAATCAATCCCTAATTTCTTTACTTTTTCCATGGTAGGACAGCCCTTTTGATTCCATCCTCTCTCGCGATAAACAGCATCTTGTAATTTTCTATATTGCTGCTCACGATGTTCTCTCAGAAGTTTAATTTTTTCTTCAGTTGATTTTCCTTTTATCTTTATTTTTAACTCTTCAAGTTGTTTATCATATCTATGCTTTCTGCTTTCGTATTCTATTGCTGTTACAGGACCCATTGCTCTATAAGGTAAATTAGAGTCGTGTTCTCTCAGTCCTTTCCCTAAGCGAATATTAAAAATTCGTTGAAAAGTGTAAACTCTCTCGGACATAGTTATAAGGTCTTCAGGTGTACTTATTTTGCCTGTTATAGATGAAAAATATCTAGCATAATAATCCACATGCTTAGGAATCTTAGCGCGCACCAATTCATTGGTCATTGGATCTTTTATAGGATTTTCAACGTTATCTGGTGGTACAATATCATTCCATGGAAGCTTACAAAGCCCACAAAGACTAAAGTATGTGCGCCACAAAGGGAACCACCAGAGAGCTTTCGCTTTGTCTTCAAAAGTGGGCATTGTATTGCGTATCATATCTTCGAAAATTAACCAAGCTTCATCGTGTTGGGGCCCTTTATTCGTTAAACCATATCCCCCTTGTTGAGCTAGCGATTCTTTCGTTAAATATTCTGAAAATTCCAAGCCCTTGTGTTCCATGCCAATGTCTTGCAAAAATTGAGAATCGGCTCCAAATTTTTCAGAAAAGTATTTTTTCATATTTACAATTCCCTGACCTACAATAGCTCCAAATCCCTTACCTTTAGCAATTTGATGAACTAATTCTATCGCTGCTTCTCTATTTCCAAAATTTAACTCTAGTCCTCCCGTTTTTTCTTTGTCCAATATCCCAGCTTCATAACATTCCATTACAAACGCAATTCCCGTTCCAAGACTAATTGTATCAATACCATAGGTATCCGCATAAAAGTTTACTTCCAAAACAAATTGAGGATCCCAAATTCCCCAATTCGACCCCACTCCCGCAATGGTTTCATATTCTGGTCCATCTACTATTACTTTCTGGCCTTTAAAGGGGCCAGTTTTAACTTGATAACCTTCTGAATAATGAGAGCAACTAACTGTACATCCAATCCAACAACCGTCTGCACCCTCTCTTCCAGAGTATACTTTTCTCATCTCTTCCCGGTTATAAGGTATTTCCTTCCCTTCAATCTCTTTATGTTGACCATATCGAAAATTTTCTGTAGGTAAAAGATCAGTGACATTCATGATATCTGGAAGATGACCAGTTCCAACCCTTCTCATTTCATTTTGAATGGGATCATACTTAATAATTTCTTCAGTGTGAATTTTTCCAATTTCCCGAGCGATTTCTAAATCTGCAGGGTTATTGGATGATATAGTAACTTTGGGTGAACGACACACAAGTGCTTTAATATTCTTATTTGCGAAGACTGAACCTATCCCTCCTCTTCCTGCTTGCTTGTAGGACGCCCATTTTCGCCCTGGTACATACCATGAGAAGTTTAATATTCCCCATTTGCATTTTTTCGCGGCAGGACCAGTACTAACCACTGAAATTCTTGTTTTTTCAATCGGGTCTTTAGCATATCTTTCAGTAAGTTGTTGTGTTAATTCATGAGAATAGACTGAAAGACTATCTTCTTCAGAAACTTCAATTAATTGCACATAACCTTCAATACCATCTATATATATTACAACTTCTCTGTCTGATTTTCCTTGAATTTCTAGTGCGTCAAATCCTGAAAATTTTAGATAAGGGCCAAAATATCCTCCAACATTACTATCTATGATAATATCTGTTAATGGAGAAATACTTGTAACTATTGATTTGCCAGAACCTGGATAAAATACGCTCCCACCACATGGACCAGAGGAGATACAAATCTCATTCTCCGGGTCATTCCATTTGACTTTTTTATCTTTTGGAAGTCCATTCCACATCAACCAGAGATCAAACCCTTTACCGCCCGTAAATTTCTCTTTCATCTCATTTGAGACAGGCTTGATCTGAATTTCCTTTTTGGTAAGGTTAACATATAAGGTTCTATTGGCATATCCATTCTGGACTTCGCGAATTTCATATTTCTTCTCAGCTAAAACCATTTTTTTCACCAATATGAAACATAGTTAATAATGGTTATTGGAAGGTAATGATCTTATAATTAAGATATTTCCTTCTTATAAAAAATTGAATGATTACTTTAAGTGTTTTTTGACAAAATCATCAAGAATCTCTTCTATTGTAGGACTCTTAATAGCTTCAATATCATATCTAACGGTTACGATTGGCTTATTTACTTTCACTAACTTTTCTAAATCTATAGGACTTCCATTTACAATAATATCGCATTTAGCTTGATTAAGAGTTTTTTCTAAATCCTCTATTTGCTCATCAGTATAACCCATTGCAGGCACTATTTCTGTAATGTGGGGAAATTCTTCATATACATCTTTCATAGTACCCATCAGAAACGGTTTTGGATCTACTATTTTTGCACCAGCATTCTTAGCAGCAACATAACCTGCACCAATTGCCATACCTCCATGAGTGAGCGTTGGGCCATCTTCCACCACGATAACCTTTTTTCCTTTCATCTTGAGAGGATTATCAGCCATAACCGTAGAATTAGTATATATTTTAACAGCTTTTGGATTTAATTGCTCTAAATTTTTTTCAACTACTTTTACATCCTCCGATTTAGCGCTATTCATCTTATTAATAACAAATACATCAGCATATCGAGCATTAACTTCTCCAGGATGATATTTTATCTCATGACCTGGTCGCAAAGGATCTACAACTACAAAAAGAAGGTCAGTGATATAAAAGGAAATTTCGTTATTACCACCATCAAATACCAACACATCTGCTTCTTCTTCCGCTTTTCTGACAATTTTCTCATAATCCACTCCCGAATAAATTACTAATCCTTGTCTTATATAGGGTTCATATTCCTCTCGTTCTTCTATTGTACAATCGTATTTATCTAAATCTTCATATGTTTCAAATCGCATTACATTTTGTTGAATTAAATCTCCATAAGGCATAGGTTCTCTTATCGCCACGACCTTTATACCTTTTTCTTTTAAATAACGATATACTGCTCTCGAAACCTGGCTTTTTCCACACCCCGTTCTCACAGCACACACCGCAATTATTGGTTTATTCGCCTTTATCTGCGTAAACCGCCCAGAAATTAAACGATAATTTGCTCCTGCTGATAACGCTCTACTTGCTTTATGCATAACCTCTTCATGGGATACATCGGAATAAGCAAATACTACTTCATCTACGTTATATTTTTTAATTAATTCTTCAAGTAATTCTTCTGAGACCATGGGAATACCATTGGGATATAATTTACCTGCCAATTCCGGCGGAAATTTTCTCTCTTCCTCCTCTACAGTTCCAACATTTTGTTCTCCAGCTATAGTAAATGCAACTACTTCATATTCCTCATTATCTCTAAAAACCGTGTTGAATAGGTGAAAATCATAACCTAATGCTCCTATTATTATGATTTTTTTTCTCATCATAAATACAATTCATTTTTTAATGTTTTTCGTAACTTCTATAATCATTAATTTAGAGTTTCTATTAATAGTTTTCATTAATAATAATATTAGGGGAAATCTAACCCATAAATTTAGTATTTATCTTGAAATTTTAAGGTAGTATTTTTACATATCTAATCATCCATAATATTATTTTTATATTTCTACTTATTTTCACATATTAATGAAAATAGAACAACAAGTCTCTAAGAAAGAAAAGGAGACATTAATAGATTTGAAGAATGCAATCTCAGGGGATTTTCCTTCAATTGAATTTAGAATTGAAAATGGACATATTATTGAGCTAAATTTTCCACCAGAAGGTGTATCTGAATATTCTTCTATAACGGAAGTACATGTATATGAACTTCCCGAGTCTATAAGTAATCTAAAATGGCTTAAGGTTCTGAATATTCCTGATAATGAACTAAGAGAACTTCCAGAATCTATCGGAAATTTAAATTCTCTCCAAGTATTATGTTTAGACGAAAACCCAATCGTTGAATTTCCAGAATCTATAGGTAATTTAAAATTACTTAAAGAATTGAAATTGTATCATCAAAGAGTGTTTAAATACAGCAGTAGAAGATTAAAAAAGCTGCCTAGTTCTTTTGGAAATTTAATATCTTTAAGTAGGTTGTATTTATTTGAAAATAAGATTACTTCGCTTCCTGAATCATTTGGAGAACTTAAGAATCTTAAAGAACTAGATTTGAGCTTTAATAGGATTAATAAGCTTCCAGTATCCTTCGGAAACCTTGGATCTCTCGACACTTTATTATTTAGGGCGAATCAATTAGAAGATTTGCCTGATTCATTTAGAAGTTTAAATCAACTCCAGCAATTAAATTTATCAAAAAACAAATTAAAAGAAATTCCTGAATGGTTTGGTGATTTAAAATCATTAAGTAAGTTAAACATAGAAGAAAATAATTTAGATAAACTCCCCATTTCTATTTTGAATTTAACAAACTTAAAAAGTATAAGTGCGAGTTATGGGAACCAATTTGATGAATCTTCTAACAAGATTTTAAAAAAACTACAATTTGGGATGATAAAAGATAATTGATAATAATTAGTCCATCTATTATACAATACTGGTTCTTTTCTAATATAAAGAACCTAACTTAATAGAAACAGATGATGGTATAGACAAGATGACTTCTATACTGGAAGCTTATTTTGAGTTAGGAGGTAGGGAGCTCCAGATTAATCCAATAAGTTCAAAAATATTGAGAGCCGCTCAGGCGCATCCAGAAAAATATATTGACCTTTCTGTTAAGGTAACAGGATATTCTACTCGGTTCATAGACCTTACCAAAGCTCTCCAGGATGATATTATCGCAAGAACCGTATTCAATGAATTATAAACTTTAATTTAAATTTTAAAATTTACTTTATTTTTATTCGCTAAAATTCTTAATCTTAATTTTAATTACAAACAGTATACAATAAAGGAAATTAAGTATGATTAATTCGGAAAAAATTAAGCAGATAATTAAGGGTTTAGGAGCAGATTTATGTGGAATTGCCTCAGTTGACAGATTTAAAGATGCGCCTGAAGGGTTTCGCCCCACTGATATTTATCCTGAATGTAAATCTGTTATAGTTTTTTTAAAAAGAACTCCTAAAAGTTCAGTTTATGCAGTGAATTGTATTCCCTACACTTTTGTAAATAGTATGATCATGAACATTATTGACAATTTAACAATAGAGATTTTATATAAATTAGAAGAGCTGGGTATAAGGTGCGTTCCAATACCCTCAGATGATCCATACGAATATTGGGAAGCTGATAAGTCTTATGGAAGAGCGATCTTATCACTGAGACATGCTGGATACCTTAGTGGACTTGGGGTTCTTGGAAAAAATACTCTGTTAATAAATGATGTTTATGGTAATATGATTCAAATTGGAGCTATTTTGGTAGATATTCAGCTAAAAGCAGATCCCATAGTTACATATGAGGGATGTATTAATTCATGCAGAATATGTATTGAATCTTGTCCACAAAAAGCTTTAGGTGGAAAAACAGTAAATCAAGCTTTGTGTAGACCACTATCAACTTATAAGCATGAGAAGGGGTATATCCTAAAAAAATGTAATATATGTAGAATTGAATGCCCAAATGCTTTTAGGATTAAAAATTTTTGATATTAAATTTTGAAGAAATTGAAATTTTAAAATAGAGAAAAAAAATGTTTAGTTTATTCTAAAATCTTATTGAGGGTTTCTATTTTACTCATTATTTTTTCTGATAAGTTCTCTCAAAGCTAAAATGCCTACAATTAATACTAAAATCGTTGGAATACCAATGTAATAAACAAACATTATGATAAAAATAAAATTTAAAATGACATTAGTAATACCTGCTATAAGAAGTATAATGCGTCCAACCTTAATAAACTTAAATTCTATAACAAATCCAATAATACAAATAACTCCAACTATAAGAAATGAGGGCCATGTTGGCACCCATTCCCCCCAAGGGGCAAGGATGGTTTCCTTGTATGTGAATACTAGAATAATGAACCATATCCCTCCAATCAGACTTAAACTTAATATAAGCTTTCGCAAGTTTTTTACCGTCAAAATATTTTTTGATAAACTTATAAAAGATTGTGTTAGAAGAGTTTATAAATATTTTCAACGAGGTAAATATTTATTCAATCAGCTTTATTTTTAAATTATTTCTATTACCGAGAATAATAATCCGTTCTACACCTAGTAGCTTAGCCGAAATACCCCTGGAAAGGTTAATAGCACCATCACCAACGTTTCATTTATATTTATCCTCTGTTACGGGTCCATACCATTCTGCATTACCTAAATTAGGATTGGTACTGATACCAACATGAACAAACCAACTATCTTTTGATGCTCCATGCCAATGTTTCACATTTGGTGGGATTTTCACAACACTTCCCTTTTGAAGCGATTGTGATGGTTTTCCTTCTTCTTGATAATATCCTTTACCTCCTGTTACAAGAAGAATTTGTCCCCCTGGATGTGAATGCCATTTAGTCCTTGCTTCTGGTTCAAAGGTTACATTGTAAACATGACAATTAAATAATTCCTCTGTCATTAGCATTTGAACCCATACATTTCCAGTAAAATAGTCGCTTGTAGCTTTTTCTCCCTTGGGAAATATAACACTTTTACTCAAATCCTTTGTCTTTTGCATTTTCAATATCTCTTTTTTCGAAACTATTTTAAGTATTAAAATCGCACTAGTAATAAAAAGTAATTTAAACTACAATATATTAGCGAAATATAGGTTAATATTACTGATAATTATTTTTATATGGAGGAAATATTATGAAAGAAATACCTGATTATGAAAAGTATCCCGTTAGCGAGGAAGAAATGGGAAAACGTTATAAGAATTGGACGAAAGCCTTGGCTCAGATGGCAGTGTTGCTTTATACAGTCGGTAAGGAAGTTGGAGGCGAAAGATTCGTCGAAAGACTTAAGGAAGAAAATCGAGAAAGGG
>RDOE01000111.1 GCA_011364975.1 Promethearchaeota archaeon | reverse complement strand
CTCTATGACATTCGTCAACAGATTCTTTTACTCCTTCTCGTGGAGGATCAAGAATAGTGACGAAACCAATATAGATCATGTCTGATTCACATAGTTCACGACTTTTGTCGTCATCGGGAGGAATTCTATCTAAATTTTTATAACAAAGGCTAAGAATTCTATATCCTTGAGTAGCATAGCTATTTGCAATTTCTAATACGTTATCTTTTAACTCTTGGGTTAATTCTATTTCACTATCATTATATAGTAGTTTTTTACATAGGGGAAGTAAAATTTCACTCGCTCCTTTAGTAAAAGAGTAGTATTTACTATCTCGATTATAGATTTTAGTCATACGTTTAATTTTCGAATCAAAAGGATATTCCTTAATATATTCAAAATCTTCAAGTATGTAATCGCCCATCCCTTTTTGATAAAGAACCATTAAAGCCCCTTCGGTAGGAGAGCCTATAACATTCCAGTTATTGATAATTCTACCACCAATTTCTATTTCGTTTTTTACTAAAGCAGAATTATTATTTAAAAAACCAGAAATTAATAATAGTCTTAATTGGGGGTGATCATCAATATGTTTTACATATTCTGGATTTTTTGGGTCATTAATCAAAATAATATCCCCTTCTGGAGTATATCCCGTTCCAGTTACTTTATATCTTGAACCATTTGTCCATATATGATTTATACTCATTTGATTTTTAGTGAGAGTTCCTGTTTTATCACTACATACAACACTGACTCTCCCTAAACTGTCAACTGATGCTAAATTTCTAATTATTACACCATGATGAGCCATCGCTAATACACCTGTTAATAAGATTATTGTTACCAATAACGGAATATTAAGAGGAAGCAAATCCAATGCTGAGTTTAAACTGACTACAATCTCTATCTCTGTAAAATTACTGGCAGCCCATTTTATAATAAGTATTATCAACCAAAAACCAATTACAATTAAACTTAACCATTTACCAAAATTATTCATTTTCTCTCTAATAGGAATATCACTCATACCTGCTTCTTCTAACCCTTGGGATATTTTTCCAATTTCGGTGTTTTTTCCCGTCTTAACAGTTATTGCAGTACCGTTTCCAGTAGTGATATAAGTCCCATAAAAAACCATATTATTTCGCTCTGCAATTGATAGCTCCACTTTATCAATACGTTTCCCTTCTTGCATTTTTTTTACTGGTTCTGATTCTCCAGTTAGACTTGATTCATTGACTTCTAAATTTGAAGATTTAATAATCATTCCATCAGCAGGGATTCTATCTCCTTGTTTTAAAACAATTAAATCACCTACAACTACTTCTTTTGTAGGTATATCTACCTTTTGACCATTCCTGATCAATGTGGTAGTCGGTGCCGTCATTTCTCTTAAAGCATTTAGCTTTTTGGTAGCTCGATATTGTTGAATAATTGCAACAGCGCAATTTAATCCTACAATTCCTAGAGTAAGAATAATAAATGTTAAATTTCCTTCTCCTCCAAAAACTGCCGCTAAAAAAAGAATTAAAGCACCAATTAAATAAATAACAATTAACCAATTAAACAAGGGAGCTAAATAAATTTTGATAAATCCTTTCGATGCTTTTGGAATTTCATTATATCCATATAATTCTAAACGCTTTTTAGCATCCTCATTTGTAAGTCCAGTATTAGGATTAGTTTTTAATTCTTCATATATTTGATTTAGCTCTTTAGTATAATAATTCTCTTCCATATGTAGTTCTCCCGCGACTTATATATAGCAAATTATGAATACTTTTTTTAAAAAATACAAATATTACTAATAATTAGTCTATAATATTTCTTATTTTTATTTTATCTCTTTTTCTATAAAAAATTGATGTAAAAAATTAATAAAGTTAGAACAAAATATTTCTCTTTTTAGCAATGTATTTAAGAATTTCAACGCCAATGTGGCCTGGAATTGCCAATAAGAAACAAGTAACCCAATCGGATATGCTTAGAAACATAAAATTAATCTGAAGATTCCATCCGAAAACATCATTTACATAATAATTTACAGGATATGAAAAGCAAATGTATAAAGTATGTAAAGCTAGCGTAAACAAGGTTATAATCAATAAAGGTTTAGAAAATTCATCTTTGAGGCTCTGATACATTGATTTGTTCGGTCTTCGAAATGTCCAAATAAATGTAGTTTCTGCAATATAAATCGTTGTAATAAACATGGTGCGTGCTTTTTGATTAATCAATTGCTCAGGTGTTGAACCCGGAGGAATATAACTGATTAATGAATTCAAATTCCATTCATTTAATGGTATTACCCCGCCAATAGTAAGTTGTAGGACTAATATTAAACCGAGTCCCATTAAAACAACCTGGAGTAAAAGCATTATCCACATATTTTTATTTAATAACTCTTCTTCATTTCGAGGTGGTTCTTTCATGACATCTCTAGGATTTGTGTCAATTACAAGAGCAAGAGAGGGTAATGAATGGACAATACCAAAAATATAAATATGCTGCCATTCTGAGCTAAATAATTGGAAGAAAGGGATAAATTCATATGTAAAAAAAATAAGAGCTTCCATTATATTGAGACAAATGAAAAAATATATTATAGTTCGAATTTTTGCAAATAAACCTCTCCCAATTTTGACACCATTAACAATAGATGTGAAATTATCATCTGAAATTACCATATCTGCGGTTTCTTTTGCTACATCAGTTCCAGTAATCCCCATAGCTACTCCTGCGTTTGCAAGCTTTAATGCAAGAGCGTCATTTATGCCATCTCCTGTCATTGCACAAATTTTATTTTGATCTTGATATTTTCTTACGATTATTTCTTTATCGGATGGTGCAACTCTAGCAAAAACAGATACTTTATTAAACTCAACCAGTGACAATTTTTCAATTTCAGAACCCTCAATCACTAAATCTCCCGGTCTATAGATTCTCATCTGTGAAGCTATTGTTTTAGCAGTGGCAGGATGATCTCCTGTAATCATTACGACTTTAATGCCACCAGATTGTGCTTCTTCTACTGATTCCTTAACTCCAATACGCGCAGGATCTAATATTGATAAGAAACTTAAGAAAGTTAAATCGATTTCAATATTTTCCCTAGTTTCGCCATTAAAACTGCTAAGCTCTCGAAAAGCAACAGCTAAAGTTCTATATCCTTGATTTGCTCGGTTTTTTATTCGATTTAAAAGTTCTTCCTTAGAATTTATATCAAAAGGAATTGATTTACCATTTATTTCAATTTTATTACAATTATTTATAATTTTTTCAGGTGCCCCTTTAGAATAAGCAAAAATATCTCCATTAGTATTTGTTTTGCAAACAGTAGTCATTTGTTTTAATTCTGAGCTAAAAGAGAATTCTTTTAAAACAGAGCAATTATGTCTTACATCATATGGAATAATTCCAGCCTTTTCTGCTAGTACAATAAGAGCGGCTTCTGTGGGAGAACCAATTGCCCTTCGAACGGCCATTTCCTTCTTATTTTTTACACGAATCTTAACATCTTCGTAAATTAATTTAGCATTATTGTTTAATATAATCGCATCAATAAATCGTTTAGAAGATGAATCTTTGGTTAAATCTACTTGACCTCCATTTATAAAAATTTCACCGTCAGGTTCATATCCCGTACCTGAAACTGTATATTCCTCATTATTTAACCAGAAGAATTCTACAGTCATTTCATTACGTGTAATAGTCCCAGTTTTGTCTGTACAAATGACGGAAACCCTTCCTAAAGATTCAATTGCTGATAAATTCTTAACTATAACCCCACTTTGAGCCATATTTAACACCCCTGTGATTAAAACAAGAGTAGTCAATATTGGCAAATTTATAGGCATAATGTTCATTGCTCTTAATATAGAGCTAACCAGTGCTTCGCTTACATAATCTCCAAATAAATGATTTTCTAGTCCTAAAAGAATAAATTTGTAAATTATCAAAATGATAAGATTTATCACAACGATAGAACCGAGAATATAGCCTAAACGATTTAACTTGTGTGTTAATGGAATATCTTCAATACTACCCATGTCATTTAATTGCGTTGATATCTTTCCAATTTCAGTATTAATTCCTGTACCTATGACTAATGCATTACTTCGACCTGTATGTACATAAGTTCCCATAAATACCATATTTGATTGCTTCTGAATAGGGATTTCAAAATTTCCTAATTGTTTTTCCTCTTTTTCAACAGGTTCGCTTTCTCCTGTTAATGGTGCTTCATCTAACGCAAAATTTGTGGAACTAATTATCCTAGCATCTGCTGGGACTTTATCCCCTTGCTCTAATACGATAATATCCCCAGGTACAATTTCTTTCGTCGGAATCTCAAATTGAACTCCGTCTCTAACTACACTCGCTTTTAATGCTGCGATTTTTCTTAATGATTCTAACGCTTTTTGAGCTCTAAACTGTTGAATTATTACTGTAGCAGAATTTATGATTACAACCGTAAAAGTTAATATTGTAGAGCTTGGAGAACCTAATATTGCCACGAAAATTCCCGATACCAGTAAAATTATGATTAAAAAGTTGAATATCGGTGCCAAATAGATTTTCCAAAGAGATTTCTTAATTTTTGGTAATTCATTATAACCATATATACTATATCGTTCATCAAGTTCTATAGATTTAATACCTTTTTCTGTATCAGTATTAAAATCCTTAATCAAATCATTTAATGGTTGGCTATAATATTTTAATTTTAAAGAAGAATTTTCGTTCATTTTTTGGTGTCATTTTAGGTTAGATTACAACTAATAAATATTAAGTATAATTCTAGCTTTTAATCATTTTTGCTAAGAACCAGTTTCGAAAAACTTAAGTTTACCTCTCAAAATTAGAAGGTTCTCCCAATAAATCCTTTAATATGTTGAACTTTTTTCGAATGGTGGTGCTAGAGAATCTAGATGTTTTTTCTACCAAACTTTGAGTAAAGATTTTTATATTGTCTAATGTTTGCCCAATATAATAAATTAATCCCGCAGTAAATGCTTTATAGTTAAGATTTTGTATCTGTAAATAAGATATTTTTTCTAAAATTATATTCACCTTCAATTGCATCTCGAGTTTTATTTTATTATATTCTTCTATTTGAGAAAAATGTTGTTTTACGTTTTCATAGGGGATGTTATTCAAATCTTTTTGAAATAAAATTTTAATGCGGTTTTTGATTTCTTGTTCCAAATCTGTTTTGTCTTTTTGTATATCTAATAAGTTTTCAGTACGTTTAACCTTCATCATAGCCTTATTTAACATTTTCTTGTTTATTTTATGCCCTAATTCTTGAGCAACCGTTATAAATTCTTCGAGTCTTTTATGAGTAGTCCCTTTTATTTCCAACCAAACTATAGCTAAAAAAATAATAACCATGTTTTCATATGTTTGACGATGATATTTGTTGTATTTTAAATACCGGTCTTTAATTGCTTGATATTTGACTTGATCAATGTTTAATCCAATGCCATAACTTTTTAATAATTCAATAGTTTTTTTCTGCTCTGAAAAACTACTTTCGTAATCTCGAAACCATTTATTTAAGGTCTTAATCTGGTCGTATTTTTGCTTTATTACGGGGTCTTGAATTGCTTTTGAATCCCTCATCCGTATTTTTCGTTCATAATCTAACTGAGAATCAGAATAAAAGTCAGTAGGAGAACTCTTTTCGAAAGCGATATAATCTTCTAATATTAAACCACAGTCTTGGCAAACAAAATATCCTGCATCTTGTCTGACATTTTTGTGTTTACATTCTATATTATCTGAATTTTGTTCTTTACGAGAATTCATTGATTAATAGTTTCAACAATTTTATTTTTTATCATTCGCTATTAATTCAAAAGGAATATAATATTCAAAATTTATTTAAATTTTTATTTATAGTCGTCAAAATAATAATTATTATAACAAAAATAAATCATAGATCGGGATAATAAAATTGGATGCTAAGTTTATATATAAATGGTTAGGTGTGTTTGGTCTGGGAATTTGTTGTATTTCCTTGATTGAGTTAACATTTTTTATTCTTTTAAATTCAATTATTAATATGAATATAGAAAGTCAATTGTATACTATTGGAGTGGTTATTTTTACTTCTGGATTTATGCCTCCACATTCTATATTGATAGGAACTGTAATCTTCAGTTCAATCGTTATCTATATCGTATTAGGTGCGATCTTATATCTTGTATCACGTAGAAAGTTATTAGAAGATATGGTTTTAGCCAAATTTATACTATTGATCGGATTGTTCCTTATAATTGGAGGTTTTTTTAAACTGACATTCATAGTATTTTTAGGAAAGACTACAATTACTTCTGGAGCAATTTCAATAACCTTTCAAGAAGCAATCTATGACTCATTAATCACACCCTTATTTGGAGCGATTATATGGATGTATTTAATTGGGGTTATTTGTAGTTTACTCATTTCAGGATTAATTTTTGGAGCAGTAGGTCTTAAATGGATACTTAAATTGCAGGAAAATTCTTCAAATAATAAATAAATAACTTAAGATCATGTAGATCTAACAATAAAAAGATAATTTCTTAAAAATGGGAAAAAAAAGAAAAATAATATACTATAATAGAAACTAAAATAATTTGCTTTTAATTTGTTTTGCTCGACTTCGAAGTGTAACTTCAGTAATCTTTGCTACATCTGCTACGAGCGATTGGGTTTTTCGAATAGAGCCGTCTTTTGCGGCAATATAAATACAAGCTGCCGCTAACCCTTTCGGATCTTTTCCAGTACGTTTTAAACCGTTTTCAGAAGCTTTTCTTAACATATCAATAGCAATTTTCTGTACTTTCATAGGTAAATTAAGTTCATTTCCGAATCTAAAAACTAAACTTTCAGCGGTGATAGGCTGATATCTTAAACCTAACTGAGGTAAAACTTCACGAATTATCATAGCTAGGCTTCTGTGAACGGTTCTTCTAGGAGTGAGTGATGCCTCGCATACTTCATCAAGTAAGCGAGGGAAGTCATGGACTCTAATCGCAGCATAAAGAGAACCAGCAATGAAGCCATTAATAGAACGCCCCATTGTTAATTTCTTTTTCGCTACGATACTATAAATTTTCCAAGCAGTTTCAGAAATATATTCGGGGATATTTAATTTAGATGTTAGCATTTTTAATTTCGGTTTTGCTTCCCAAAAATTTCTTTCAATGCTTGAAATTAAGGAATTCTGGATTTTAGATAAGCGTGAAAAAAGAGCTTGTTCCTTTGGGCCAATGGATTTGCCTTTTGAATCAATTTTCGTAGTTGGGAGCATAGTTCTGGGTCCAAAATCTCTCCAGCGTGGTTCAGTCCTTCTTCTATTTTGGATCTCTTCTATCGTATAGGCTCTTCTTTCATTACCAACATATGTTCGCTCAGCAATTAATCCGCAATTAAGACAAACTTTATTACCATCGCGTTCTTCTATAGATGGATTTTCGCAGCATTCTCCAATTAGCAAATTATCTTGTTCCACTTTTTTATTTTTTATGAGCTCACGGTAATTGTTGGTCATAATATATCACAAAAACAATAGAGTTAGTCATATTGCCATCTATTAGCAAATAGATATAAAAATAGGCGATGTTACGACTTTAATAATGTAATAATATCCTTATATCCAACTCGCCTTTATAAATCTTTGTCTTAATATTCATATTTTTTATATTATTGTTCATACGGGAAATCATTCCCAGTAATTTTTTATAAAAAATGTTCATACTATATATAAATATGGTTAAAAGAAAAAGGAATTAAGCTAATTAAAATCAAATCAAATAAATAGTTAATTGATTTTTATCTGAAAGATCTTAACGTAGCTCTAAACATTCCCTAATCATCAAAATTGACAATAAAGCTTCATAATTAGATGAGAGGGACATTCTCTCATTTTAGAATTTAACACGAATTATTATAGAATCTCGATTTGTATCAAAAAGATACAGAAATATTAGACTAAAGCTTAATCAATTAAAAATAGATGTATTATCTATTAACTGAAATATGTAAAAAAAATGTCATTTTTTATAATTAAAGGTTCAATTTTGTTCAAATCAATTAAACCAAGCATTAAATCATGATAAATAACTCTAAAAGGTCAATTATATTCTATTAAATAAATAGTCAAGTATAATAGTTTACATACTAAATTTTAAATACATAATTTTTTCAATCTACTTCAAATTAATTTAAGTTAATAAGAAAAATGACAAATACAAATATTAATTGGAAAACATTTGGGATGATTGCATTAATAATCTTTTCAATTTCGTTCTCATCTAAAACTTTCAATGTAAAGGCAGATCCAGAATCGGATTTAAGTGGATATAAAATTGCCATCTATAATAATTTAGTATCAGATACATACTTAGATAGTCGAATTGCTTTGCAAAACATGTTTTTGTGGATGAATGCGAATGTAGAGAATATAACTGCATCTGAAATTCAAAATGGCAAACTTTCTGAGTTTGATTTATTCGTTATGCCCGGAAGATCAGATAGTACTTCATATTATGAATTAGAGGAATTAGGAGTCAATAATCTTTTAAAATATATTAGAGAGGGAGGTGCCTATTTTGGAATTTGTGGTGGTGCTTCTTTTGCTGCAAGAAGTGATGTTAATATTTTTTCTGGAGCCATGCAACCCGTACCAGGAGAATCTATACTTGCTCATATGGTAGAGATGCGTATTAATACAGAATCTAAAGCTCCTAACTTATCTAATATGAATGAGACATTTTCTATATTATTTTGGGGGTCTACTTATTTTATTCCTGAGGATAATAACCAAATTAATACAATTGCAGTATATTCAAATTGTAACGAATCGGGAATGATAACCTATAGATTTGGTTTAGGAAGTGTTTTTCTTTCAAGCCCACATGGGGAATTTGAAGAAAATAGTGATAGAGACGGAACAGATGCTTTTGATATCAATAATGATCCAGATTCTGAATGGGAATTAATGCTTAAGGTATCCCAATGGTTAGTGAGTGCTTCAAAAGATAAAATTATATTTATATGGACCGCTTCCTTTGGTGGAGGAGCAATTGTGGCAGCATTTCTCACCGTTTTCATCATTAAAAAGCGAAAATCTACGATTACTAAATCTTAATTTTTTTATATTTTAATAGGCTAAATTTTAAGAAAAATCAATTAATTTAGATAGCAATTATAAAAAGGTATAATAATTAAATTGTGGTTTGAATGGACTTTTATGAAGTTGTAAGGAAAAGAAGAAGTTATCGAGTGTTTAAACAAGATATGCCTGAAGCTGAGAAAGTAAATAAGATTTTAGAAGCAGCTAGATTAGCGCCGACTTGGGCTAATATACAAGGGGTTCATTATATTGTTGTAAGAGAACCGGATAATGTAGAAAAGTTATGGGGAGCCATTGGGCAAAAAGCTAAGTTTACTGAAGCTCCAATGTTTATTGTAGGCATAATAGCAGAATCAGATTCTGGAACAAATCCGAATGGAATAAAGTAT
The DNA here is from genome assembly GCA_011364975.1 of Promethearchaeota archaeon. Taxonomy (GTDB): domain Archaea; phylum Asgardarchaeota; class Lokiarchaeia; order Sigyniarchaeales; family SOKP01; genus SOKP01. The sequence continues at coordinate 185 of RDOE01000111.1, read as the reverse complement.
TTTCCCTTAGATGTTGGAATCTGCTTTGAGCATTTAATATTAGCAGCTACTGCAGAAGGATTAGCTACGTGTTGGATAGGCTGGTTCAATGAAGAAAAAGTCAAAGAAGTACTTGGAATACCTAAAAAATATAGAGTATTGGCAATCACACCTTTAGGCTATCCCATAAGAGAAAAAGAAGAAGT
>RDOE01000110.1 GCA_011364975.1 Promethearchaeota archaeon | reverse complement strand
TATGTTTCTCTTGCTCCCAAAGAATACCATCTGGTCCAAAAACAATGCTAATATTACGGTGTGTTTCTTGGTCATGAAAAGAGCCAGGAATAATAAGCATCCCATACAATTTGGCTAGATCTGCAATTTCTTCTAAAAATTCTCCATAGTTAAGATCAATAATCATTTCTGGGAAGAGTAAGACATTAACTCCCTCATTATGCGCTCTCTCGATCATACTTTTGACTTTAGATATTACATTTGTCAGTTTATTTTCTTTTAGTTTTAGCAGACCTACGGAACTTGTTTCATAAAACTCATCCATTATGTTCCCAGTCGTAGATATTCCTATTTGAGCGATTCCAATTCTGACAGCTCTCTTTTGAACTTTAGGATATTCTTTAGTTAAGTCTTTATATATAATTTCATAATTTTTTCGTTCCATTCTCGCCATAGTGACTCGGAGTTCTTCTTCTGTGAACTGCCGAGCTTCTCCCAATCTGGGAGATTGACTGCTTTCGATAGGACAAGACGGAGCAACAATACCTGTGGTACTTCGGGAGATTGAAGGTTCTTTTAGGGTACTTAAAGCAGAAAAGAGAATAGATTCTTCAGTCTCTACTCGATTTAGTTTATCCTGAACTTCAGTAACCTTATTTTTATAACCAGCTTTACTAAATAACTCTAATGACGATTTTAAATAATTAGATCCGATGTTTAGTAGTCTTCCTCTTTTATTAAGATCTAATTCTTTATCAGCTTGAATTAATTGCCAAGCAGCATCAAAATAAATAGAAGATGCTAAAGCCCAATTAGCTACATTTTCAAATCCGCTTTTACCATAAAAAGATGCTGCTCTACTTAACGTTAATTTAATTTTAGAATATAAATCTTCTTTTAAATTAATATCTAAAGATTCATCAAATTTACAACCTAACTCGAGAGCTCGGCAAAATGCAGAGTTACCTGAAGATAATAACTTTAATTTACTATCGAAAAATAAATTGCTAGCTTTAGCAAATAAATTGGCAGCATACTCAAATCTTTCAGGTTCTGCAAATTTTTCCGCAAGCTCCATACTTTCCCAAGCTCGACACAGATAGTATATCGCTTCAAGTTCCTTTCTTTCCCTCTCTAATTTATATCGTGTGCAGACGCCCCTAAACGAAGAAGCAGCAATCGCGAACTTTTCAGCTGCAGTGGAATGTTCTCCTTTCTTCCCCAAAAGTATTGCTTCTTCTAGATTTATTCTAGCTGAACAGTAATCAATCCTGATTTGAGCTACTTGCTCAAATTTTCCTATTCTTTCTCTTTCTACTTGTTCTGTAGACTTTATAGAGACCTTTTTGAGTACATCTATTGCTTCTTCGAAAGCTTGAATCGCGGATTTATATTGATTTATAGCTTCTTGTTGCTTCTCTTGTTTACTAAATAGTTCTGCTTGCTCTAATTGCGCCCAAGCAATGTTATAAAATCCTTCAAAATTATATCTAGGAATTACTTTTAGAATTTTACTTGCTTTTTCGTAGTTTTCCTTCGCATTTAGATGATTTTCATTTTTATGATAAGCCTTAGCTTTCTCAATTAGAGTCCAAGCTTGAGCATATTGTATTTTTTCCTCTACTCTTTTCTTCAGAGGTTTATATTCAATATTTTTTAATGATTCCGAATGATTATATTGAGCATTAATGTAATTCTCTGCGGAAGCCGTATGGTTACCTAATCGATCTTCTATGCGAGCTATATACTCATATGTCGTACCGGCATAAGAAAAGTAACTTTTTTCAAGGCTTCCTTTAATAGCTCCAAGTAAAACATCTTTTCCCTTATTTAATGTATCCTCATTTTTCGTTAAAATACCAATCTCTTCATAAAGTAAACCCAAACGCATTTGAGCTGTTATAATACCAGTACGAGACTCAGTTGCATACTTTAAATTATTCTTAGAAACATCAGCGACAGATAACAACATTTTAATTTTCTTATCTTTATCATCTGTTATGTCAGCAAGAGTTTTATAAGCCTTACTGAAAGCACTGTGTCCAAAATTTCTAACCTGTCCTCCTGGATATTTATCTCCAATCCTTTTAGCCTCATTTGCATAGTTTAGCATAAATTCTATATTGGCATCACGGCTTTCTTTTGATTCTGCAAATTGTACTAAAGTTGCATAGCTAAATGTAAGAGCTAGATAAGGCATTGCTTTATCTGGTTCAAAAGTAATAAGATTTAAATTTTTTATGGCAAATTCAATAGCTTTCTTAGCATAGCTTAATCTTTGTTTTGGTGTAAAAAAACTTAGTTGGGCGATGTTAGAATAATAGAATGCGGGTAAGTGATTCATATAAAAATGCGCTATTTCAAAAATGCCAATCGTTGAATTTGTATATATCTCTCCTGCTACTGAAGTCTCTTGAATATCGCTCATGATTCTTTTTTGGAGATACATAAAGTTCCCACTTAGATATGCGAATTGATCGAGAAGAAAGGTTGCCATAACGATTATATATTTATTTCTAACTTCTTTTGCTAAATTTATGCTCTTTTCAAGATGTTCTACTCCCTTTTCAAAATAATGCCTCTGTTCAAATTCGTCATCCGCACATTGGTATCCACATAAACAATACATCGTACCAGAAATATAATATATAAATGCAAGTAGTTGGGGATCATTAAAAGAATCGAGGATATTTATTGATTCGTTACATTTATCAAGGATCTTTCTATAAGTTTCTATCAATGGGATATCATCAATACTAGTGGAATACCACTCTTCAAAAATTACGGAATACTCAATAAATAGAGATAAAACCATATAAAATGTGTCTCCAATCTCAATTGAAATTTTCCATGCTTTACCACTTATTTCAATTATTTTACTTATTGCTTCCTTAAATTTTATTGGATCCTTATATAGTATTAAATCTAAACATAACACAAAACTTGAAAGGATTAGAATCCTCGCCGGGGTTTCGTTATCTTTACTTTTTGAATATAGGTCAATTAAAGTTGAATTCACTTTTAAAGCTCTATTTATTATTTCTTTTGCTTCGTCAACAGATTTCGCAGAAATGGATTCGAAAAAGTATTGTAACGTTTCTAATTCAAGTTTTTCAAGCTCCATTCCCTGGTTTTCAAAGAAAACCGCTCCTTCAGTAAATACTTTAATGTATAATTTCGTAATTTCAATGTACTCATCGGCTGTTTTAGAGGCACTACTAAAAAAAAAAGATTTTTTAATAATTTCGATGTAGATTTCCTTCGCTTTTATGAGATTTTTTTTATTTATATACGATTTTGCAGCTTGATCATAAAGTTTTATTGCATCTAATAAATTATATGCTTTTTCTTCTTCTCGAGCCTTTGTTATTATATCCTCATCGCTTTCCTGGACTCTCATTCAGCCTCAATTATGCGATAATTTTGTTTTTTCGATCTAACTTTCTAAAATTAATTTCTAAAAATATATAATAATGCGTTTAGTAGATTTATAACTTTTTACATTTTTATCAATCTATATGAATTCTGTTAAGAGTTAAACACATATTTGTTCTTTCGAATGGTTAATCAATTATTGAATAATCATAATGATTTAATTTCAATAATAAAAAGTTTAATAAAAATTAGTTTTATACAGGGATATTGTTGATATCCAGACTTTCTGGAAGGATATTTCTTCGTGATAGCCAGGAAATTTCATGTTTCATATATCTCCATGAAATCTCACATTTTTCACTCTGACCTTCTATTTCAGTTTCAAAATCCCAAGGATTTACGACTACTAAATCTCCTTGGCGAATCCAGACTCGCTTTTTAATTTTACCTCGAATTCGTCCTATTCGATGTTTACCATCTTCGCAATATACTCCCATGCGCTCTTGACCATAAATATCCGTTACTCGCCCAAACATTTCCCCATTTCTCCGATAAGGCATTTTTACTCGAGTAACTTCAGGTTGGTCAGAGGAAGAATACCTACTCCGACCTCTTTTTTTTTGATTTTTCTTCATTTTTGGCATAATTTTCAAACCATATTATTGTTCTGAGTAAAAAGTAATTCAATATCCTAATCCGGATCAATATAGTGAATTAGAAAGATTGGATCCTAAAAAATTAAAATCAGAAATCTTTTCTGTTATTTAATTTGTATAAAAACAAACCAAAATTTTAAAAAAAGAACCCAATTTTAGAAAATTACTTCTATTTAACTTATATAACGATACACTGCTTATTTATGTTTAGGCTTTGTTACATAATTTTCCATTAAAACACTTTAGCTTTAATTATTATGTATAATGAAGTTTTCAACTCTCAAAGTACTCATTTTGAGTTTTTGATGTTGTTGTTTTATATTTTTAACAATTAATACTATTAATTTCTTAAAATCTTTATCAGATCTTTTTGTCCTAAAATAGCAAAATTTATTATTCTTAAACTATATTATTTAAATGTGTTTCTTTGATGAAACATTTAATTTAAATTTGAAAATTTGGTTTTAAAAGTGGCAAAAGGAACAGTAAAATGGTTTAATAGCCGAAAAGGCTATGGATTTATAAATTCTGAAGACGGAACTGATGTTTTTGTCCATTACTCTGCTTTAAGTGGTAGAGATGAGGAATATAAAACATTACATGAAAATGATAAGGTTGAGTTTGAGGTTTCCGAAGGGCAAAAAGGACCTCAAGCTAGTAATGTAGTAGTAACCGAAGAAGCTCCACGATCTGAATATGGTCGAGGATTTCGGATTTAAGTTTCAAGAATATTATAAATAATAAATATAGAATTATAAATAGGAAATAGTAATTAGTAAAAATCTTTTTTTGCAAGTTATCAAACCTATCTTTTTTTTCATTTATATCAATTATAAGTGTGTTAATTCATTTCTTGAAGATTTGCGATAGCTACACAAATGCTAAAATTTATTATTTTTGCTTGATTATTTTCTATAGTTCAATTCGAACTAATAATTAATTTTCAAATATTAGAAAATTGGTTTTAAATTTGACAAAAGGAACAGTAAAATGGTTTAATAGCCGAAAAGGCTATGGATTTATAAGTTCAGAAGACGGAACTGATGTTTTTGTCCATTTTTCCGCTTTATCTGGCGGAGATGATGAATATAAAACATTAAATGAAAATGACAAGGTTGAGTTTGAGGTTACAGAAGGTCAAAAAGGACCTCAAGCTAGTAATGTAGTAGTAACAGAAAAAGCTCCTCGACAATTTAACTCCTTCGGTAGAGGTGGAGGCCGCAGTGGTGGCGGTGGCGGTCGAGGCGGCGGAAAGCGAACTCCTCGTTATTAGATGTAAAAGTAAGTAGGTATGAACTAGAAATAAATAATAATATATAGGCAATAGTAATAAGTAAAAATCTCTTTTTGCGAGTTATCGAACCCTATCTTTTTTTTTGATTTTATCTTTTTTTTTATTTGTTTTAATTTGATTAATGCGCTTAATTTTAGAAGAATAATTGGAAAATTAGCTACGGATGAATTTGATAATTAATTCCGCGATCTCTTCTCCTTTATCTTCCTGTAGAAAATGACCTGCATCCTTAATGGTGATATGCGGTTGATTTTTTGCGCCTGGAATTTTTGCTTGGAAACGTTTCTCTCCTCCTCGAGTAATTGGATCTCGGTCGCTAAACATAGTTAAAAGAGGTTTAGTCCAATGAGCGAAAACCTGTTCCCATACTTTATTATTTTCCTTGAGTTGAGTAGGAACCAGGCTTGGCATTATTCTTGCTCCCGCTTTATAGCTTTCATCAGGAAAAGGGGCATTATAGGCATTTAAAACTTCAGGCGATAATACAGTTTGTGTGCCAGATTGTATAATATCTCCTATAGGAAATTCTGGAGTAGTTCTAGAATATGCAACCCAACGAATGAATGGTTTCATTGAGGCTTCTTCAGATTGTTCTTCATTAGCAGCGATTAAAGGAACCTTACCTTCCCTCCAAACTGCAAGACGGAATAACAAAGGAAATATATGTGCTTTAATACCTTTAAACGCAGGTAAGCCCGTATTAGCGACAATAATCTTGCTAAATCTTTCAGGTTGATCAGCAACGACACGGAGCCCAATTAGGCCACCCCAATCTTGGCAGAATAAAGTTATATTTGTCAAATTTAATTCAGTGACAAATTTGGTAAATATGTCAACTTGAAATTTATAAGAATAATCCTTCATTCGCATAAGTTTATCAGATCGCCCAAATCCTATAAGATCTGGGGCGATTACTCTATACCCCGCATTTACTAAAATAGGAATCATCTTGCGATAAAGATAGCTCCATGAGGGTTCCCCATGCATTAATAAAATTGGCATAGCCGATTTAGATCCTTCATCGATATAATGAATACGTAAGTTATCTATCTCTACATAATTAGGTGTAAAAGGAAATCCGTCTAAATTTTCGAATCGATTATCTGGAGTTCTTATTATTTTATGCATTTAAATCACTAATATTATTTTCATTTTACAAAATTCTGATTTAACAATTAGATTTCATGGTATATAAAAAAGAAGAAACCAGATGTATTAAGTCTAATGATACGGAATGTACTACGTTTTTTAATTTTATAGCAGAAAATATAAAATCTATTTTAAAGTAGAGTAGCTAATTAAGTGTAGGCAGGCTCTTATAAATCGAATTCTAATTCTGGTGGATTTGAATTCATTTTAAACATAATGAAAGCAAGAACTAGATCAAATAGAAACAGAGTTGGGATTGGAATTAAAATTGGGAGCAAATTTTCTCCTTGTGAATTAAGAATATACATAGCTGGAATAGAAATTAGCAAAACCAGTAAATCAGTAATAATCCCACTCATGATATAGTACATAGTTCTTATTTTTCCAATTAGGAATATATAGGTTACAATTAAAAATAAGGTGCGAATAATATTATAAGAGGTGTAATACCAAAGCGGGCGAATGAATATAAAATATACTTCAGGAATATCAAATCTAACATCCCACAGCATTGCTACAAGAGAATTTGGGCCGGGACCTAGATCAAAATGATAAGCATAAGGTACAAGAAGGATATATAAAATAGCAATTATTTCGAGTAAGAGTAATTTGGATTTTAGCATTTGTATTAATACTCTTGTTTTGTTGGATTGCATTCTAATAACGATTGTCACTTAAAAAATATATATAATATTAATGGAAAATGCCCAGATTTCATAAAATCTATATAAATGATTAAAAAGTATATCGTGGATGTAGAAATTAAACATTCTATCCTAATTTTTAGAAAAAGGAATACAATTGATAAAATGTGTTTATAAAAGATTTATCATATAAATTACTCTTATTAAGGGTACTTTAATTATTGTCCAGATTTGCCCTAATTATTAGGAACTATCGAAAAACTTCTTTAAATTAGTAAAATCAAACTTATTGAGGTTTATGTTACATATAGCGACTTTTTAAGAATCCTATAACAGACATATTAATAAAAGCAACAATATTTAGTACAATTTCGTAAATTAAAATTGAAAAGTCTATAGAAGCGCTATTTATTATTAGGATAGGAACGAAAAATCCCATAAATACCCAACAAATATATGTTAAATAATACACATACCTAAAATTTCTTTTGTATTTAGACATCTTTATTGATTGATCTGTTTTTGTAAGAAGAAATAACGCAGCTCGTCCAATCTCGGAAAAGGTGTATTTGGATTTTTTTTGCACGACAAATTCGTTCATGCTTTTAAGATGATAGGAAAGCGTTGGGCTATCGATTTCTAAATTCTTTTTGATTTGCGAGAACGTAAGATCGCGTTCTCCTAGTACTTTTATTATATTTCGGCGCGTTTGATGCGTTAACAATTTAAATATTTCGTCTTCTTTAGAAATGGGGATTTCTTCTGGTTGCGCTTTATTTTTACTCATGATGATCAATAATTCGTATTTATTACTATATAAGTTATTATCCATAAATTGTTAAATCGCATTAAATTTTTACTCTTCATCTACTTGAATTCATAGATGACTAATTGGGATTAATCCTCAAAAAAAGTAAATTATTTTTACGATATAAACTCAAAAGGTTCGAAAATAGGTGTTTAACCTCTTGATTCTTTATGATCAAAAAAAGATAATTACTAATTTGCAGTTCTTTAGTTGTCAAATTACATTATTTTGCATTTAAAATTTTAGATAGTAAATAGTTCTTGACTATCTTTTTTTTGGTAAAACACTCTCTACTAAACGGTTCTCCACTTTCTACCTTATTAAATCGGGTGTTTTTAATAAGATCAAGAAAACTTGAATATATTTATCAAAATAAATGAAATTTAGTAAAATTCTTACAATGTTTATATTATTATGCTTCTTGTTGACTTTCGCTTTTCATTAATTTTCGCCCCAATGCATCAAAAAATCGACCAGTAACTCTTCTCAGTGGATTTAGGTGAACATCATAGTAATAAGGAGATCTCAACCAGTCATTTTCCTGAAAATATTCTAGATCTCGGGGAAATGTATCCGAAAAACTTTTGGAAGTTATCCCAGATCGTCTAAACCGGAACATCATGAAATCTTTCCAACTTGGAACAGGAAATCGATTGCCTGAAACTGGTCAACTGCAGCTGTGATTTTCTTCCTGATTGCCTTTTTCTGCGTATCTCCTGGTGCCAACGTTAAACGTAAACCAGGAATGATATTGAATCCCCAAAAATGCATAACATTAGCTAAATATTTAGCTACATCTTTATCGCCAGAAAAAGCTTGGGTAGAAATCGACATGAACCATTTACCAAAAAATGATGGTCGATGTATGATGTAAGCGGAGCGTTCAAGGAAGTTTTTCACTAATGCCGAGACTTGCATCGCATAGACAGGAGTTGTGATAATAATTGCATCAGAATTCTGCATCAATGTATGAATCATCTGTATATCATCCTTATTGGGACATCTATTCTCGTCAGACACAACACAGATTCCACATCCCCGACAAAGCTCTAACTGTTCTTGAAACAAAAATATGTGCTTTACTTCAACTTCGATTCGATTCCCGAGTTCGTCAAGGAATTCCATCGTGGCCTTGTATGTCTGACCCTTATGCGGACTGCCATGAATTATAAGGATTTTTAACATAAGATTTTCACCTTAATTAACCATTTCTAATAATATTTAACCAAGTTGAGGTAAATTTTTCGATTTGTTGCCAATCCCGATAATCATAGATTTTTGGTTCAATTTTTTTTGAATTAGGATTTTCCTTTAACATTTTCTTTTTTATGATATATTTTACTAGGAAATTCAAGGAAGAATCGGGAGATAAATCTAATTTTCCACCAAAAGCATCAACTATTGAAAACTTTAAATTATATTCTTTTAGGTTTGAATTAATATATTCATTTTTCGCTTCAATAATTTTATCAGGATTGCTAGCTTTCAAACAACTAACGAAAAATCCGAATTTTTTATGATCCAAGGATATAGATTCAAGTTTAGCTAAGATTTTATTTATTTTTTTATTAAAATTTCCTGCAACTATACTTGATCCTAATAAAATGCTTGAGAATTGACTAAGATCTTGATTAAATAATGAGTTAAATTGTTCCTTATCGTTTAATTTAACAATTTCAGTTCTCATGGAAGATTTTTCAAGCTCTTCTTTAATTTTTAAAGCAATCTCCTCAGTACATCCATAGAGACTGCTGTAGGCAATCAAATTTTTCTTAATAAAATTCTTTCCTTCATCTTCATTTTCAATCATATTAATCCCTCGGTTTTTTATTCATTTTTTTTATCATATTTTTTTACTTTTTCAGTA
>RDOE01000109.1 GCA_011364975.1 Promethearchaeota archaeon | reverse complement strand
TAATCCTTTGCAAGTTTTGGAATAATTTCCATCTCAGGATCAGTATAATTGTATCCAAATAAACCCTCACAGACCTGATCCTGGACAGCAAAGCTGAAACTATCCCAAGCATCCATAGGATCAAGATCAGCTGGACCAGAAACTGTTCCATACACAAGATAACCTGCTAAGTCTGGGGGTGGAGCACAACATGGAATTAAATATAGTCCACTTGAGCTAATAATCGAGCTAATTAGAATTACGGATAAAATCAATATATAATAATCTTTTTTTTCCATTTTCTTAGCTTCAATATTTATATTTTTTATTCGGTTTTTTATTGAACATATAATGAGGTTTCATTCCAATAGCAAGGATAAAAATACACTTTATCCATTGGGTTGGAGGGATAACCTTTTAATCCTTTATACCAAGCATCATAATTTTTCTCAACATAAGCAAATACTACGGGCATATCCTCTTCAATAAGAATTTCTTGAATTCTGTTATAATAAATCCGTCTTATAGTTTGATTTGTTTCAATCAAGGCTTCTTCCATTAAAAGTTGAACGTTATCCCATAAATTAAAGGGGTTTCTTCCAGCCTCTTTAGCTGCTAAATAACCGTTATATTTACATCCATTATCAGCAACAGTTCTATTTGTAAAAAGAAGATTAATGAAATTAATCGGATCATTATAATCGGGGGTCCATCCTAGCCAATATAATTGGAGCATATTTCGATGATACCCTTGAATTTCATAAAGGCAATATATAAAAGGACTCCAATAAGTCCACGCATCGGTAAGATTTATACCTATTAAATTTAATTGCTTTTTGAGAGAATTATAAAGTTGTCCAAGATAAGAGCTAGTTGCAGAATAAGTGAAGTTGAAATTGACAAATGCACCATTTTTCCATTCCGTTTCATTTAATCCAGGATAATTTTTATCTAAATCTGCCCCAAAACCCATACTTTGCATTATTTCTCTAGCATAGGTTATATTTAGCTTCGGCTCATTGTAAGATGAATTGGAAAATTTCATCCCAAATGGGATTGGAGATTCATTAGGGAACCAATCCATACAAAATAGTAAATTATTAAGTGAGGTGCCATTAAATGCATAGCTTATTGCTTTTCTTAAGGTAGAATTTATCCAGTAATTATTTATTCCTAAAAATAACATTCTTGTTGAGGGTATCTTATTAAGGTCGAGGTAATATTGACATCCACAGAGCGTACATTCGATAAATGCCGCATTATTATCAGTAATAATATCCACTGTTCCATCTTCTAGAGCGTCAAACGTTTCGGTAGGAAATCCCATTATTTTGAATATTAAAGTATCTACTTTAGCTCGGGGGGCCCAATAGTAATCCCAGGCATGAAATCTAACCGCAACACCTGCCGCATACATGTCAAACACGAAGGGTCCGGTTCCTCTTAAATCCCCAGTAATAGTATTAATTACTTCTGTTGCCGGGGTTGAGGGCGGAGACAGCATATAAGCTCCGTTAAAGCAGAGAAGGGCTTCAAATGCTCCGTATGGGATATTACATATAAATTTTAACTCAAAATCATTAACAATTTCAGTTTTGTTAATAATATCTCTATATGATTCACTTTCAACATCAAAATATCGAAATTTTTCTACGGCTTTTGCCATTCCATTATCCATGAAATATTTTAATCTTTCAAAATTCCATTTAGCTGCGTGAGCATCGAATTTAGTACCATCATGGAACCACACGTCATTTCGTAGCTGAACTGTATAGATGGGTAATAATCCAGATAAATTCCAGCTTCCAAAATCCTTAGCTAATCTTGGAATGATTTCCATATTAGTAGCACTATAATTATATCCGAATAATCCTTCACAGACTTGATCTTGGACGGTGAATGAACCTTCATCCCAAGCAACCATCGGATCTAAATCTTCAGGTCCTTCAGTGGTACCATATGTTAATAAAACCCCATAATCGGGATTTGTTATCCGCCATGATGTAAAAGGAGAAGTATCATATAACAGAAATGAAATTACGAGAACTACTGCCAAACCTAAAATTATCCAATCTCTTCGTTCCGTTTTCAAATCCAAATCCTCAAATTGATGATAAAAAATGTGTTTGTCGGATTTTAAAGAATATAATTAACACGTAAAAATATAAATCTTTGTAAGGTTAGATAAAAAATACATTACTAATTGAGCCTGATGTAAAAATTTAGTAATTTCTGCTGATTTTACTTTTTTTAATCACATTTTATATATTTAATTTGGATAAATGATAAAAAAACATATATTTTTTCTAATTTTAGATCAAAATTTTCTAATTGACAAATAAGCAGTCAAATTTTCTAAATTAGGTGAAATATTTGGTTTATCTTTTCATTTAAGTAATAAATTTTATTTTTAGCAATCCATTTCTCTAAATTAATAGATCATTTATAATATTCAAAATAATTCAGATACTGTAATGATAAAAAATGACGGAAAACGAGACTCAAGGAAAGCAAAATGCCACTCAATATGATTATTCTTTTGATTATATTCAAAAGAAGCTTGAAGGGAAGAAAGACTCTTTTGGTATGTTGATGAAAGAAATCATTCGAACCGGCATTTGTACTGAATGTGGAACTTGTGCGGCAGTTTGTCCTGTGCTTGAATGGGACGACCTATTAGGGCAACCCAAATTAATTGGGAAATGTACTGGGTGTGGGATTTGCTATAATCAGTGTCCTCGTACAATCACCGATCCAGTTCAGCTTATGGGAGAGTTTAAAACAGGATATGTATCAAATACAAATATTCCAGAGGTAATCGGTGGTCAGGACGGAGGTACTGTGACTTCGTTATTATGTTATCTTTTTGATGAGCATTTAATAGATGCAGCTATCGTTACTATGAAAGATCCTAAAAAACCTTGGCACCCTGTAGCTCAAATAATCACTAACAAGGATGATGCCATAAAATCATCTGGGTCAATATATAGCCATTCTCAAACGGTAGAAGCTTTAATGGAGGCGATTCGACAAGATTATCGTTCCATTGCTTTTGTTGGAACTCCTTGCAATATAGATGCTGTTGAAAAGATGATGAGTTCTCCTGCAGGAATGTTAAAGTATTTCATGAGAGCTCATATTTTAAAGATTGGGTTATTCTGTATGGATTCTTTTGCTCCAGAAGCGCTTTATCCATTTTTCGAAAAAGATGGGGTTGATCTTTCCAAGGTAAAAAAAATGGATATTAATAAGGGAAAGTTTCATATATATTACGATCCTCAAGGAGAACCAATTAAATCTTATACTATAAAACAATTAGATAAATTTAAATCATCTAGCTGTAATTTCTGTACGGATTTAACAGCAGAAAACGCAGATGTTGCTGTAGGATCTGTCGGAAGTGGCCCAAGTAAAAACACAGTATTTGCGAGAACAGGTTTAGGAGCAGAAATAGTAGAGGATGCAGCAAAGAAAGGATATCTTACGATTGAACCCTTTAATGCAATTAACCTTAACTCCGTACTCTTTTTAGCGAAGTTAAAGAAAGTATCACAATATAACATCCAAAAGCGAAAAGTGTTTATTGTTAGAGATAATGAAGAAACAGAACCTCGAGTTGAAACTGGACCAGAAGAGTCTCAAGCTGCTACTCAACCTCTTGGTTCGAGAAAATTCCTTAGTGTATCTAAAGAAATTGATGAAAAAAAGAAACTATTAAATATATCAATAACAAATACAGTGGGATATACCTTAGAAGATATCAAGATTCGTGTTGTTGTTGTTGAAGATTTATTTGAAAAGCGACCTTGGATTACAACAATAAGAGAATTATTTCCTTATGAAACAATTGAAATTGGGTATCCTTTGGAACTAATGGGTAATGAAATCATTTATGGAAATGTTCTTGTAGAAGCAACAACCGATAATTATGGTAAAATTTTCTCTCGAACTTTTAAATTAGCACCACAAGAGGAAAAATAATTAATTAATTTTAATAAAAAAATATATGAAATGAATAATTATAAAAACCAAATAAGAAAGAAAAAAGGTGAAAAATCATTAAAATTAGTCTTGTTGGACTAGGGGGATGCGGTAAAACCAGTTTATACTCCGTAGCATTTGCTGAAAAAACTCCCGAAGATACTAAAAATTTGAGCCCAACGATATTGTATGAGACCAGAAGACATCCTTTCTTAGGATTGCAGGTAGGGATATTTGATTTTGGAGGACAGGAACAATATCGTAAAGAATACATGGAAAAGCCTGAGATTTTTAAAGGTACAGATGTATTGATTCCGATTGTAGATTTACATGATCCTAAAAGTTTCTCCCAAGCTAAAGAGTATTTTAAAGGATTACTTGATATATATCGTAAAAATAATGAAAAGCCGAAAATATTCCTTTTCTTTCATAAATTCGATACTACTGATTATCAGAAGGAACTTTTAGATACAAATGTTAAGAAAGCAAAAGAAATATTTTTAGATATGTTTAAGGAATATGATTTTAATTATATGTTGACCAGTATTTATCAACAAGATGAGTTGGCGAAAGTATTTAGAGATATTTTAATCTCATCATATGCAGAGTTAAAAACCCACGTAGAAAAAGCAGAAGCAAAGCTTGAAGAAATCAAGGCAAAAATAATAATTTCTGATGTATCGGGTAATGTTATTGTTCACAACGTACAAGGTGTTAGCAGTGGTTTAACCCTCAGAGGTGATCTTAGGGATTTTATCGATGCATGTAATACAGTAAGAGAAAATATCTTCATGTCTGATTCTGCTGTCTTTAAAGGATTAAATGAAGATGGCAAAGAGATTGAACTACACATCTTTAAATACATTATCTCGGTACTCATTATGAAAACGGGAGAGATAGATCGCGATTCTCAAGATAAATTAAACATGCTCTTGAATGATATGAAGTTGTTTGCTGATTTAATTATCTCTGCTCATGCAGATTAAAATTAGATTGAAATTAAATCAACTTTTTACTTTTATCTCTTTTTTTATTAAAATTTAGGATCGTAAGAATTCTAAAACATCTTTTAAAACTTGTTTTCGATTAGACATCGTGAGATTATGTCCATATCCTTTATAAAGAATTAATTTTGAATTTGGAATCCCTTCAGCAGTAATACGAACATCCTCAGCTGAATAACCAATATCTAACTCTCCACTCAGTATCAAGGTAGGTGCCTTAATCTCAGAAAGTCTATCCTTGAAATTCATTTCCCGATCCGCTCTAACCTCAACCAAAAAATCGTTTGGGTATTTAACCTTTCTGAACATCATTTTCCCGAATACTTTTATAAAAAATTTGATTAATGAACTTTTTATACCAGAGGGAAAGACCATTTCCATCATTGTTGCCATTGATTTTCCATATTTTTTTTGTTGAAAGTATTTAGCTGCATTTCGTTCAATTTCTACACCCTTATCACTTAACCGATAAGCGGAAGACATAATTACTAACTTTCGAACTGTATCAGGATGATTAGCTGCCAAATAATGAGCAAGCTGTCCACCTGTTGATACTCCAGCCACATCAACCGGTCCTTTAAATTCTCTTCGGATCATCTCTGCATAATCATCTGCCATTTTGTCAAATAAGTAACCCTCTGGTAAATTTGGCTTTCTCCCCACTAGATATACAGTATAATCGTTAAGAAAAGGTTTAGCTGTTTTTTTAAATTGCCCTAATGTGAATCCTGATGGCGGTTTATGTTCAGTTGATAACGCCTCAATATTGAGGAGGATTTTTGGTTCACTTCCGATTCGAGCATAAGGTAGATCATCTTCAAAATATCCTGTTTCCACTTGATATGTTTTCTTTATTTTATTATCACTTTTATTTGTCATTATTTCTATCATTCATTGGTTTTTTAACAAACTAATTTATTAAAATTATTATATTAAATACATTTTATTTTTTATTACCATGAATATAGTTTTGGTAGTTCTTACATATTTGACATAGCTCTGAAGTTTCTTCCATATTTCAAAGTTATAATAATTACTTTTTACATTTAATAGGCAGAAAAAAATAAAAAATTTGGTAATCATCTTCAAAAAAAATCCTGTCTATTTATTGTTAAGAGAAAAGCTTTTAATATTTATCAAAAGCAATTGAAAAAAACGAAAAAAATTTTTATCATTACTACGATACAGGGGTTCCAGTAATTCTTTTATTTCTAAGATATTTCATTAAATTAAACAACCCTATTGCTATAGCTAGAGTTAAAAGAAGCCCTATAATCCCAGCTATATATTCATTCTCAATCCAGCTGAGTATCGGGTACCAAAATGCTTCAAGGTTTTCTAACCATGTTTCTCCTTGGGAATCTATTATAGTTCGTTCTAATCCATCCGGATCACCTGAGAGAAAGCCCAAAGGAAACCCAATTGCGAGAACAAAAATAAGTATTACAATAATTATCGAAGTGTAAAGAAGAGTTTTTTTATATTTCTCTATAAATTGATTCAATATTTACACCCCCATAATAGCTTCTGTGGTAATAAAGTCTGGTTTTGCTTTGTAGATGTAATAGACAATCAAAGCAGAGATCACTGCTTCTCCAATTCCTATAAATAGATGCCAAAAAACCATAGCTGGGACCGCAACTTGAATTGAAATAATCCCATTAAGAGAAATTTCAATTCCACATATTAATGCAGCCAAAACTATTGAGATATATGCCCCAATTGCTGTCGATAATGTTACTTTAATTTCTTTTTTCAAAGATGTGTGATTTAATAATCTTACAAATAATACAACTATATAAAAGCCAAAAATTCCACCAATTATTCCCATATTGAACGCATTAACCCCTAAGACTGTTATACCTCCATCTCCAAAAAGACTTTGAACAACCAAGATGAGAAATAATACAATTAGGGATGCCCAAGGTCCAAGAATGACTGCTACTAATGTTCCACCCACTAAATGGCCAGAAGTACCTCCAGGGATAGGGTAATTAACAAATTGAAATGCAAAGATTACTGCAGCTAATACTCCAATATAAGGAATAAGACGATCTGATTCTGCATTTTTAAATAGATTATTCATTTTGAAATAGCCAAAGATCATAAAAACTATAGTTATAATCCATAAAACAACAATGGTAATTGGATCTAATAAACCATCGGGCAAATGCATGTTTTTCCCTTTAATTTATTAAAAAGTAATTTTAATACAATTGAGTATTATTTTTTAATAATCTAGTATTATTTATAAAAGATATGATTAATTTATAAATTAGTATGAAGTATAACTTCCTAAATTAAAAACAGAATTACTCTTAGGAAATTCTAATTTAGGCAGGTATATTATTATATTTGAAGGTTTTTCTATATGAAGAGCGAGTTACCGTTTAAGCATGAAGAAGAAGCGAACCTTTTCAACTACATTCATCCTTTAATTCGATTTATATTACCATTTATATTTGTAGTACCATGCTTATTTATAGCAAATCTATATCTTATTATCACTATTCTTATCTTTATCTCTCTCATTAATGTAATATTCCATTTACATCTCATCCAAATTTTATCAAGATTGAAGATATTGATTCCATTCGTGCTACTAATGACGATATTCATACCATTCTATTACGGTAATACCATTCTTGTTCAATTCAGTTTTGTGTTTCCAATTATTATCTATAGTGAAGGCTTAAAGATAGCAGCTCTAATCTTCCTTAGAGTTATACTCGCCGCATTTACTTTTTTATCCTTTTTTTCTTCATTAACTTATTCTGAATACATAGAATCTTTAACAAAAATACGAGTCATTCCCGCCTTTTTTGTAGGCAGTATTGTTATTATGCTCCACTATATTCCAATCCTCGCAAGCTCAAATAAGAAAATCTTGGAAGCTCAAGAAATAAGAGGGAAAAATATAACGAAGTATTGGCAGAGATTGAAGACACATGCGTATATCATGGCAAAAAATGTGGTTCAAAATATGGAAAGAAGTGAACATTTATATGATAGCCTCAAAATGAGGGGATTCACTGGAAAGCTCACTTTCGCTCCAAAAAGAATGAAATTTCTTGATTATCTCGTGCTGATTTTATCTGTAGGATTAATGATATCCTTAATCTATTTTATTGATCTTGAATATATTTTTGTAGGTGTAATTAGATTATTTATGCAGTAGAAGTAGAAAAAATTAATTTCAATTATAATTCTGGTTTTCAATTATCCAAACTATCACTTAAAGTTGAAAAGAATTCAATCTATGCGTTAATAGGAAACAATGGTTCAGGTAAAACTACACTTCTTAGATTATTGGTGGGACTTATTTGGCCTACATCAGGTAGCATAAAGATTTTTGACCAATTATTAACCAAAGACAAGCAAAAGCTATGGAATATTAGAAAACAGGTTGGTTTCTTATTTCAAAATCCCGATGATCAACTTTTTGCACCAACTGTTAAGGAAGATATCGGATTTGGAGCAAGAAATCTAAAACTCGATGAGGATGAAATTACTATTCGAGTTGACTGGGCGCTAAAAGCTGTTAGATTGGAGGATTATAAAAATTATTCTCCTTTTGATTTATCTTGGGGTCAAAAAAAGAGAGTTGCATTAGCAGGTTTATTAGTAATGAAGCCTAAATTACTAATTTTAGATGAACCATTCGCAAATCTGGACTTTAAATCAATTTATAATCATTTGGAAATCCTAGAAAACCTAAGAAAACTACAAGACTTAACTATAATGTTCACCACTCACAATCTTTTCTTTGTTGAACATTGGGCTGAAAAGATGTTATTCATAAATGATGGGCAATCTGTTTATGAGGGAAATCCAATTGATGGTTTAAATAATCCCCAGGTTAAAAATGTATTGAGTTCCTACGAGGAAATCCTTACCCTGCTAAAAAAGTAAAAAATCTATGTTATATGGCATAAAAACCACATTTTAAATTTGTAGTCAAACAAACAACAAAAATAAATAAAACATTTTTTTTATTATATTTTAAAAAATTATTATTAAAAAATTATTATAAAATTTAAATTAAAGATTTTCAAAAAAAGAGAGGCAACCGAATAAATGGCGTTGAGTATAATACAGATTTTAAATGGAAGTTTTAGCCTTATATTTGTAATTATTTCTGTGTTTATTAGTATATTATTTTTATTAAAGTATCGGCAATATAAAAGTAAATTAATATTTCTATTTGGTATAATACTATTGCTACTTATTTCTTCTTGGTATGCCAGCTCAAGTTCGTTTATAATCGCACTTATTTTTAATGGGACGGGCTATATGACCACTCCACATATTTACTTTATAATAGGGTTTACCCCACTTCCAATAGCAGCGTTCATTTGGAGCATAGTTTTCACTGATTTAGTTTATCAATCAAAAAAGAGAGTTTTTAGAATGATATTTGCCTCTATTGGAATCATAATGGAAGTAATTTTTTTTATATTAGTTATGATTGACCCAAGATTAATAGGGGAAGTAATAAGTCCAATCGATGCTGATTATAATATACTTATTACGCTATATCAGTTTTTTCTTGTAATATATATGCTGATTACGGGAATCCTTTTTGGTAAGGAATCTTTAAAAGATGATAATCCAGAAATAAGATTAAAGGGAAGATTACTGATAATTGCATTCGTTTCTTTTGTCTTAGGGGCAATTTTAGAAATATTAAGTGGAATTTCCATTGCGATTATGATAATTGCTAGACTAATTTTAATCTCTAGTTCTATCGAATTTTACGGTGGTTTTATGCTTCCTAACTGGATGAAAAAGCTTTTTCTAAGAAATAATTAATCATCGCTTTTATTTTGTAAGAAAAAAAAATTTTTTTAAAGAGAGTTAAATTACTTTTTTTTACAAAATTGTAATTGTTAAATGATAGACCTTTGATAATCAAAATGGATTAGCGGTCCGGAGGGGTTAGTTCAGCAATTAGTTAATTGTAATTGCTATTAAACCTCTGAAGATCAGTTCCGGAGGTGGATGTCCTCTCCGCATTAAATAAATCCAGGCTAGACGACCGAACCTCAGCATTCCTACCTTTTGGAAAAATTCAATAATCTCAATTTTAGGTTTATGATTAAATCTCTTATTTTAATAATTATCACTTAAAGA
>RDOE01000108.1 GCA_011364975.1 Promethearchaeota archaeon | reverse complement strand
ATTCTGAGCCGACTTTCATTGAATTTTCAAGATTAAATCCATTCTGTTTAACTAAATTTTGATACCAAAATGCACTTTTTTTCATTTAACGTTCTTGAGGTTTAAAGATTTATTAAAAATATCAATCATTTTATATGCAAGTAATTTAGCATTTAAACAAAAGGTTTTAAAATTTAGTAATCGCACTAAATTAAATAAAAATTTATAACATGTTTAATAAATCAATTAACTTACCCCGATAAGAAGGGTTTGGGGTCTCAGAATTCAGATCACTATTATTCCCTTCTATAAAAAAAGTTTTAGCACCAAGTTTTTTACATACCATATCTTTATGTTCATCCCCAATCATTATACATTCTTTGGCCGAATACCCCAGGATTTTAAAAATGTTTGTAAAATATAATAAATTTGGTTTTGTTGCATACGTATTTTCAATACTGGTTATTAATTTATAATTAAAATCTCCTACTTCCGCCCATTCAAGCCTTTGTTGTATAGCAGTAAGAGGAATCACAGGTGTAGTTGCTATAACCACATCATACTCTTTATTAAAAACTGTTTGTACTACCTCACGCGCTTCAGGTATAACTGTAGTATGTTTTTTCAACTTCATAAAATCATTTTTATAAAATCTATCAAAAAATGGTTCAATCTCTTCTCTTGAATATCCTTCAATAGGGAAAAAGGCTTTTGCATAAACATTTTCATTTGTGTCTCTTCCATCATTATTATTTACCATTTCAGAAGCTTTTAATAATTTTGAAATAAATTTTCTGGGAGGAATAAGATGGGAAACGCTTGCTGAGAGTAATTTTAAATAATCAGGAATAAATGCTTGCAAATTAATGTTAATTAATGTCCCATCTAAATCGAATAATACTGCCTTTATCTTATCTTTCAGTTTTAAATTCAACTTTGGTTTTAAATCGAGGATTGAGTCATTTAATTAACTACTCAATATTTAGTTTGCCATTAATAATTTTAAAAGCATACGTAGGAAAAAGAACCAATAGGACCAAAATAAAAAAGAATTATGGCAAAAAATATTATCCATGAGCGATTGTAATTTTTTAAAGCATAATTTCCACCCCCAATAATCAATAAAGAAAAAATAATTTCAATGGAAAAGATTATGATTATCATTATTGGGATTGATATTTGGAATACCTGTAGTTTGATAATTTGAGCAACAACAACTATTAAGATGATTATGCCGTTTGCAATTGTAAAATATACCCTGCCTTTTTCGCTTGAAAAAATTAAGGGCAAAAAAAATCCAATTGAGTATAATATGGAAGCAATTAATAGTAGATAGAAAATAGGGTGCCCACAGGGAAATATATAGAGAGAGGTTCGATATCGAATATATTCCCCAATGAATAAACCAAAAGTAAACAGTACGACTCCTACTAATGTTAATATCGAATTTTTTTGGAGATTCGATGGAGGGTTTAGTGATTTTAACCTTTGAGAACCTTTATCCTTAGTCATCTTAGAGTGTTGATACTTTAAAAGATGCCCACATTTTTTACAAATAGAGGCATAAGGTTCTAGTTCTTCCCCACAATTGTCACAATATTTTACACCAAAATAACAAGTGTTCATAATTTGATATTAATTGGATCTTGGTATAATGTTGATAATATCTAATATGAGATTAGGTAATAATATAATTTTCTGGAAATGCAATTTATTTTTTTGGGGGAATTAGAACTAATTTGAGCTAATATTTGTTAAACATCGTAATTTATAGAAAGAATAAGAAATATTAATAAAATTCTACAATTTATAATATTATAGAAACTTTCAATTACTCCTAAATTCCCTCAAGAATCATGAAGTTAGACCTTAACGACCTCAATAATGGTACTGTGTACATTGGGGACCGACTTGGTATAAAAACTAAATTCATTTTTGAAGAGGATACATCAATTCTATGGGCAGGAATAAGATTAATGACTTATCCTCCATGCGCTAAAGAACTTCAGGTGGCAAAAGAAGACATTTTTTCGAAAGGGCATTTTGAAAAGGGGCAATATATAAGAGAACGAAGTTTATTAATTAAGGGAAATATAGTACCTACTATAAAGAAAAGAAATTTAGAATATGAGCTTAAACTTATTCTAAGACAACCACACCCTCTAAAT
This sequence comes from Promethearchaeota archaeon, assembly GCA_011364975.1. Lineage (GTDB taxonomy): Archaea > Asgardarchaeota > Lokiarchaeia > Sigyniarchaeales > SOKP01 > SOKP01. Next base: position 7,984 of record RDOE01000108.1, on the reverse strand, counting down.
CCCAACGATGATTTAGTAATTAATAAATCTGAGAAAATAGAGATAAAGGCAAAAGAGTCTGGCTTACAAATTAAGAATCCAAATCCAATAGCTCTTTCATTATCTGGATTGAATATCAATCTTTCAAAAGATATTTTTAAACCGGGGGAGACAATCAAGGTTAATTTTACTTCAGAAATCCTGAGACAAATTGAGATCAGATTATTACAAAAAGCCAATCTAGTATGTTATTGTGAGGCATATGGTCAATCATGTCGTAAAGTTGAAGAATTACCACCTGCGATTGCTGGGGATGTCAAGACGATGGACATGACGAAAAATTTTTTATTGCTTAAAATACCTGAAATTGCAGACCCAAGTCATAATTATTTATGGGCACCGAAAGAAAAAGAATATTGGGGAATGAGATTTGGATCATATATGAAATGGTCCTTAATGATAATCGGAAAACCAAAACCCGAATATGGAAAAGAATCTATCAAATTTGAAGTTCCTATTACTGTAGTGTCTAAACCATTATCTGAAAAAAAGTTAGGAGTCGATTTATTTTCTCCAGTCTCCTCATCAGCACCTTCTGTATTTGACGGTGTTTCATCGAAATTTCAAAAAATCTTTAAAGTAATATCAATAGATTCCGATCTCGAAAGATATATCTTGAAAATAAAGAATACGTCTAAAGAAAAGCTCGAAGGAGTAACTGTTAAAGTAACTGGACTCCAAGAAGGATTATTTGAAACAGCGCCTATCTTGACAGGGTTTAAATCGTGGGATAAAGGTGAAGAGAAGGAAATCAAATATGAAACAAAACAGAATATAACTGCCCTTATATCTTTATTAGAAGATAATGCCCAAAAATCAATAAGAATTCAAACACCCGTAGCCTCTGATTTCTTTTAAACTAATAATAGTTACATCTAATTTTATTATGGAATTAAATTTTTGAGATTATGGCGGATTCTGAACGTAAAATGAAATCAATTGACAAAGATCAAATGTATAGATTCTATTTTAATGACCCTATTAGCCAGGGAGTTGAAAGATCATTAAATGCTGTTAAATTGGAATATTTTTATTTTGATAAGAAGCTTAAGATTAAATGTAAACAAAATCAAGTCATATGTGGATGTTTACTATTAGGAAAAGCCTCCCTTCTCTATGAAGGTTTTTTATATGATTTAAACCAATTTGATTTATTCTTTTTACCTCCAAAGACTGAAATTTTGATCGAACAAAAAGCTAATTCTTCTAATATCGGTAAAATATGTCTATGTTATTCCCCTATAGAAAAAGAAGTTGTTGCTAAGTTTGAGCTCCAACATTTTGAACAAATAAAGTTTCAACCACGGGGAGAATACGGTTCTGGTTCTAAAATGGCAACCTATAGAACAGTTTGGACCGCTATTATGAATGGATATTTCATGGCAGGTTTTACAAATATTCCTAACGAACTATTAGTTCAGGGGGTAATAACGAGTGTGAACTTAGAAGATTCAAAAGAGGGTAATACGCAAATTTTCCCCCATATTCATCCTGAATTTCCGGAATGTTACATTTTTTGTATTGATGATGAGAACTATGCAATTACGCAATATTTAATAAATTCAAATGGTGAATCGGTTTGTAAAGATCTTACCGATGGTGAAGGTTTGTTTTTTCCAGGAAGGCTAGGGCATAGTAATTTTGCAAGACCAACAACTAAAAATTTAAAGTTCTGTCAGTATCTTTGGATAATTCCTACTTTTGGAAGATTAACCGAAATTAAGCCGATGACTTTAAAGATTTAAAATACCTAGAATCTATAAGTTTCTCAGTAAATTTTAAAGAATATTTAACTCATAAATATTAATAGCCATAATTTGTCGATACCATCTAATTATTATAGAAATTAGTAAAAATTAAGCGGAGTATCTCTTCAAAACAATCTAATATTCCCTCTCCATTAACTGCTACTGTTTTTCTGTACGCAACATTATTATATTTGAAGTAATTGACATTATCTAAAAACTCCCTTGGACTAAATTTTTCCGGTTTATCTTGCTTATTAAATGCAATAACCTTTGGAAGTGTAAGGATTCTCTCCTCATAATAATTACAAAGCTCATTCCAGGAAGTTAAATTCCGATAATAGGCACTGCGTTGAGAATCTGCAATGAAAATTATTCCATCGATTGCTTGGAGAGTTATTGGTCTTGTTATCATATAAAAATCTTGCCCAGTAGTAGAATAAATATGTATTTTTAACAGCCAATTCTGATTTTCAAACAAAATCGTACCATAATCAAAAAATAATGTTCTATTGATGCTACTCTCAATACTTAATACTTGCTCCTTTTTTCCAAAATGATTGAACAGGACTTTAAGCGAAGTAGTTTTTCCTGATAAAGCAGGACCATAATAGCATATCTTTAACTGAATAGTACGCGCAAGATAATCTAATATCAGCTAAATCACTTAGATGAGTGTTTAATTTTATATTGTGTCTAAAAATAGGTTTAAAAAAGCCGAATTTTTTGGGGGGTCTATTTAATAAAAAATTAAGGTATCTCCATCGATTTGACATTTTAATAACGATCTCAGGATTAGAATTTCAATCTCCCGTTTTAATATAGAAAGTTCAATATCTAAATTCTCTTGCTCCTTTAATTTTTGATTTAAATCGACTAATGATACAGAATCTTCCTTTTGAGAAATTTGGGTAATTAAATTCAGTATTTTCTGTTGATTATATAATGATTTAGAATTAGAGATTAATTGATATAATTTATGTGTGAGGCTGTAGTCAAAATCGCCCGTTTGTTCAATTTCTTTTAATTCTTCTAGTAAATAAAGTGCCTTCTTATACTTTTCTTGTCTCATTAAATCTTGTACTTCTTCCAATTTAGTCCGAAATTCGTCAGTGTTCATTCGATCCTTTATCTCTTCTTCTTTTGCTTTAATTTATCTAAGAATATAATTTATATGAATTTTTCAGTTAATTTTTAGAAAAGAAAATTTAGTAAGTAAATTTCTTATTTTTTCTAAATCATTTTGAATAAAAATTCCATATTTTATTAAAAAACTCTTTAAATATTATAAGAGATTTCTTATTATTAAGATAAAAAAAAAAGATTGTAGATCAAAATGGATAAAGAAAAAGTAAAGCAAGTGTTGGAAAAAATTAGGCCTCAATTGCAAATGGATGGGGGAGACGTCGAATTAATCGAGATAACTGATGATGGAATTGTTAAAGTACGATTAGTTGGTCATTGTGCTGGTTGTATGCATGCCCAACAAACATTACAATGGGGTATTGAGCGCGCAATTAAACAATTTGTTCCTGAAGTTAAGCAAGTAGTAAATATCGCATAGATTTCTAATTTTCTAATTTTTTTTAATTCTGTTTTTTTATTGAACTATCGATGGTAAGATATAATTTACTATTAGTTCAAGAGACATATCTATAATATTATTAGATTGGAATACAGCAACCAGATTATTATTTGGGCTCACATAAATTGCTTGATCATTATTTCCATATGCGAAATAGTAAGAATTTTCAAGCCACCAATAATATCCATAATCAGCTCCAGATGCGAGATCCATATTAGCAGATATTGAATCTTGTACCCAATTTGAGGATAAAATCCTTATACCTTGTATTTGCCCATTATTAAGAAAGAGCAACCCTAATTTAGCCATATCACGTGCGGTTAATTCAAGACCAAAACCCCCCTGAGGTACTCCATATCCGTCCTTAGGCCAATAATAATTCTTGAATACTAAGGGATTGAATAGATTCTGAACAGCGAAGTCAAATACGGAACTTCCAATTGCTCTCTGAATTATATGCATAAGTATATGAGGAACTCCATTAATATATGAACTCATTTCTCCGGGAGCTGCATTCATAGGTCTACTTAAAACATTTTCAATATCTGTATCATATGGATCTAAAGGACTATTTAAACCAGTGGTCATTGTAAGTAAATGTCTTATTGTCATATTCTCCTTTTCAGGAGTGATATTAGATATATTTAAATCACGAAAATAATCTAATACATAATCATCAACATCAATAAATCCTTTGTCTGCGGCGATTCCTGCAATAGTTGAGGAAAATACTTTTGTAACGGACCAGATATCTTTTCTCATATCAACATCATGTCCATTTAAATATTCCTCTACAACGATATATCCATTTCTTATAACCAATAGTGAATAAAGCTCACCATTTACTGCAGCATAACTAACCATCTCATCTATTAAAGTTGAATTCATACCTTGTTGTTCTGGAGTAGAAAAATTCCATTCAAAAGATGGTGTTAATAAAAAGATGATTCCGAGTGTGGACCCAATAACACCCGCAGTTATGATTGGTACTATTATTAAAAGTGCTTTTTTATGTCTGCTTAAGAATTCAATCATAATACAATTGAGAAATGTTTTTTACATAAGATAATACCATGTCTCTTAATATATATTATGATTACAATTAAGGAAGACCAGTACCTGCGTATTCCACATCAACAAATTCTATTCTACCAATAGTTCGGGTGGGATCGGATGTAGCAATAAAAAGTTTTCTTCGATCAGGGCCTCCTAGCATACATGCATAAGCATCATTTTCAACCCTAACATTGTGAGTTATTTCGCCTCCTTCTAATACACGTACTACTCTATGGCCGCCGGGTGCTGCAACCCATATACCTCCCTCTTCATCAAGACATATCCCATCAGGGGGTAAAGATTTTAATTTTGCCCATACTCTACGATTAATTAAGGACCCATCATCTTGAATGTCAAAGGCTGTAAGGCGTGTTGCGAATGTTTCCCCAACAATAAGAGTTTTATCATCTGGAGTAATGACGGTTCCATTTGGAAAGGCCATATGATTAGCAACTATTCTTGATTCACCTTCAGGTGTGACCATAATAATTACTGTGTGTACAAAAGGTGCGTTATTGATATAATCGAATCCAAAATTACCAACATATGCACGATCTTTCTTATCAATTACCATATCATTAAGATGGAATGTTGCCAATTCACTTAAGTTCGCATATTCACTTATTTTACCTGCTTTAAACTTGAACAATCGACGGTCTTCCATTGATACGAAAATTAAGCTATCATCAGATAGCCAACCTAAACCAGAAACCATATTCGGTCGTTCAAGAATTAAGTCTAAATTTCCATCCACGTCTACCGTTAATATCTTATGATCTGCCATATCTGAAAACCAAAGTTTATCATTATGCCAGCGAGGACCTTCAGGAAATTTTAAGCCTTCTATTAAGACCTTAGATTGAAGTTTGATAACATTACTCATAATCAGAGTAGTAATTATTTTTAGCTTAAATATTTTTCATAAAGTTAATTATCGAATGCTTAATTATAGCTTATAAAGGAAACAAATAATTTATTGAAGAAATTATGAATGAAGCGGAAAAAGAAAAACCATATAAACCTGAGTCAGCTGAAGAACCCGAAAGAAGGAGAAAAAGGACAAGACCCGTTAGAAAAACACAAAGTCAAGTACTTCAGGAAGCTTTAGGATTAAATCCAGAGGATATCAAAACAGTTGAAGATAAATTATCTGTTATTAAATTTTTAGATTATCTCTCTGAAGAACCTTTGGATTTCATTTTTAAAGATCGAACTGTCGATCAGTATTTAAAAAAAATAGAAGACAAAATCGAATTATTCGATAAAGGGGGAGAAGAAGAGAAATTTCTTAAGAAGAAATTTGAGGAAGGCAAAATATTGGATATAATTAAGGGAATAAAAAATAAAACCGAAGATATGGCATTAAAAAAAGGAATAACAACCTCAGTTGATAAGAGATTAAGAAGATTGAGCTTGTTAATTACTTTACCCATGCTAGCGATCGCTGTAATTTTTCTTGTTCTTCCTGCAGTTGGACTTAATATTGATCCTTTATTAATGCTTCCAGTGTTATGTGTATTTTGTATGTTACCGCAGCTAGTAAGGGGATCTGTGGTGAAAAAATGGTTTAGATTTAAAGAAGATGCAAGAAGTGAAATTTATGCTCAAAATAGAGAAGATATATTAATAATTAAAAGTTTTATTGGAGAACTTTTAAGTAACATAAGATCAGGTCTTATAGAATTAAAAGTACCCCTTGAACTTATCAAATTTTCTCTATTTAAAATATTTGAATATCATTAATCAGAGACCATTAAGGGGTTTAGTGGAATATTACGTAACCTTCAAATATCCTGAAGGAATGGAACCCATTCCCATCCCAGAGCAATTTCGTCAACAAATAACGCCTCCTGAAGTCGTAGAAAAGAAAGAAGAGAAACCGGAACAAAATTTTATCGTTCTAACCGAGATGAAGGGAAATGATGGAATTATTACAGATTTCATTCCAAGTTTAAAGGATAAATATGCAGATAAAATTAATCAGATGTTATCTGATTCTGAATTTAGTGAATCTACAATGTCTTTTGAAGAAATTATCCCCAACTATTCTGAATCTTTAGGAATTTATTGTGTTTGTGGAGATCTTGCTAAAATAGAAATTGTTAATATATGTAATTGGAAAAATCAGTTTAAATTCTATTTATTCGAAGGAGAATCGTGTAAATGTGGAGAGAAAGTCTATGCTTTGTCTCTACTGGATGAAAGCATAGAAATTCCTTCAGAATTGAAAGAGATTTTTTCAAGCTAATTTTTATTTCTTTTTTTAATTTTTGAATAATAGTCATATAATAATTTATACCCACGGACAGCTCTTTCTACCTCATTTTCGAAAACGGGAATCTTTAATTCTGTTGCGGATTTTATAACACGTTTAGCCCCTTCATGTTCTGCTTGTATTAGAATCACAATAATTGGTTTTTTCGGATACTTTTTTATAAGCTGGGCATAAATAGAAAAATCAAATTCTATTTCAGTAAAAAATTCGAGTGCTAAAATTAATCCATCCACAGCTTCGTCTTTTAAAAGAACTTCGGAAGCAGTATTATAAATTCCACAAATTTTTATTCCCACGAATTTTTCAGGAGGCCAATAATCAACAGGATTACCAAAAGCGCAAGTAGATCCCCCAACTTTATCTAAAATAATATCGCGAGCTTCTTCTCTTGGTTTTGCTAGTGAAAGATGTTGTTTTCTCATCTCCTTTACAATTAAATGTATTGCTCCAGAACTAGGTCCTATTATTCCTAGATTTATACCTTTTGGAGCGGGACACCATAAAAATATTTTAGCAAGCTCAAATAATTCTATATAATTTTGAACAGATATAGCTCCTGCGGCTTCTAACTCCCTCTCAGCAATATCATTTTTACCAACATAATAAAATAAAACAGGTTTAAGGAGGCTAATTCGACTAACAGCAGTTATTATTTCTGGAGTAATATCTCTTAGGAATAATGAAACTACCTTTGTTGTACCATCAGTTAGAAAGTATTCTAAAATGTCTGCTTCGTTGATATGATACCCTTTACCTAGATGAATTACTTTCGAAATAGGCAATTTTTGTGAGGGGGTCCACCATCCTAGAGCTCCAGCTAACCCTCCAGATTGAGCAATAAAACTGATACCCTCCTTAATATTCTTATTTTCACGCATAATATGTTGACGGACAGGAATAATTGATGTTGTAAAATTGTCAATAAAGTTAATTACTCCTAACATAGAAGGACCTAAGTATGTAATCTGATATTTTTCACAAATTTGATTAAGTTTTAAATTTATATCATTAACTTTTGTCCCCGGTTTCAACTCTGTTTGAATAGCAATATATTTTACCCCTATTTTACCTAATTTTTCTACAATCTCAAGTATATCCTTTCCTAATACTATTACAGCTAGTTCAGGAACTTCGGGTAATTCTTCAACTGTATGATAGGATGTAACTCCAAGGATATCATTTGCATTTGGATTCATTATGTATAATTTTCCTTGATAAAAAATCTCTAGTAGATTTTTCAATATCGTAAAACTAAATGATAAAGCTTGTCTCGAGGCTCCGATG
>RDOE01000107.1 GCA_011364975.1 Promethearchaeota archaeon | reverse complement strand
GCTAAATGGATGGCTGAATATGTCAAAGAAAACGGAAAAATAATGTGGATAAGAACACCGATAATACCCCATTACACGGCAACAGAAGAGAATATAAAAAGAATTGGACAATTTATTGTTAATGAATTAAATAACATACCTGATAAATGGGACTTATTAAGTTTCAATAAACTCTGCGAAATAAAATATTCAAGACTAGGTATAACATGGATTTTAAAGGATGAGCGTTTAATGACAGTAGAGGAGATGGATAAATTTCTTGAAATTGCATCAAATACTGGTGCTAGAAATGTTAAGTGGTCTGGTTTAACTCGTTAAATGCAATGTTAATTTTTTAATATTAGCCTAAATAAGGTAATACTCGTTTTCAAAAAAATAAAAATATAAAAAAAAGTAAAAGTCTATACTTCATTAAATACTGTTCTTGCGATGATATCATCTTGAAGCTCTTTTGTTAAATCAATGAATCGAGCGGAGTAACCTGTTACTTTAACTGATAAGTCAGGATAATTCTCTGGATGAGCTTGCGCGTCTCTAAGAGTTTCTGAACTTATTGGATTTATTTGAAGCTCTCGTCCTCCTAAGTCTAAGTATGCCTCTACTATTGACGTTAATTGATCGAGGCCTTCATCTGTTTGAAGAATACTTGGATTTAATCTAATATTAAATGATGCTCCATTAGTTAAATGAGGTTCAGCTGTCGCATAAGCTACTGATTTGAGTGTCATCGTAAGGCCATTCTTTTCTGTGCCATTTGAAGGAGAGATACCGTTCGCTACGGGTTCACCTTTTAATCTACCATCTGCGGTTGCACCTAATGAATTACCCTCTATAATCTGTGTTCCAGAAGATACAAGGCAATTATGATAGATACCATCTCCGCCTCTCGCTTTATAATGTCTTGTAAGATCACATAGAGTTTGAGCTACCCATCTGCCTAATTCATCGGTTCTTTCATCACCATTACCAAATTTGGGAGCTTTATTTCGTAATTTTTCCCGAAGTTCTTCGGCCCCCTTGAAATTTTTATTCATGAAGTTTACTAATTCTTCCATGGTAACTAATTTTTCTTCAAATACTGCCCACCGAATCGCTGCTAAGGAATCAACCACAGTACCAAGCCCTTGTGAGCCCATTGGGTTATTATTATATTTAGCTCCATTTCGAGTTGCATCCATTCCACTTTCGAGACATCCCTCTATTGAAGAAGAAAGTAACGGAGAAGGCAAATATTCTGCAAATGTTTTATCTTTTATCTCAGCCTTTCTTACGCAAAGATCTATCGCGAATTTAAGTTGGTCTACAAACGCCTTTTTTACATCTTCAAAAGTTTTGAAAGTACTAGCCGGGGGTGTTTTTGCCCCAACAGTCTCTTTTCCTGATAAAAGTGTACGGCCTTCATTTAAAGCCATGTTTAAAAGGATTGAAATCTGAACTGCATTACCTGCAGTATAAGAGAAGTCATTCCCTGTGCCATGTGGTTCTACGCAACCAACGATGGAATAATCTCGGGCATCTTCTAATGAATATCCTGTATCATGAAGTTGTGGTACTAAGACCTCATCATTATGAATTCCCATTCCAGCTGTATATTTAAAAGCTTCAAGAGTTCTTTTCAGAAAATCACGGGGAGACTTTGAAGAAATTCTTATTGATAAAGTATTCAATAAACTTTTTACGTTAGAAATGGCTTCGAGGAACATGTAAGATACATCATTAGTGGCATCCTTTCCATCCTTATCTAATCCCCCAATAGTTACATTGTTCTGTCCGGCTATAACAACAGAAGAAAGTTTAACTAAATATTCCTCAATTGCTTCTACCGCTTCCTCATAAGTAATACGACCTTCTGCTAAGTCATCTGCGTAATATGGATAAAGATATTGATCAACTCGTCCTTGAGAGAATATATTCCCTTCACCATAGCTCATCTCCATCACTACATTCGTAAACCAAATTGACTGAAGGGCTTCCATAAACGTTCTAGGTGGTAGTGCAGGTACCCGTCTTGCACGTTCAGCAATATCTAACAGCTCAGCTTTTCTTGTTTCTGATGCATTTTCCGCCATTTCTATTGCGAGATCAACATAGCGATTGGAATAATCACAAACCGCTCGTGCAGCAACAATTACTGATTCATAAAAATCTTTGCGCTGGTCATACTTTTCATCTGTCTCATTGAGTTTGGCGAGTCCCTCTTCCGCCATCTTTTCAATTCCTCGAAATCCCATTTTAAGAACTCGCCTATAACCTGGAATAACATGTCCTTGACCCGAAGAACCAGCAAACAAATCAGTACCGCTCCCAAAACTAATGAGTAGCATTGAAGGGATAGGTCCCTTTGGATCCTCAACTAAACCCGCCTTTTTCCAATTTTCTATCTTTTTATCTGCTACCGTTCTTCCATCCCAGAAAGGCAGAATTTCATCCCTCAACTCTTTCATTTCTTCTTCAGTCAAAGGTGCGTATCGGTTAATAAAAGAAATTTTTGAAATAAGCATCGCTTTAACTTTTGGATCTATTTTTTCACTAACGACAAGTCCCAAAAGTTTAACACGCATTCCCCGTTCTATTTCTATTGGATCAGCTCTAACTTTACTAGATTTTACACCCACGAGAAGCTCATCTTCATCAATTCTTATTGGTAGACAGCGTAAAAATTCTTCTAATGCTTTGACATTCCTCATACAAGGAGGAGCATCTTCCATTTGTTTATATATTCTTGTATAACATCGAGCACGCTCAAGATCAAGCTCTCGAGGCATAGAGAGCATTCTATCTCTAATCTTTCGGACCCTCTCTGAAGGTATCCCTTGAAGAGGGGTCATCTTCAAATCTTGAACTACCATAATTTAACAATTGTTTTTATTATTAATTAAATTTACGTCGTAAATTTATTTAAAAGTATGTATAATAAAATATTTAAAACTTTCTAGAGATTTTTAAGTTTCAATAAACAACCTTCTAAATATAATATATGTTAACTGCCTTAATACTTTAAGCCTTATATTGAGGTTAGGGACGAAAAATTTTTATTTATTTAGCCAGCAAATTCTCTTTAAATAATTAAACTTTTGACGGTGTAGAGGACGGTGGATTATTACACCATATAAAGTGACCTTCTTCAATTTCAATCTTATGAGGAATATTTAATTCACACTCTTTTGTGCGAAATTCAGAAGTACAGCGTGGATTATACGTACAACCAGGTGGTGGAGCTATAGGGCTTGGGACTTCTCCCTTAATAACAAAACTGATATCTTGATTGTAAGGGTTGATCTCAGAACGCGAGGCGAGGAGGGCTCGGGTATAGGGATGAGTTGGATTTGAAAAAATCTGTTCCTTACTTCCAACCTCTACAAATTTACCAAGATACATAACAGCTACACGATCCGCAACATGGGATACAACCGCTAAATTATGGGTAATAAATAAAAATCCGTAGCCATATGTTCCTTGCAAATCTTTAAGCAGGTTAAGAATTTGTGCTTGAACGGATACATCAAGGGCGGATGTAGGTTCATCTAAAATTATCAATTCTGGATTGCAAGCTAAAGCTCTAGCTATAACTATTCTTTGCTTTTGTCCTCCTGAGAATTCGTGAGGATATCTGTCCATATGTTCTCGTTTTAAGGATACTTGTTCTAATAATGCTAGAACCCTTTTTCTGAGTTTTATTTTATCAGATATAGCAAGAAGGTTTTTGAGAGGCTCTGCTATGATGTCAACAACTTTTTTACGAGGATTCAATGAAGCATCAGGGTCTTGGAAAATCATTTGAATCTTTTGCCTTAAATAAGATGAATAATCCGGAGGAATTGGTTTGTCTTGAAAGAGGATTTTTCCGTTAGTTATATCCACTAAACCTAGGATCGCTTTTGCGATAGTTGTTTTTCCACACCCGCTCTCTCCTACTAATCCAACTGTTTCACCAATATTAACATCAAATGTAACTCCATCAACTGCTTTAACAGCTCCTATTCTTCTTTTCAAAATACCTCCTAGGAGAGGATAATGTACTCTAAGAACTTTAACTTCAAGTAAATTCCTGCTTGGTTTGAGAGTAGTGATTTCACTAAATCTTTCAACCTTAATTATTTTAAATGTCACATATTTAATAGCAAAACTAATAATCCCTGAGATTAAACTGTAAATAATAACAAATACCCAAAAGTTACCTGAGATAAATTCTGGTAAAGGAATAAAGATTAAGACCGTACTAATAAGTGCTGAAATTTCATATAAATGGAGCTTCACTCTAATTAATTGGGATCGAGCATCCCAGTTAATGATAAAAAATGAAATAATGTAAGCAACACTAAAAAAAAGTAAAAAGTCTTCCATTATAAATACGGTCATAGGAGGAGTGGTGGTCACTAATAAGTAATACGTTATTGTTATTATCAAAACTGTGTACATTGAAATAAGTGACAAGCCAATGATTATTTTTAGAATACGAGTTTTATTCATTGATATACTCCACCTCATTTTTACCTTCTACGTTATTTATACTTATTTCTGCTAAAGGTTTATATTCTGGATCATATAAATGACATGCCACAAAATAATCTTTCGCAACCTCATTTTCTTTTGGAACTATTGAATCACAAGGCTCAAAACAATATTTACATCTAGGATGAAATCTGCATCCTGAAGGGGGATAAATTAGATTTGGGACCATTCCCGGTATAACTTCAAGTCTAGTTTGCTTCTTTCCGACAACAGGAATAGAAGTTATAAGTCCCCTCGTATATGGATGATAAGGATTAGTTAATAACTTCTTTATATCTCCATATTCAACAATAAATCCGCTGTACATTACAGCAACACGATCACACATTTTAGAGATGATCCCTAAATCGTGCGTAATATATAATATACTAGTATTGTATTTCACACGTAGATCTTTCATCAGTTTTAATATTTGGTTCTGAATTGTAACATCTAACGCAGTAGTGGGCTCATCAGCAATGAGTAATTTAGGTCTGCATGCCAATGCCATCGCAATCTGAACTCTTTGTCGCATCCCACCACTTAATTCATGTGGATATCTATCAAAAATTATTTCAGGACGGGGTATATTTAGATCTTTCAAAAGAGCTACACTCCTTTCCTGAGCGATACTATTTACACTTTTATCAGGATATTTAGCAGTTTCAACCAGTAGCTCATTTTCCATATGCAATAAAAATACTTCCGATATTTGTTTACCTATCTTAAAAACGGGATTAAGTGAATTAAGTGGATCTTGAAAAATCATAGTTATATCTTTTCCACGATATTTTAAGATCTCTGATTCCGATTTTAAAGATAAATCTTCTCCTCTGAATAAGATATTTCCTTTTTCTATTTTTCCTGGAGGACGTATTAGTTGGACAATCGATAATGCAGTAACCGATTTCCCGCAACCAGTTTCACCTACAAGACCAAGAGTTTCGCCTTCAAATATTTTAAAAGAAACATTTTCAACTGCACGAACGACTCCCTCTTCTGTATAAAAGTATGTGGTAAGGTCTTTCACATTAAGAATAATGTGATTGCTGCTTAATTTAGAGAGTTCTAAGGATTCATCTTTCAATAATTCTAAAGCTTTTTGGAGTTTTAACGCACTCCTCTCCTTTGCACTTGGCATAAATTTCTTTTTCAATGATATATAAAATATGACAGCATAAAGACCGCTAATAACAATAATTAATATTCGAATATCTTGATCAAATGCTATTATGCCAAATAACCTTTTCAAATATAATTCAAAGATTACTAATTGTATTGACCAAATTCCAAATGAGATTAGCCCCCCAGAATACATAGCATATTTTAAAGGTATCTCAGGAATTTGCTTCTCAATTGTACGAACCTTATTAATTAGAATTGTGATGAGAATATCAAATCCAACGGTAAATCCTGCCCATATAAATCCAAGGTAAAAAATGTCAACTTTTATTGGTCCTATCGTTTGAGTCCTTTGAATCCCTAAAAGAGGAATTGAAATAAATATTATCGAAATTATCCAAGTTATTAGAATAAATATTTTATATATTTTCATAAATGGATTATTAACGGATTCATCTTCTGAGGCTCCAAATCTTTTGCCCTTTAATACCATTTTTTTATATAATAAGTAAAATAGTGTTGTTATTATTGCGAATGATACAGCATCATTATTGAAAATTAAAAATATGTAATTAAAATATCCTAAAGTTTCAAAAAGAGATTTAATACCAAATATAATACCTAATAATATAATACAAATTACTGCCGAACTTTTTTTAAACACTTTTTTTGAAAGTTGATGCTCCTCAGGAATTTGATTATTGATAAAATTTGAAATTAAATATAAAGCAACCGCAATAAAAATTGACCCTATTATAGCTCTTCCGTAATTTAATCCAAATTCCGTTTGATATATTGTAGTTAAAATGTTCGATCCCTCCTATTTATAATTTTAGTCTTGGATCAAGTGCATCCCGCAATCCGTCTCCAACGAGTATATATCCTATGGCAGCAATTCCAATAAACAATCCAGGCCAAACAGCAGCGCTGATATTGCTAAATTTTCCTCGAGCCCATAAAATATCAAGACCCCAACTTGCTACAGTATTGTCTGAAAATCCTATAAACGCAAGACCTGCTAAGCCTATAATTGCTATTGCGGCACCTCCAAAAAAAGATATTAACATAGGGGATATTGCGTTTGGTAAAATATGTTTAAACATTACAGTGAACTTTGACGCACCGCCTACTTTTGCGGCTTGGACGTATTCAAGTTGCTTTACTTGGAAAACAAGGGATCGCATGAACCTTATATTAAGTGGTATAAAAAGAAGTCCATAAATAACAAGAAGAGTTAATAAATCGCTACCAACTAGAGGAGTAATTATGATAATGAGTATCAGTGTTGGAAAAGCGTAGAATAAGTCTACAAAGCGCATCATAAGATAATCAACAACCCCACCGAAATACGCAGAAATAATGCCTAAAATAAGACCCCCTCCAATGGATATTGTTACGGGGATCAACGATGTTAAAATTGTAGTTCTAGCCCCCCAAATAATTCTAGCTAAAACATCGTATCCGTTATAAGTTGTCCCTAACGGATGTTCTGCTGACGGGGGAGCAAACACATGTGGACTAGGTGGAATATTTGGTACTACTAGATCTTGTAATGGATAGATTGTCAGCCAAGGTGTAAATATAGCTAATACAGTAATAAATAAAATCATTAATAGTCCTATTATTGTAAGAGGTTTAACAAGGTGTCGAAACAATCTCCTTTTAGATTTTACTTTTTCAATCTCATATTCTTGCAAAGAAAAGTCTGGATCCCGCCAACCAGGAATTAAATAGAACTTTAAGAATCGAAGAAATTTCACTTTTCTCGAGAATTCCGAAGGAGTGCGCTCCTCTACCTTTTTCTCTTTCAAAATTTGTTCAGCTATTTTAAACAACCTCTCAATTTTTATGTATATGTAATTCGGGGGTCAATGATGGTATATAAAACATCAGCTACTAAAGTCCCTGTGAGGATTATTATGGTAGCAAATACCAAGAGCCCGAGGGTAACTAGGTAATCTCCTGTTAATATAGAAATTACCATGTAATAGCCATAACCTTTATAATTAAACGTAACCTCTATGAAAAACGAGCCTAATAATGCAGTCGCTGTACCTCCTACAATAAGATTACTGACAGGTAATAATGCGTTGCGAATCGCATGTTTGTTTATTACATCATGTTCTAACACACCTTTAGCTCGAGCAGTTCTGATATAATCTTGATTTAAAACATCCAACATGCTTGATCGCGTTTGTCTTGTCATACTCGCCAATGAGACAAAAGTTATACATATAGCTGGCAGTATCAAATGAATAATCGTGTCTATTAAGTAAATTTGGTTATTAGCTAGTATGCTATCAATAATCCGAAATCCTGTTATACGTGGAGGGGTCGGGCTTAATCCAGGAGTATTTGCGAAAAATGCAGGTATATCGAAGCTTTCATATGTAAAATTACTTACATAGTACCCAAAAAAGCGTTGGATCATGTCAGCAATCCAGAAAATCGGGAAGCCCGCTCCTAAGATTGCAATAGTTCTAACACCTACATCTTTTGATTTATCCTTATGGGTTGCAGAAGCTATTCCAAGTTTAACTGCGAGTATAGGACTTAATATAATTGGGATTATCATTAATTCTATTGTTCTTGGAAATATTTCTGATATTAAATCTATTACGGGTTTATCTCGCATAATATTATAAGAGAGACCCCAATTACCTGTGAAGAAATTCTTATAATATATAGCAAGTTGAACAAACCAAGGATCATAGTATCCAATTCTCCGTAATTCTGCTTCAATGATATCAGGATCAAGAGTAGCACCCAATCTACCAGCAACCGGATTAACTAAATTTTGTTGTACCATTAAATATGATAAGAGCCAAGAAAGAGTTAGAACTAAGACCAACATCGGAATCATCATTAATATCCGTTTGATGATATATTTTATCATATTTTTTGGTTGTT
This sequence comes from Promethearchaeota archaeon, assembly GCA_011364975.1. Classification (GTDB taxonomy): domain Archaea; phylum Asgardarchaeota; class Lokiarchaeia; order Sigyniarchaeales; family SOKP01; genus SOKP01. The sequence continues at coordinate 1,612 of RDOE01000107.1, read as the reverse complement.
TTGCCATCTTTTTTTCCCCTTATTTTGGATATTTTATCGTTTTAATTTTTTTATTATATTTTTCTTTTTGATATAATTAATTGTTTGAGTTTCATACCACTTATAGCACCAGAGAGCGTGGTTGCCATTAAAATAATAATATGGAGATAACCGTTCCAATTTCCAAATTGTAGGATAAATGGCTCTAAACTAAAACCAAACATGAATGTATAGAAAATAAACGCTTCAAGAATGATAAAAGGAACAAGCCAGATTGACGCTTTTATTCCATAGTGCGGAATATCCTCTTTGTAAGTTAATAAAAAACAAGTAACAAATAATAATATTAAAGGCAAAAAGAATGTATCTACATACGTTTCATGAGTCCAAAATAACACTGTTCTATCCATTTCAGTAAAACTTATCCAAGTTTGTTCCGTAAGAGAAAACCACTCATTAACCATAACGATGTTAACAACAAGCCCATAATATCCTAGTAAGACAAGTGTATAAGCTAAAAAAGTGCCACCTTGGCGGCCAAAATCGATTTTTATTTTACCTTTCTTCTTGTTATTGTCAGGTTTAAATTGTTTTTCTTTGTCTTGCAACATTATCTAGAACCTGATTTTTTTAATATTAAATTATATCAAAAAAGGCAATGTTCCTTATATTTCTTCTACATTGCACAATTTGGTTACCATCAAATTATAATTTTCACAAATGTTTAAATATATAATTCCACAAGCTTTAAATAAATTTACGTCGTAAATTAATTTGATACAAAAAATTTAACAAAAAAATATAAGAAGTAATCAACAAGAAAAATAAGGAGATTAATAAAAATGAGAAATTGGTCAAAAGGATTAATTTTTTCTCTGCTTATTATTTCTATGGTGTTTCCAGTTTTACCTTTAGTGGTTGTGGCTCAAGAAGAGACGCCCAATTTCACTGTGGGAGCTTGTGGACCAGCCCCCATAGGCAATTGGGATGGTGTTTGTTTTGGAGCAAGTACTGGGGATTATTTCAGGTATAACGCTCTTGAAGGATTATTTGAGTTACCATATGTAGCGCCAACTGGAGATTATGATAATTTTGTACCATTACTTGCAACCAACTGGACGATCCATTCTCGACCAAATGAAATGAACGCTGCTGGGTTTATGAATTATGATGGAGTAGACTATATGGATATTACGCTTAGAGAAAATGTTAAATTTCACGATGGCTCAGATTGGAACGCCACAGTTTGCAAATGGAATCTTGATCGGCAAATGGTCATTTTGGGAAATATTAATTTTTGTCTTGGAAGTACAGTTGATTCAGCTGTGACTGGTAATAGACCGCTTTATTGGATGAGTATAAGTGATTGGGCTCCTTATGCAACTGCGTCCTGGAATGTAACAAAATTACGAGGACCTCTAGGTCCTAGTATTCCGGGTTACGGAATTCTTGGATATCTTAATGTATATCCTGGATTTGGAAATTCCTTTGCCTACGATATCCCATATGGTTATAACCGTTTCCCTCGGTTTACAAATATAACCATACTGGATAACCAACTATCAGGAGGAACATTAAGAGTCTATTTTAATGACTGGGGTACCGGCCCGCAATACTTATCAAATGCGTTTGT
>RDOE01000106.1 GCA_011364975.1 Promethearchaeota archaeon | reverse complement strand
CATGTTCCCAAACCTAAATCTGTAGCAATTAAGATTATTGTTTCAAAAAGATAACCATAATTCTCAAGATCGTATTTTGACTTCTCAGTAGCTCCAGCTATAAACTCTTGAGCTCCTTTAATCATTCCATATGTTCCAATTTTTACATTTTCATTTGGGTCAAATTCTGGTACACTAATTAACTTAAATCGAGAGTTACCAACATTATTTTTAAATGGACTATGAAAATCTCCACCTTGTATTGTTATTTCTATCGCGTTCCTTGTTCTCTCATCTAAAATTTTATTTAGATAGGTTCTCCAAGAAGTACGTTCTCTAATTAGTTCAATAATTGATTTTGAAAATTGCATAAGCACTTATTTTCTCCTAATGGAATTGAATTTTCTAAAGATTGTAATTTAATAACTTTATTCCTTATAGATTAGAATTAATCAGGAAAGCATTTATTAACTTTAATAAGTGTGTATTTTAGGTATTCTTTCATATAATGCCTTTCACTATTGCAATACTCTAATTTTTGGTCATACGATAAATCCTTGCTATTTTTTAAGAGATTATGAATATCATTTATCATAATCAAATAGTCTTTCTTGTTAGTTTCACATTCTTGAGCAATTATATCCTCAGTTATGCATGAAAATGGAGGGAGGTTGGTATTTTGAAAGGCACTACTAACAATTAAAGAAGAAGGTTCAATAAGGTCTGCATTGGATAAACTTTCTAGTTTAGAATTATTGACAAAACCTTTTGAAATAAATGTTCATCTCGGAGAATTTTCAAATTAAAGAAATTAAACTTATTAAGGTATTTAAAAAGTTAGCCTCTATAAATTTATTATGAAATAGAAATAAAAAAAATGATTAATCTAAAATAAAATTCTCCTGAATTACATTACTTAATTGTTCTAAAATAGTTCTAGTTCCTTTATCTTTATATAAGTCCATTAACTCATTCATTGAAGTAGTTCTGCTCTTGATTGCTGCTAAATATGCTAGAAGAACAGTAGCTATTGCTTCTTTTGCATGTTCAGGAGTAAATTCCGGTTCCTTATCTTCTAAGATACAATCTGTAAAATATGAATCTTCATTACCCATTGATATATAGTAATATTTTGGATAAGGCCCATGGTTAATTTTAGGTAAATACCATCCGTTTGATTTCGGGGCTTTTATTTTTTGAGAACTATAAATTTTGATAGGATATTCCCAATTGTGATTTTCGATTATTGTTCCCTCTGTACCATATATCTCTAATTGATTTGAGGAAGGTGAATTGACGGTAAAACTTAAGGTACATTCTGCAATCACACCAGACTTATATTTCAATAAAGCAAACGCGTTATCTTCTGCTTTTTCTGATAATTTTGTAATTTGTTTAGTAATCCAAGAATAAGCTGAAGCAACCGTATCGTTTAAAATCCAATTAATCGTAGCAAATTTATGTACACCCATATCCATTAATGCCCCTCCTCCTGCTTTAATAGGATCCGCTTTCCAAGATTTTGGGTTCGTAACATTATGAACTTCAGGAACTCCTTCATAGGAACGAATCATAAATACTTTACCAATAGCTCCATTATGTACAAAATCGTGAATCGCTTGGTGAGCTGGCAAAAATCGATGATTTTCAGCAATCATAAATTTAACTCCTGCTTTTCTAGTTTCTCGAATCATCGCATCACAGCCTTCGAGAGTAGTTGCCATTGGCTTTTCACATAAGATATGTTTTCTTGCTTTTGCTGCTTTGATTACAACTTCTTCATGAGCATGATGAGGAACCATAATAAGAACAGCATCAATATCGCTCTCTAATAGCGCTTCATAAGAATCAAAACATTTAAGTTTATAGAGCTTAGCCATTTTAGCTCCTTTCTTTTGATCGATGTCAAAAACGGAAACAAATTCTATTTTGGGATTATCTTTACTACCAACATAATGATAAGGCCAAGCGGAATTAACAGTTTTTCCAATCCCTACTAGTCCATATTTTACAGAATCCATAATCTTAAAAAATTAAACAAGTGTAAATAGATTTATTATTATATCATTGGATTTATAAAGACATTAAGTTTTTTTCTGGAATATCAAAAATTTTTAACCAAAACTATATTTTATTCAATTAATACTTAGACTTAAGTGATTTAGAATGGCTGATCCTATAGGATATAATAAAGAAAAAGCAAAAAAGGTATTAGAAAGCCATAATATAGACCTTCTAATTGCCTCCACGCCGGTAAATGTTTTTTATACTACAGGATTACCGGTAACCCATGTAGCTCCTAATCCAATTCTATATGTTTTATCGAATCAGTATCCCAATCTATCTATGATCAATAGAAATGGTGATTTAAGCGCGATTGTTTGGTCTTTATATGATAGTATCAAAGAATTCTCTTGGGTACCACCAAACGAAGTATATAGGGCAGGTTCCTTAAAAGCAGCGGTAAATATTTTTTTAAAGAAAGTTGGAGAATTAAATTTGGCTAATAAAACTATTGGTCTCGAATCTTACATGCCTCGTTATCAATCAGAAGCATTACAAAAGGAGTTTCCAAATATTAAGTTTGTTACAGCTGATAATGCATTTATAGAAATGAGATTAATAAAAACTGAGGAGGAGATTAGAAGGATTCGAAAATCAACTGAGGTAGCGGAAAAAGCAATTAAGAACTGTATTGAAGCGGTTGAACTGAATATGAAAGATACTGAACTATTACAAATAGCCAGAAGAACTATCATAGATGAAGGAGCCTGGGGTTGGGATCATCTTACTATGAATATCGGACCATCAGATCCTGAAGCTCCTGGATTGGGTATCCCTGTTACACCTAATGACATTATAAGATTTGATTTTGGAGCTGTATGGGAAGGATATATCTCCGATGTTAGTAGAGGCGTTGTAATAGGAGAAGTTCCCGTTAAAGCACAAGATGCAATGGACTATATGATTCAAGTTCAAGATTACTGTGCTGAGAATATCAAATCAGGCGTAAATGCAAAAAGTTTTAGAGAAGAGGCGCAAAATTATTTAAAATCTCTTACTAAACATGGATTTTATTTAATAACGGCTCATAGTATAGGATTAGAATGTGAGGAAGCCCATCTTTTTGGTCCTACTGGCGCTATGGACATTTCTTTTGAGGAAAACATGGTTTTAGATTTAGAAGTCTGGCTTAATGTTCGTGGTCAGGGATTAGTAGGAGTCGAGGATTGTTATCGTGTTAGTAGTTCAGGTTGTGAAAAACTTTCTAAATTAGATAAGCAAATTGTAGTTAAATAGGAGGATTATAAATGAGATTGAAGGATAAAATTGTAGTCTTAACAGGAGCCGCTTCCGGTATTGGACGTGCTACTGCTACTTTATTTGCTAAAGAAGGAGCCACTCAAATCCTTTCTGATATAGACGAAAAAGGGTTAAATGAAACTTATAAACTTATTGATGATAATGCTAAAGCTAGAACCAAAATCATTATCGTTGATGTAAGAAATCAAGATGAAGTCAAAGCAATGATCGATTTAACGATCGAGAAATTTGGGAGAATAGATGTTCTTGTTGTAAATGCTGGTGTAGTTAGGGTAGGAGATGTGGAATCGTTCCCAGATAGTGATTTAGATTTACTCATTAATGTTAATATAAAGGGCACTCATTATACCTGTAAGTATGCAGTACCCTATTTTAAAAAACAAAAGTTTGGAACCATCATTACATTAGCATCGGTAGCAGCTCATATCGGTCAAATAGCTCATGCAAATTACTGCTCAACTAAAGCTGCAGTTCTTGGATATACGCGCGCATTAGCATTAGACCTTGCACCCTATAATGTTAGAGTAAATAGTGTTAGCCCAGGTGCAACAGATACTCCAATGCTTCAGAGTGATGTAGCTAAACAAGCTAAAGATAGGGGATTATTGTATGAAGAAGTAAAAAGAGAATTTGAACAAGAGGGCGTTATGGGGCGCTGGGCTAAGGCAGAAGAAATATCAACTGGAATCCTTTTTTTAGCTACAGAAGAATCTTCTTACATGACGGGAGCAGATTTACGACTAGATGGTGGCTGGGTGGCAAGATAAATTATGAATTTTTAGAAATTGACCATTCCCCCATCGACTAAAAGACTTGTACCGGTACAAAATTCATTTAATATCAAAAACAATACACCTTCGGCTATTTCTTCTGGTTTTCCTAATCTCCCTAACGGTTGCCTATCGATATATGTTTTTCTTTCTTGCTGATAATCTCCTCCTTTACTTCTAATTCTATCCGCTAAAGAGGGAGTGTCTGTGGTACCGGGACATATTGCGTTCACTCGGACTTTATCCTTTATGTAATCCGCAGCCATCGCTCGTGTGAGTGACAATACAGCTCCTTTGGATGCAGTATAAGCAGCTCGGTTTTGAACCCCTTTAAATGCGACTGATGAAGCATTATTGATAATACACCCGTGTGTCTTTGTTAAAAAAGGTATTGCATATTTAGATACTAAATACACACTGCGAACATTCACATCCATCGTTTTATCCCAATCCACTGTAGATATAGAGTCAATGGTTCCCCCCAATACTATACCAGCATTGTTAAACAAAATGTCAAGCTTACCAAATTTATCAATTGTATTTTCAACGATTTTTTTTGCATCCTCTTCTTTAGAGACATCTCCCTTGATGAATAAAGCTGTACCTCCCGCATTATTTATCTTTTCAGTAACTTTAAGAGCAGATTCGGTTAAAGAATTACAAGATAATAGGGCTCCTTCTCTAGCAAGAAGAAAAGCAGTTGCTTCTCCAATTCCTGCACCAGCTCCAGTTACAATAGCTACTTTTCCTTTTAATTTCATATTACTTTACCATAAACAATAAATTATTACTTTATTTAATTTTCACATTTTATTAATAATTTCTGATATCATTTCAACTTTTCTTATATCACCATTAGGAGAGAGCTCATCAGAAATGCCTAATATTAGCTTTGGAGAGAATAAATCTAAAATCTGACGAACATAATCCTTAAGATAATCATTCGAGTATTGCTTTAAGAATAAAATCGAGGGAATACCATCTAAAAGAATCTTATCTCCAATAGAATCTTTTATCTCTTCTAAGCTTACATCTCCTTGAGGTTTTGCAGTTAAAGCTTCTAGCCCATCAAATGGTAAATATTGAAAATAAGGTAAAAAATCTCTTAAAGAGCCATCAATATGAACATGACAATACTTTCCTGAGTGATGAAGTTGTTTTACTCTTTTTTCATAATAGGGAATAAGATACTTTTCAAAAAATGGCGGTGGACTTAAATTTGCATCAAGATTTTCACCAAAATTTACAATTTTTAATGAAGATTTAGATATTTGGTCATACAACTGATTATCCCATTGTTCTAAAAACTTCATAAAATTCTCGATTTTACTTGGAAAGCGCTTTAATAATAGAATTAATTTAATAAAACCTATGAATTGAGTCACTAATTTTTGGTAAGGAGATTTTGAGATATAAGTACTAACTACACAACGTTTTCCAAATTGTTGTTCTGCTTTCTCAAAGTTTCTCTCTAAGAATTCAACTTTAGTATTTTCCAAAATATATTTCATAATGTCTAAATCTTCAATTGTTTTTATAGGATATTCTGTAATATGAGCTCCTAAACCACCACCTATGCTTTCAACTTGTCTAAGAATTCCTCTCGGAGTTTTATAAATAATCACACTCTCCCCAGGTTTAGCTCCTTTTTCCCGTATTATTTTTATTTTTGCCTTTGGCATGATATTTTCACGTAATAATGGCAAATAGAGTGTTTCTTCGGAATATCGAGGACTTGCTCTTAATATATCAAAAATTTCTAATTGGGTTTTCTGTAAAAAATAGGATGGTATATTAGGATTATTAATCTTTCTTTTTCTGAGGTAGAGACGATTACCAAGATACCAATAATATATTCTTGGGCTAAAAACAATCTGTTTAATATTTTTTCCAGCGAAAATATTTAGTATAGCGCTTTGGAAATCTGCTTTTGCGTCTGACATCTTTTTTAAAAAAGCGAGTGATTAATATGAAAAATAATGTGAATTATCGAATTCCTAAGATTTTTCTTGCTTCAGAGGGATCAGCAGTTTCACGACCCATTTCTTTACTAATCCTTGACATTCTTGCCACAAGTTCAGCATTACTTTTTGCGGGATGTCCTTCCTTAATAAAAGGGAAATCTTCTGTTCCTACGCGTACATTTCCTCCGAGTTGAATGGCTAGTACTGCAATTTTAGTTTGTTCTTTTCCCATAACACTAATAGTATGCATAGAATTATCAGGCATATATTTAATTCTATGTAAATATTCATCTGCTGTTGGTGGAGACCACGTTCCTCCAGGCCAATCAAAAAACAGTGTTAAGACATAGGGGGGTTCTAATAATTTCTTATTAATTAAATAATTCAAATTCCAGTAAGATCCGGTATGCCATACTTCCCATTCTATTTTAATATTAAATTCTTTACAGGCAACACAATATTCTTCTAATTCAGAAATATCATGAATTACATCAACATTACCATTAGGGAAATGTTCTGCGTGATGATTTGCAATTACAGAAAGCATATCAGGTTTTGCATGGAAATCAGGAGCCCTTGCTTCAATAGGATAACTTGACATACCCGCTTGTATGATAATATCACATTTTTCCCTTATTTTCTTAACCGTGTCAACCTCCTCGCCTCTTGGTAAATGTATATGGGCGATTGCGGCTCCTGCTTCATAACATTTAACCACATCTTCGATTAAATCATCAGTATTATCTGCCCAATTTTTTAATTCAGGATAAATCCATGAATTTGCTGTTGTAGCAGTTATTATCATTTTTTCATAATTTTCCATTCTATCCCACAATTTTAAGTGTTTATTCTTTTTTAATACTTTAAAATTTTAATTCTTTCTTTATCGAGATACTCTTCCTGAAACGTTTCCTTCCATGATTTTCATTACCTCTTCAACAGATACCAAATTAAAATCGCCATAAATGGTATGTTTTAAACATGATGCGGCTACTGCAAAATTAAGGATTTGTTGAAAATTATTACCAAAGGTTAGAAAACCATAAATTAATCCTGCAACAAATGAGTCTCCACCACCAACTCTATCAATGATATGAGGAATATCATAAAGAGGACTTATATAAAGTTTTTTTCCATCATAAAAGACGGCCGTCCAAGTATTATGGCTGGCTGAAAGAGAGCCTCTCAAAGTTATCGCAACTCCTTTTAATCTTGGGAATTGCCTTATTATTTCTTGTACAACAATCTTGTACTTTGCAGGATCTAATGCTCCGGAATTAATATCAGTATCGGGAGCTTTAATCCCTAAAACTTTATCAGCATCTTCCTCATTTGCTATAATATAATCACATTGTTTTATTAATTCTTGCATAATTTCGGATGGATTTTTCCCATATTTCCATAATTTACTACGATAGTTGAGATCGCAAGAAACAATCACATTTTTTGATTTTGCGGTTTTAACAGCATCAATACAAATATCTGCTAGGTTTTGAGAGATTGCCGGAGTAATACCTGTTATGTGAAACCATTTCACACCTTCTAAAAGAACATTCCAGTCAAACATGGTAATATCTGAAGTTGCAATCGCAGAGTTTGCACGATCATATATTACTTTACTACTACGAGCCGATGCACCCATTTCAAGATAATATATCCCTAAACGATCACCTCCTCGTACAATTTTATCCACATTTACACCATATTGCCGTAGAAATTGAGCACATGCATCTCCAATCTCATTATTAGGTAATCTTGTGATAAAGTCTACAGAAATTCCAAAATTGGCAAGTGACACTGCAACATTTGCTTCTCCTCCTCCATAAATAACATCAAATGACCGTGCTTGAGTAAAGCGTTTATAATTTGGAGGTGAGAGTCTGAGCATTATTTCTCCAAATGTTAAGACTTTATTTTTCAATTTAAACCTCTCGATCGAGAATTTTTATACAATTTTTTACATATATATAATACTACATGCCTTCATAAATTTAGAACTAATAAGTATTTTAAAAAATAATTTTAGAATAGATTTTAACTGTAAGTGTTAATGTCTAATTATTAGAGCTTTGAACCACAAAAAGAACAAAATTGAGCATTTTCTCCTATTTTATTACCACAATACACACAATAACTTTTGCCTTCTGTCGGTAATGGTGCATCTAGCTTTTTTGGAGGCGCAACGAATTCTGTTGCGGGAGCATAGTTCACTTTTTCCCCAAGAATAATTTCTCCAGTGTTGGAATTAAATCGATAGGTAATTTGCGCTTTTGCACGTAGATCTGCTAATACTCTAAGTACATCTTTAGGTTTAATTCCCACTTCTAAGGCAATATCCTCTAACTTATGTGTGCCTGTATTTCCCCGATCCAAAATAGCTACCTTAACAGCTTTTTGAAATCTCGAATTTGTGTAGATTTGCTGAAATCCTCCAAGCATGATGAAAAAAGCTGGAATAAATAGCCAATATCCCCACCAAGCAAGCCCGATAAATGGAATATTAAATGCATTAAATATTAATGATAAAATTGCAACAAAAAGAAAGACAAGTCCTACTCCAAAGGTTCCTATTGCCGCTTCATATTTTCCTTTAACATAATATCTATTTTTAGAGCTGTCGTATGAAATTTATATTCACCTTAAGTTGTTTTAATTTTAATTAAGTTATATTATTGCAAATGATTGAAACGTATATTAAAGATTTTACTATCTTTAATAAGAAAGTTTAAGCTTTTTGAATTGAGATTTTATGCAATGGTTTTTGTATTTATTGCTATAATTTCGAATCTTGGATTGATAGAATTGTTACTTTTAAATCTTATGAGTTAAAAATTACCAAAAGAAAACAAAAAAGACTATTACTATAATTCCCTCATTTTTATTTCTTTTTTTGTAATATTTTTAAAGATAAAAGGAAGCAATGAAATTAATATCATAATGAAAAAATTAAAATAGAAGCGAAGCCAAAAGATTCTTCGGCTATTCATTATCATTCTCACCTTCCAAGTTATAAATTTGACTTTTTTCTTTTAATAATGATTTATTTTTAATCTTAGACTGTAGTTGTACAATAAATAAGAGAATATATGCCATTATTATCCCAAATACTTTTAAACCATTATTATCCTTTTTATCGATTGTTGAATCTATTATATTTTTTTCAGACAATTTAGGTTTCCTCCTCTTTATTCTGAACTTTATTGTTTTTATAAGAATTCTCTCTTTCTTTCTCTAAAATGGAAAGTAGGTTGAAAATGGAAAATAAGGTAGTAATTAGAATTATTCCAATGATCACTAAAGGATTTACTAAAAAGCTATCAATCAAATAGCAAAAAAAAATAAAAAAAGTTATCGATATGAGTATAATAGTATTAGTTACAATCCCATAATTGATATTGTGGCTATATTTTTGCTTATAAATCTCTTTCATAGGGTGATTGCTTTGAATAGCTATTACCCGTTGTTCGGCTTCATGATTACTTTTTTTTGACATTATTATTTTCACCTACTAAAATTTTGTCCAATTAGTAATTTTAAATAGAAATTCACTTATAGGAACCAGTAATCTAAGATTGAGACAATTATTGGCATGGCAAATAACAGTATTACCTTTAAAATGAAAATTAATATCTTTTTACCTTGTATTTGTTTTTCTGCAGACAAATTTTCTTTTATATCGATTATATCTTCTTGCATTATTACGAAACCTCGTATTGGAATAAATTATAATTAATAATTACATTAGTTTCAAAAATAATAGAACTATGTGCAAAGTGATACACGCAAGACCTGCTATTAAAATAAAGCCTTGCTTTACTTTATTGAGCATTAGAGATTTATTTCTCACATTTTGAAAGAATATTTTACTCAAAATTTCTTTTTTTCGAGAAATCTCCTTGGATTTGATATAATTATAAATTTCTTCATACAATTCCTCATTAAAAATCTCATTATTCGTTATCACTTTTTAATCACCTTTAATTGTTGGATGTAAAGTTTGTTTAACATCCCATGTAAAGTCTACTTAACATCATATATAAAGCTTTCTATCATTTATAAGTTTACAATAGGAGAATAATAAGGTTAGTAAAAAGAATTTAACTATAATATTAAAATGTTAATA
>RDOE01000105.1 GCA_011364975.1 Promethearchaeota archaeon | reverse complement strand
ATTATATATGAATAAAGCTGACGCTAATTATTTAACCATTTACTTTTTAAACTTTTGGTCTTCAAATTTCTTTTTTAATAAAACTTGTCTGATATCCGCCCTTATTGGATTTGTTTTAATGGTCTTACCACCAGACAGAACAGTTCTTACATATATAAATTCTCGCTTAGGACGTGGAAGTGTTTCACGGTTAAAGGCATTTATATTTTGGGGTGTTATTGGATTCGTATTATTTTATCTAATAGGATTTGTTATCAATGCTGGAGATTCCTTTGCTTGGACAGTTTATCTCATTGAAAATGGTGAAGTGGGAATATCTAATATTTTTGCTGCATTTAATGTCATTTTTAATATTAATAGCACAGATTATATTGCTGTATTTATTTATTCTAATCTCGTATTTCCAATAATATCTCTCATTCTTGGAATAATCATATTTAGAATATTGCTCTATTTAATTAGAAATGTATATCTAGTCAGGAATGATTTTAATATTATTTCGTGCATACTTTCAATAATTGGAATTGCATGCTTAATTGGATTTTTCTCATTACCCTTGTCCCCTTTAAATGGAATAAATTTAATTCAAATTTGGTCATTATTATTTGGTTGTATCGGTTTTCTTACGTTAGCACTACTTATAGGACTATATAGTAGAAGTAAAGTATCAAAAACAACTCGTGAGGTAATTATACCTTCTACATTGAGAAAGAGAGTGATAATTGTAATCACAGTAGTGGTAGTATTTGTAATCTCTCCCCTGATTATTAGTCTGGGACCTATAATCAATCTTAATAATACTGCAGTGTGGACTGAACAAGAATGGCAGAGAAAAATTGAACGCCAGATTGAATGGTCTCGGGAATGTGCGGGTTTAGATATGTTTGAAGAGCGACCAATTGAAAATTTTACTGAATCATCGACTTCTCCGGATGCGCTCATGGTCTCGCAAATTCGGCAGTTTGATCAAGATTTCGCTGTCCAATATTTAGCAGCGTCAATCGGATCGACATTTGAAGCACTAGCAGATTCTGATATAGTCTATATTAATAATAAAGAATATTGGGTGGCTCCTAAAACAGTTAGATTTTCAGAAATAGCTGGAGATGCAGTTCAAACCAATACAGAATTGTATGATCATGTTGAGGGTTTCCTAGCTATGGATACCTTCAGTGGAAATTTAGTTAATGTTAGTACTACATTTAACATAGCTGAAAATTATCCTATATTTTTTGGTGAGAGTGAAAGTAGAAGATTCTTAGAATTATCATTAGGATACTATGAAGAGGGAGCAATAATAGGAGCTTATGATTCCGATATACTCCTAGGAACAGAATGGGCTGAAGGAATCCCCAATAATGAATTTCGTTATGAAGGAACTCCAGATGGGACTCTTATTGGGTTGGAAGGCTTCTGGAAAACGATAAATATTGGACTTTTAGCTTATGCTTTAGAAGGTACTCATGATTATTTAATCAATCGTAATGTCAAAACAAGAGTAAGCGATGTATTATTACCTCAACTCCAAATTGATGGTGATCCTTATCTAATTTTTAATATAGGAGAAGGAAAACTTTACTATGCTGTATCTATTTATACACAGATTAACATTGGGAGCTATTCAAATGTACCTATATTAAGGTTTTTGGGTGTTTGTCTAGTTGATGTGTTAAATGGTGAAATGGATTTCTATGAAAGTCCTTCGCTTAATGTAAACGATCCTACTTACCCGCTATGGAAAATATACATGGATTCATACGATTGGAATCCTACACCCTCTTGGTTAGAAATACAGCTAAGATATCCTGAGGATTTATTTGAGAAACAACTTGAGGCAAATTATATTTATCATGTGCAAAATCCCTCTTCATGGAGGCGTGCTGATGATTTTCATGAGCGCCCTACGGATGGAGATCTATTTTATATCGAAACTGATGTTGGAAATGGAATAGAATATGTTGGACTTGATCTAGTTGAATATAAGGGTCAATCTGCCACTTTATTAGCTGGAGTTTATATTGTTCGTCATGGCGATCATTTTGGAGAAGGAATCTTTTATTATACTCGAGGTTCAACTCAGAATTTAGTAGGTCCAAATACTGCTCGTCAAACCTATTCTTCAGAAGCAACTCAGGAAATTTCCTTAATTTCAGGAGCTCGAAATGGAAATACGCTGATTTATCCTCTTGCCGGCTCTCTGTATTATTATATTCCTACTTATAGTACTGCCGGGCAATTACAACAACTTAAGTTAGCCGGATTTGTTGAAGCTTTTGTAAGAACTGTTGGATATGGTGAAAATGCTCAAGACGCGTATAATGCATTAAATATAACTGGAATTGTGCCTACAACTAACCTAACAATCTCTTATAAGTTTGATATGGAACCAATAATTAATTATCCAAGCGATCCTGCTAACTTTAAAATACAATTACAGAATTTAGATAATAATTTTTCGGCACTTGGCGTGAACGTTAAAGTAAACCTTACCCTTTACTCATCTGCAACTAATAATTTGAATTATACCTTGATTCTACCTCCGAGTTTAATACAAATCGCAAATTCTACGTTTATAGATGGTTCAGATGCAGGTTATAACTTCACAATTATAGACAAAGATTTTTATTTTGGAGAGGGGTTAACTATAAATGGATTTCTTAACACTAATAAAAGTGATGTTATTCTATACTACAAGTGGACCTTAATTGTGGACGGAGAAGTAGTATATCAATCTCTCGATGGCCTAATTTCAGTATTTTAATTTTTAATTTTTTCTTTTTCTTTTTTTGATTTAAATCAGTAAACCATCAGTATATCTTATAATAAAAAGTATATTACAAACCATTATCTTAATAATTCAATTTTATTACTCATACTTAATCATTTTATATGAGATAATTCCAATGAACCTAAAAAAATTAGGTAGAACAAACCTTAAGGTTAGTGAAATTGGATTAGGAACCGAATTTTTATTTAGGCAGCCAAGAGAAGTTGCAAAATCCGTGATATCCAAAGCAATTGAACATGGAATAAATTATTTTGATGTTCTCTTCTCAGTTAAGCAATATCTCGAGAAGCTTGCCCCCGTGTTGAAAGAGCATAGAGAGAATATAATTATAACGGGGCATATTGGTACAGTAGAAAACACAGAGGGACGTCCCAAAAAAACACGAAATTTAAAAGAATGTTCTGAAGAGTTCTTAAAAATTTTAAAAATATTAAACATCGATTATATTGATGTAATTAATATCCAATTTGTACGCGAAAATGAATTTGATAAAATTATGCAAAAAGAAGGACTTTATGATTTAGCTACGTCCTTTATGGATCAAGGGAAAGCAAGATTTATAGGTTTAAGTACTCATGAAACCCAAGTAATAGAAAAAGCAGCTAATAATAAAAAATTCGATACTATCATGTTTCCTCTTAATTTTATTAACCATAACTTAGAAGGAAGAACCGAAGCTCTCGCGTTGATTAAAAAGAATAATATTGGCTTGGTTGCTATCAAACCTTTTGCTGCAGGAAACCTTTTGCAATATAATCGAACTGTCAGTTTCGCAAAATATCAGACAGGTGGTATAAGTCTTAAAAAAAAGAATCCGCGCGATATTTCCCCTTCTAAATGTTTAAATTATGTTACATCCATTCCAGAAGTATCTACAGTCCTTATGGGTGTAAAAAATGAAGAGGAGTTATCGCAGAACTTAGGCTATTCATTAAGTAAAGAAAACGAAAAAGATTTTACCAAATATATTAAGCTGTATCAACTTTAGGTTATATTTGGTTGATGTTTTTAAATTACCAGAAACTACTATGTAATTTTTTAAGGATGGTATTGTGCTAATATACCTATAAGATCGTAAAAGTCGGGTTTCACGAAGATTTTTTCTTTTTTAAAAAGAAATTTTTTTCTTAATCAGATTTTTAAATTTTCCTTTATTTTGTTATTCAAATTTTTAACTATTTGCGTCTTTTCAATTTTGTTCTATGAATCTTGTCAAATATATTATTAAACGTGCCTGCGTGGCAATCCCTGTTTTAATTGGTGTCATCGCTGTTACATTTATACTTATGAGACTTGCTATCCCTCCAGAAAGAATAGTTACTCAGAGATTACCACCGAGATGGACTTGGGATATGTATGAACTCGAGTATCACCGGTTAGGATTTGATAAACCACTCATTGTACAATTTTTGGTATTTGTCCAAGATCTCTTTCTAGGAAATTGGGGTTATTCCTATATAATTGTAGCTGATTCCAGTGTTAGAGATATAGTAATGCAGCGATTACCTCGAACTTTAGAGTTAGCAATAATTACCTACATAATTTCCTTGTTAATTGGAATAAAGTTAGGTATAATTACGGGAGCGAATCGAAATAAGCTTAGAGATAAAAAAATTAGGATATTAACTTATGTTGGAATGTCCATCCCTCCATTTGTATTAGCCATTTTTTTTTCTCAAATGGCCGCTTATCAAGATGTAAGATTATTTCCTTTTTGGGGATATAAATCTCCAGGAATGCCAAATCCTCCTGCAATTACTAATGGTCGAATTCTTGATTGTATTTTAACTGGAAATTGGTATATTTTAGGGGATTATCTTTATCATATTTTTATACCAATGATAGCAATGATTCTTTTTCAACTTTCGATTATTTTTCGTCATACGAGATCAAGTATGATTGGTGTTCTCCAAGAAGATTATATTAGAACCGCTTATTCGAAAGGGTGTACTAATCGAAAGATTATACACCAACATGCGCTTAAAAATGCTCTTGGTCCTTCAATCACCATGATCTCCTTTTCATTTCCTAAAGTATTCGCTGGTTTTGTAGCTTTAGAAGTCGCATTCCAACTTCCAGGAATCGGAGAATTATTTTATCTTGCTTTACGTCGTGGCGATTATGCAGTGGTGATCCCTATTATATTTCTTATTGCAATAATTGTTCTTTTAATGAACTTAATTGCAGATATCGCTTATTCAATTGCCGATCCTCGTATAAGGCTTCATTAAGTTTATAAATTCATTTACATTTTGATTTCTAATAACCTATAAGCCTAATTATGGGGGACAATTATAAATCTTCTAAATTATGTTCTTAGACGTATATTAATCTCTATACCTATTTTGATTGGAGTGTTAGCAATTTCTTTTATTTTTATGAAACTAGCTTGTCCTGAAGAAGAAATTATTTTCCAACGCTTAACCTTACCATTTACTCAAGAAGACATTGATGCAGAATATCATGCTTTAGGGTTTGACCAACCTTTAATTATTCAGTTTTTAATTTTCATAAAAATCATGTTTACTGGAGATTGGGGGAGCTCATTTAAAGTTGTAATGGATTCAGATGTAAAAGAAATCATTTTCCAACGGTTACCAAGAACTTTAGAAATAACAATAATTTGTTATATCTTATCCACTCTTATTGGGATTAAAATGGGGTTATTTACAGGATCTAATCGTGAGAAAAACACAGATAAAATTTCAAGGATTATAACCTATTTAGGCATTTCCATTCCACCATTTGTGTTGGCAATCTTTTTTTCACAAATGGCAGCATTCCAAAATATTAGAATCTTTCCCGCATTTGGATATAAATCTTCAACAGTAGGAAATCCCCCAGCAATCACAAATGCTAGAATACTTGATTGTATCCTTACAGGTAATTGGATTATATTGGGAGATTACCTGTATCATTTAGTAGTTCCGTTATCCGCTATGATTGTTTATCAACTCTCGATTATATTTCGACACACTAGGTCAAGTACTATTGGGGTATATCAAGAGGAATATATTAGAACTGCATTTGCAAAAGGTTGTACGGAAAAAATGATACTTAACAAACATGTTTTACGAAATGCATTAACACCATGCATTAATATGATATCAATGGGGTTTCCACAAATACTTGCTGGGTTTATCGTATTAGAGGTTGCTTTTGATTTACCAGGAATCGGTCAACTATTTGCTTGGGCATTTTCAGTAGGAGATTATGCAGTTCTAATTCCTTTAATTTTTATGTTAGCGATAATAGTTCTTATTTTCAACCTACTTGCAGATATTGCAAATGCAATAATTGATCCCCGTATTAAATTGACTTAGAAATCTAAATAGAAATATATATGGTAATATAAAGAATTGAAAACAAATTAAATTCAATCCAAGGATTTCTTTAAATCTTTATTTTTTAAACTATAACAAGGTTAAAATAGGTAGTTGTGGGAACAAAAAGGATTATATTTAAAAAGTATTAAGTTAAATATACACTGTATAATTTATTAAAAAAAGAAAAGTGATAACTAAATATGATTACAGAATATGAAACCATTTTATACGAAAAGCGAGAAAATATCGCTATAATTACCTTAAATCGACCTGAACGGCTTAATGCGATTAACTTACAAATGAATCGAGATTTAGTTGATAGCTTAGAAGCCGCAAAAGATGATGAGGAAGTAAGAGTTGTCATAATTACTGGAGCTGGAAAAGCTTTCTGTGCGGGAGCAGATGTTACTGAATTTGCTAGTGGAGATTTCAAAAAGGGTGATAAGAAGGGAAAACCAAAATTTATCCACCCTTATTATCTCTATAAATTAAATAAACCAATTGTGGCTGCAGTTAATGGAGTTGCTGTAGGATTCGGGACTAATCTAACGCTCTGTTGTGACATTATCTTCGCTTCTGAAAATGCAAGCTTTGGTGAGTTCTTTATTAGAATGGGGATAATTCCAGATATGAACGGGAGTTTACTATTACCAATGGCTGTCGGGGTCCATAAAGCGAAGGAATTAATATTCAGTGGAAACCGAATCTATGCTGAGGAAGCATTAAGGATTGGTTTGGTTAATCAGGTATTTCCCCAGGATGAATTGATGAAAAAAACTATGGAGTTCGCACAACACTTGGCAGAAAAAGCACCATTAGCTTTATCTTATTCCAAGCAAGCAATACATAGAGCATATGAAAAGGTATTCGATGAGATGCTCGCTGTGGAAGCTGAATTAAATGCTAAGTGTTATGCTTCGGAAGATCATACAGAAGCAGCAAAAGCGTTTGTAGAAAAAAGAAAACCAGTTTTTAAAGGAAAATAACTTATCTATAATAATAAATTAGGTGGAGAAATTATGAAATTTGTTAAGTTGTTTGAACCATTAAAGATAAAGAATCTTGAGGTTAGAAATCGAATTGTTATGCCAGCAATGGCACTGAATTTTTCTCGAGATGGCGGAATAAATGATAAGATAATTAATTTCTATCGGGAACGCGCAAAGGGTGAAGTCGGTTTAATAATTATTGGTGGAGCAGGAGTAGAACCTAGAGGAGGAGGTCCAACAATGTTCGCGATTCATGATGATAAATATATTCCGGGATATACTCAATTTGCAAATGAGATGCATCAGCATGGTGCTAAAACCGTCGTTCAATTATACCATGCAGGAGCATATTCAGGGATGCCAGATATGGTATCTGCTTCAGCTGTAATGTCTAATTTAACAAGAAGAGTTCCAAAAGAATTAACCATAGAGGAAATTAAAGTTGTTCAAGAAAATCATGCAAAAGCGGCTGAACGAGCTTTAAAAGCAGGATTTGATGGAGTAGAATTGTTAGGTAGTGCTGGTTATCTTATAAATCAATTTTTAAGTCCAATCACAAATAAACGAACTGATGAATATGGGGGATCATTAGAAAACCGGTTGCGGTATCCACTTGAGTTAATTAAGTTGGTGAAAGATAGAGTTGGTGCTAAAATGATAGTGGGGATGAGAGTTGCCGGCGATGATTTCGTGCCAGGGTCTAATAGTTATAAAGAAAGTGCAATTTTCGCAAAACATTATGCGGACGCAGGAATCGATTATATCAATGTAACTGGCGGATGGCATGAAACAAGAATTCCTCAAATCCCTATGATGGTGCCTCAAGGCGCTTATGCCTATCTAGCTGAAAATATAAGAAACAGTGTGAATATTCCGGTTTTTTCCAGCAATAGAATAAACAGCCCAACCGTAGCTGAACAAATTTTAAGAGATCAAATGGCTGATGCGGTATGTATGGGAAGAGCACTTATTGCTGATGCTTATTTACCCTTAAAAACAAGAGAGGCCAGATTATGGGATATTAGAAAGTGTGTTGGGTGTAATCAAGGTTGTTTTGATCATATCTTTACCGGGAAATCGGTTGAATGTATGAGAAATTATGTTGCATCAAGAGAAGGAAAAATAAATTTAGACAAAAAGACAGAAACTCCCATGAATGTATTAATAATCGGGGCTGGACCCGGCGGTTTAGAAGCAGCTCGTGTAGCAAAAATTCTTGGACATAATGTTACTATTATTGAAAAGAAGAATGCGTTAGGTGGTCAAGCTAATCTCTCTTGGGTCCCTCCAGGGCGCCATGATATTAAAGAAATTATGGAATATTATAGCGCTCAGATTGAACATCTTGGAATTAATTTAGAATTAGGAAAGGAGGCAGATGCAAACTTAATTAGTAAATATAATCCCGATGCAGTAATATTCGCCACTGGTGTTAAATATGTAATACCGGACATTCCTGGAATTGACGGGAGCTTAGGAAGTGAAATTTATTTAGCAGATAAAATCCTTGAGGGCGATTACCCTATCGGAAAGAATGTAGTAGTGATAGGGGGGTCTGCTACAGGTATGGAAACCGCTATCTGGGCAGCAGAATTAGGTGCATTAGATTCAGAAGTTGCGAAGTTTATTAGTTTCTATGAACTATTACCTCAAGAAGAAGTATTCAAAAGATGGTTAAAGGGCAATAGAAATGTAACTGTTATGGATGTACTTCCCAAATTAGGCATGAGCATTGGAAGAACAACTCGTGGATTTTTGATTGGTCAACTTACGAAATTAGGCATAGACACTATATTAGACGCAAAAATTACGAGATTCGAAGGAAAAACTATTGAATATGAACAAAATAGTGAAAAGAAAAAACTTGAAGGAATTGATACAGTCATTCTAGCTACAGGAGTAGAACCGAATAGTGACCTCTATGAAAAATTGAAACAAACTAGCCCTTCTTATAAAATATACCGCGTTGGAGATTGTAAAAATCCTAGAACCATGATGGAAGCTATCCACGAAGGATTTGAAGCTGCTTATGGACTTGATAAAAAGTAAGTCATATACATATTTACCTCATTAAAATTTTTGGTAAATTTAACCACCATAAAATTAAATTTTTTTATTTTTTTCTCAAAAAAGTATAATTGGGCTTTTGAATCACCCATTTTCAGTTCTTCCAACTCCGACGTATTTATGATTTTTGTACTCAAAAATTTGTCCCGTTTGTCCCGCGACAAATTAGAAAACGGGCAGCCTAGCTTAAATTTTTAAATAAGTTCTATAATTAATATTGTAGTTTAGTAACAAAGTACTAATAGTAGTTGAGGAGACGTATGTATCTAAACTATGATAGCGACAAGGTTCAAAAAGAAGAATTCAAAGAACACCTCAAATGGTTTGAAGAAGAATTCGATGAAATATTCCAAAATAAAAAAAGTGGATACTCATTAGCTGACAAAAGATTAGCTAATGTTCTTCTGAATAAATTATCTGAATCAATAAATGAATGCAATGATGAAAATCTCCTCTATGATTTAGTCGCAACCTTAAATAGTATTGAAAGAAAGCATCCTGACCTATTTTAGGTTTATCTCCTTTATTCGACATTTTTGTAATATACACACGTTATTTCTTTTTTTTAAAAAGCTTTATTATATTAACTGTATAAATATTCAATGATAGTTACTAAGGGAAAGTAAATTAGTGATATTATATGGAATTAGATAAAATGGAAACCCTAAATTTACTGGAAGCAGTGCATCAATTTTTAAAGGAAAAAAATCATGAAAAAGCACTATTATATGCTAATAAATTGCTTGATAAAGACCCAACCAATGAAAATGCATGGTTATACTTAGGGATTATATACAGAAGGATGGGTAAATTGGATGATGCGATAAAATACTTTGAAACTGCGGCTGATTTGAATAATTCATTAATAGAAGCATGGGGATTATTAACTATTACATACATGGACATGGGTAAAAGAAATTTAGCTAAAATAACGATGGATAGTGCTGCTGAATTAAATCCTCAAGATGAGAAAATATTGTTTTATCGAAATAATTTAATTCGTGTTTATGAGAAATTTGGACCATTCTTTTAAATTAAATAAAATTAAATGATTATAATTATGTTTTCCGAAAATGTCCAAGAATTAAAGGAACCTATTAT
>RDOE01000010.1 GCA_011364975.1 Promethearchaeota archaeon | reverse complement strand
TTAAGATTTGTGCTTAATACCCCATATGGTGCGTTTGAACCACTCTTATGTTTCAATGCGGCGTATATGGTTTCACCAACCTCGACGCCTTTTAGTGAAGTTCTTGATACGGCTAATGGTGATTTAGTAGGCACTGGACCATTCGTTTATGATAGTTATGAAGCTGGTGTTGAAATTCGATTTCACGCATGGGATTATTACTATAAACCCAGAGCAAAAATCGATACGTTAATTTTCTCAGTAATTAATGATGCCCAAATAAGAAACAATGCATTACTTTCGGGAGATATTGACTGGTTAAATGATCCTACCCCTGCAATGTTAGCCACATTTGACGCTGAACCAGATATTACCCGAGAACAAGTCGGTATAAGTCTAAGTGTTCAATATCTAGGCATGAGCAATTATTGGATTAATACTACCATCAGAAAAGCCATCTCTTATGCGTTCAATTATAGCTTCCTTATCCATGAGCTTATGCAAGATCAAGCAGTCAGATTGAAGTCAAATATTCCTAATGGTATAACATTTGCTAATGATTCATTTAATGTAGCAACCTTTAATATTACCAAAGCCCGTGAAATTATGCAATCTATGGGTTTTGGACTAGGTTTGGATCCTACATTTCCTGGTCCTGATGATAATGATTGGGCGGCAGCTAATTTCCTTGAATATAATTATACCTATAACATAGGTAATCCTATTCGTGAAAATATCTTTATCCTTCTGACAGATAATCTTGGAAAAATAGGTATTAGAGTCGAAGATGCGGGAACTACATTTGCACAATTTATTTATAGTACTTATGACCTCGCAGGTAGATATCGACAACAACTTCAGATTTACTGGTTAGGATGGATTCCCGATTATAACGATCCAAGTAATTACGTCAATCCCCTGTTTACAAATCGAACCACAGCCTCTAATGGGGTTATATATAATGGCTACTTAGCCGCAATTGAAGCTGGCCTTGACCCAACAGTCACAGACAATAATGTTCAGCTCTTAATGGAGGCTGCACTTTTAAATACAGATCCCGTATCAAGAGAAGCACAATATGACAAAATTCAACAAATTCTTGTTGAGCGAGATATGCCATGGGCATTTGGATACACAGGTATTAACAACGATTGCTATAATAAAGATCTATTAGGCCATCCAGGAAATGCAATGCAGAAGGTATACTTCTATCCATGTTATTGGAACATACCCGATCTTTATAAACAATAAACCAAAAAATTAGAAACCCTAATAATAATTTTTTTTTTTTTACTTTTGTTGCTATGATTTAAATTATTAATTTAGATTTTTCAGTGACATTTTTCGTTCGCATTATTTAAACTCGCAGAAACTTTATTAAGCAAAAGATGTAACTTAATACTTAATAAAATCTAATATAACAAGGGTTACACACAAAATTGAAATTCGTACACACGAATTTTTTGACTACATCTATTTTAATAGTTATAATTCTATTTTCGATTTTTCCCTTAGAGTATTTAGTAAATTATAATATTATTAATTCAAATAATAGAGAAAATACATATACTTCACAATCTGATTATGAATTAGATTTTGTTGATGCACTTCATAGCTCAGTATGGGGTACAACTGATAATTTTTATGCAATGACTGTGAATGATAATAGTTATGCGGTATTGTTTGAGGAATACGTAAGTCAAATTTTACCTTATTACTATATTTCTCAGATCTATCGCTTTGATAATATAAGAACTTCGTTTGAAAGAGCTATTTTACATATTCATCTTTTAGAGGCACATACATTTGGATTAGATGTGTATGTGGGCCCCAGTTCATCATCAACATATAAAGTAGGAACAATACGAACTCCCGGAGATATAGCTTTTGAGATAAGTTCTTTATTGCTTAGTTCTCCATTTTTTGTTAAATTAACAGATGGTGATAATCCTGGGAATTATGGTCCTTATCGAATTAGTAGAATGTATGTTGAATTAATCGGTTTGGGAAATACAATCCCTATAGTCAACGCAGGATCAGATCAAACGGGGAATGAAGGTGATATTTTATACTTTAATGGCGGTTTTAGTGATCCTGATTCTGGGGATACTCATACTTTCCATTGGAATTTTGGTGATGGAAATTCAATCACAGGAACGCTAAACCCAAGTCATAGTTATCTTGATAATGGAATTTTTACTGTTACATTGACCGTTACAGATAGTCAAGGAGGAGTTGGTACTGACACATTAAGAGTAAATATAAATAATCTTGCACCCGTTGTAAATGCTGGTGTTGATCAAGAAATCGATGAGGGACAAATAGTTTACTTTAACGGGGATTTTATAGATCCTGGAATCCTGGATACTTATTCAATAAACTGGGATTATGGTGATGGCCATAGTAGTTCAGGATCTTTATCATCCAGCCATATATATGAGGAAAATGGAATATATATTGCAAGGTTAAACGTGATTGATGATGACGGAGGTATTGGAACAGATTCCTTGATAGTTACGGTTAATAATCAAAACCCTATAGTAATTGCTATAGAAGATCAATTGACTTATGAAGGAAATGAACTATCACTTGTACTAGCTACATTTTATAATCCTGGAATTTATGATACGCATACTGCATTCATTGATTGGGGAGATGGAACAGTAAATGAAGGTATAATTAAGGAGACTGCCCCTGATGACAGCGGAACAGTGTCTGGTACTCATATTTATTTTAATGATGGGATTTATACAGTTTTAATCACTGTTGTTGATGATGATGGGGGTGCTGGGACTGATTCATTAGTAATCACAGTAGAAAACGTACCGCCGTTAGTCGATGCAGGATTAGACCAGAATGTCGATGAAGGAGAATTAGTTAACTTTAACGGTAATATTATTAACTTATCTCCATCTGAAATATATGATATTGAATGGAATTTCGGAGATGGGGATTTTGCTTATGGAACTTTAACTCCAACGCATACTTATGATGATAATGGAATTTATTCTGTCACTCTAACTATTACAGATAACGATGGAGGAGTTGACTCAGACTTTTTATCAATTTCAGTTGAAAATGTTGCTCCAATGGTTAACGCTGGAGAGAACATAAATATTGATGAGGGAGAAAGTACTGATTTTCACGGCTCTTTTTCTGATCCCGGAATACTTGATACACATAATATAGAATGGAATTTTGGAGATGGTCAATTTAGTTATGGTGTTTTAAATCCATCTCATACCTATTTTGATAATGGGTTATACACAGCCATCCTTACAGTTACTGATGATGATGGTGGTAAGAATTCCGACTCTTTATTAGTCAATGTAAATAATGTCAATCCTTCCTTAAATGTTATTGAAGATCAGTCTATACTTGAGGGGAATTCATGTACATTTGATTTACTTAGTTTTACTGATGCAGGTATCTTAGATACACACTCTTCGATAATTGATTGGGGAGATGGAGCCATTGATACGGGAATAATTACTAAATCTGATCAAAGTTGGATAGTAACTGGAACACATGTATATGGTGATAATGGCATATATAGTGTTCTAATCTCAGTAAATGATGATGATGGAGGAATTTCTTCTGATACGTTAATAATAGAAGTTTTAAATGTAGCACCAGTTGCATCAATTGTTTCTGTCGGACAGTTTGAACATAGTTATTTAGGTACATATATTTTAATTGATGAATTAATCAACATCTCAGGTAAAGGATATGATCCTGGAAGTGATGATCTGTCTTTTAAATGGGATTTTGGAGACACAACAGGATTAATCATTAATACTTACTTCAATACTGAGGGGATTTTTCCTGTAGAAATTGTAGAATCTATTAGTCATAATTATTTTGAACCAGGAAATTATATTATTACTTTATCAGTAGAAGACGATGATGGAGGTATTGGTGTCGATACAATATCTATATCGATATTGAATCCAAGGGCTCTTAAATTAAGCGCAATAAAAGATTTAGAATCTATTAAAACTGGAAATAGATGTATCGATAAAAAAATTGAACATGTTATAAAGTTTATTGAAAAAAGTCTTACAGATAAATACTGGGTTGATGATTCGCATCTTAATCCTAAATGTGGTTTATTAGTTTTTGTATATGAAATCATAGCAATAAAATGGATGACTAACTTCCCAGTAATGGAAATATTTGCAGGAGTTATTCAGAAATTGATAACTGCAGACCAACTATTAGCAGATATTGCGATTGCTGAAGCAGAAAAAATGGAAGTTAAAGAGTATAAATTTCAATGTATATATGAATTTTATATTAAGAAAGCAAAAGAACATCAATCTAACGCTTTAGAAGCATATAATGATGGTTTCTTAGTTTGCAGTGCATCGCATTATTTAATGGCTTGGAAATATGCTCAGTTCGCCATTAAATTTGCAAACAAAGAATTTAGTTGCCACTGTAAATGTTAAAAATTCTTAAAATTTTTTTTTTTATTTGTCTTTTTATCATAAAAGATATTCCTAAGAAAGTAGTAAATATTAATAAGAGTAATACCCAATTAGCTCCAATTATATTATTTCCACTAATATTAATAGCATTATTTGAAAAACTATTATCAATACAATCATTTGATTCGATAATAGAATAAGAATTGGAACTAAAAGTATTATTTTCAATCCTATTGGCATTACTATTAGTTAATTGAAGTCCTATAATATAATTTTTTATCGTATTTCCTGCAATTATGTTGCTATGAGTATTTTTTAAATTAATCCCAAATAGTATAGGAAGTAGATTAGTGTTCTTCGAATTTCCATAATAATTATCAATGAGATAGCAATCAATACTGTTTACTATTTCTATTCCATGGTCATAATTATCAATTAATATGCTGGAGCGCATGTAAAATCCATCAACTTGACTGATAAAAATACCTCCTTTAGCATTACGATTAATATTACTATTGGTAATATCGCTAATACCACAGTTCTCAATTACTACACCCATTCCTTTATTATCACTTATATCACAATTTCGAATAGCACCATTTTCTATTTGATATAGCTTTAATCCCCCCGTTTTATAATTTTCACCACAATTTGAGATACTGCAGTTCAAAATAAGAAAATACGCGTTTGAATTTTGAATCCAAATTCCATTTTCACCTCCATTTCCTTGAATTATTTTATCTTGTATAATATAGGGGTCTGAAAAAGTTCCAGATCCCGTGCAAATTCCACTAGCATTTGCACTTGCCCAATTGAATGCAGATTGTGTATCATCAACAAAAATCGAGGTTTTTGTTGTTATTCGTAAATTTAAGTTTTCAGAGGATTTTTTTAATCCTAAACTTATTGAAATAGATGATGAAAATATAATTAAGGAAGTTAATATGACACTATATAGTATAGTTTTTTTAAATCTATTTGAAGTTAATTTATATCTTAAATTTTTCATTCAAACCAACCATGGGTAGATTATATAAGGTAATAATATTGAAACCGATAAAATGGCAGAATTAAATATAATTCCTGATATTAAACAATGAGTTTTATAAAATAAATAACTATTTATTAAGGAATATAACAGGATAATTGGAAAAACGAAAAAAATTTGGAAATTTATAACCAAATAGTATGGATAAGTGAGGAATATCATTGTTATATAAAAGGATAAATGAATAAAAGAACTATATGTTATTGCCGTCCATTTATTAAAGTGATGTAATAATATGGTTAATATAATACCTCTTAATACAATTTCTTGCCAAATTGAAAATCCTATGAACCATGTAAGATCTAACATGGTGAGAGTAAAGTAAAAATTAGGCATAAATATCTCTGAGAAAGAACTAAAGTAAGGAACTATAAAGCCCAGATATAAAGTAAGGAATACAAGGATTATTAAACTAAAGATCGCGAAACTCAGAATAATATACCGAAAAATAGATTTTAGCCAATCCATTCCGATTCTTTCGAAAAAAATGAAATAATTTTGACGATTATAATGAAAACCTAGAATTTTTGGATAAAGTCCAAAAATTAAAGTTCCCAAAAGTAAATTCTTAATAAAAATGTTGCCCAATGTTTGAACTAGTATACTTATTTGATTAGAACTAAATATAAAAGGATCAGAATATTCTTCAATGGGTAATATTGAAACTAAGTAATTAAAAAATATGAAAAGTATTAAAATAATTGGTAGAAACTTAATTTCATGTATTTTAGTATTAGTGTCTAATTTAGGAAAAATAAAATTTTGGTTAATTTCTTCCTTATTTTTTATTTCAGAGTTTTTATTTTTTTTTAGCATATTCCAACCTTATAATCATTTATTTTTATGAACTTATAATCATTTATTTTGATGAAATTAAGGGTTCTAATCCAAAAAAAATCATTAGCATCAGAAGAATTAACTTTGGGAGAAGGTTTTGAGTCTTAATTTTTAATTTAGCGAAAACACATCCCATTATAAACAAAAAGATTATTTTTATAATTATAATATAAGAAACATTAAGATAATAAAAGGGAGTAATTAGGTTTGTACCTAATACAAAAAAAGTATATAAAACGCTACTAATTATTATTGCCTTGTTATTATTATATTTATTTAATAAAAGCTTTAAAATCACACCCCGGAATAAGAGTTCATACCAAAAAAGTAATGAAATTGTTATAAAATATGCATAAAATGCAATATCAAAATAGATGAAAGATTGTATAGATTCATAAGATGAGATCATTCCAATAAATAGGGATACAAAAAAAAGAAACAAGATAGCAAAGATCAATCCTAGAACAATTTGTTTACTTATTCTCCGTAACCAATGTAATCCAATTTCATCAATATAAGAGGATAAAGGTTGTTTTCCAGTTGGCAAACCAAAATATTTTGGGATTAGGATGATTAAGAAACAAAAATAAGTCATGTTAAAAAAGAAAATTGAACCAATTTTTGCAATTTCAAATTCAATTCTTTCATAATAAGTTGCAAAGAGGAATTGACTAATTATTAATGCGAGAATTAAAAAAATATAATTTAGAATTAAAAGTATTACAATTGATGTCCATATGTGCATTGAAAACCAAGTTGGAATCTTCTTTTTCTCAGATTTTTCTAGTTGGTGTAAAGGAGTCTTAATTTCACTAATAATTCGGATTTTATTTTTAGGAAATAATGAATTAAAGGCCAGATATAAGTAGAAAATGCAAATGATATGAACTGCAATTATGAAACCTACCATACTTTGAATTCCTGAGGTATAAAAAAAACTAAGTGCTATAACTATGAACCAAATACAAAAAAAAAGATTTGCTAATATAATTAAAAACCATTTAAAAAAGGTATCTTGAGTGGAAATTTCTGTTAATACATAATGGTTTTTTAATTTTCCAAGATAGTAGATCCTCATCTCAAAGATCACAAATAGGAATAAGAGAATTGGGGGTAAAGCAGCAATAGAAATTAATAATTTTTCAATAAATAAAGAATCTGAAATATACATTATATTAGGAAGAATTAAAGCTAAGATTTGGATGCTAATTATCAATAATAATTTAGCTTTCGCTTGATCTCTGTGCACGATTGGAAGTGAAACTAATATGGTTTCACCCGATTCTTCAATATTGAGAATATTATAAATTATCATAGCAGCTAAAATTACGTTAAAGCATATAGTAATAAACCAATCTGATAACAAATTTGACTCTATTGGAGCAGTTATCCTTAAAGTGGCCAAATTAAACGAAAATTTAAAAACAAATGATAAAACAATAGGCATAATAAAAGCCATAAATGTTTTTAGGTTTCTTGATGCAGTAAGAAAATCTTTAAGGATAAAAGCAGCAAAAGGAGACCTTACCTTGATTTTATGAGAATTTACTAAATTCTTTTTTAAATCTTGAATACTTTTTCTTCTTAAATCAAACCGTGTATACACTTTTCTTTCTAATTTAACTAAGGCGTTAATATATATACGATAAGCGAGGAGGATAAAAATTCCTACCCCTATTAAGCTTGTTCCCCATAATAGTGGAGGAACAGCAAGAGGGTCAATAAATAAGGAAATCAAATAACTGGGAGTGAAGGGAAAGATTATAAGGCTAAAGATTTGGTTTATTAAAGACGAATTCTCAACATTAAGAAACCAAGTAAAAAATATATTTAGCGATCCTATTGCCCATTGAATTGCATAAACACTTAATACAATGATAATCAAATAACTAAACATATTAAACATCCTTATACCAAATGTTTTACGAGATCCTATTTCATTAATATCTAAATTTCGATTGATCCTTTCTCCAACTAATATTAATAAATTAAATGAAAAGAAAGTATTTAGGAACGATACGCAAAAACATATCACAAAAAGAAGAATATTTAAGGTCCCGATTAACATTAAAAGAGGGAAAGCAAGAATTGAAATTATAATTGGTAGATCAAGACTTCGAAATATAGTCAAATGAACCAATTTACGTAACTTCTCCCTTGGCAACGGAAAGGTTTCGTACCATCTAAAAATTCTTCCAGAAATTATTAAAGATACATTAAAGATACCTAATAGAAAAAAATTAAAAAATTGAAGTAAAAAATATAAACTAAAAAGCAAGCTTCCTGCAAAGACGATAACATCAATAGAGAATAACCCACTCGTTAATGAATCATCAATTTGAAAAAATGTGAGCAATGGGATTAACGGTAAGATGCTAAAAATGATCGAACTAAAAATCTTAGTGATAATTACTTTTTTCCTTAGATTTTGTTGATTCTTAAAATAAGTTTCAAAAAATCGAGATTGACTGGAACCAACATATTGGATACGTTCTTCTATTAAAATTTCCAATGAGTTTAGTTTTGCTAAATTATATAATTTAATAAATTCACTTTTCATTTTTTGCTTCTTCAGATTTTCTTATTATAAAGGTTCTTACCATTCTTTTGGGTTAAATTAAATATTGCCAAATTTATTTTTCAGAATTTAATAGTTTGATTTAATCCTATTAGATTTTGTAAATTTATAATCTTAATTTAATGGATTGGTAAGAATTAGATTTAGATTCTACATTATTGAAAAAAATTATTAAAAAAATTAGTGATTCTTAATAAGAAACCCCAAATAGTATGTCAACTTAAAAAGGAAGTAAAAACTATTAAATTGACATTGATTTTCAATTCATAATTTATAAGTGGAAAAAATGTTTAAAGAAGGGTGCTATATTTTCAAATATTGCTCACCCTCTTTAATTATTAAGAATTAATACCCCGCTTGGGAGAGATGGGGTAAATTTGTTTAAAGTATTTGAAGAGAGTTTCAATAAGTTAAAATAAAAGTTTAGAAGGTAAAAAAGAAAAAGAGAAAACAAACAATTTTGCTTATTTCCTCATTTTTATTAACCTTTTTATAAGACTTTCCAGTCTTATTCCAAATCCAAAATCCCGCACCTGGGCAGAAACTTGCTCAGGTGCTTTAACCTATATAAAATATAAGTTTAAAACATAATAATAAAGATAATTTATATATCTTTTTCTAATATAAAAAATTATCACTTTTCAAAAATATTAGATTTAATTATTAAAATAATATTAAAAACTACCAAGAAAAGCATTTTATAAACTAAGAGTTTTAATATAGAAATGGTGAACACAATAGTTGAAATACTAGCTTTATTGAATTTTTTATTCCTAAATATTTCTGCAATTCTGAGTTTTATTATTTACACTTTAAGTGTGAGACCTGCTAGTCGAGAAAAAAGAATTGGGCAAAGAGCATATAAGGAAGGCAAAATTTTAAGAGTAGTTTCAGATATTTTGTGGTTGATGCTTCTTATTAATTTATTCCTTTGGAAATTTGTTCCAATCTCGGAATTAAACTGGAAAATAATCACGGATGATTCTTTAGCTGTTGTTATTTCAATTATAATCGCAATTCCTTTCGTGATTATCATTTTTAAATCTATTATGGTTGCTGGAAAAGAAACAATTAAACCATCAGAAGAAACTAAACTCTATGGAGGAATTTATAAGCATATACGTCATCCTCAAATTGCTGGTTCAATACCACTATTTATCATTATTTGTTTAGGTATTAATTCTTTGTTTCTTCTTATCTGGTTTTCAGTTTTAATGGTACTGATAATTCCAATTGTCATATATTATGAAGAAAAAGATCTTATTTTAAGATTTGGAGATGAATATATAAATTATAAAAAAAGAACCGGCGCAATCTTTCCTAAGTTCAAACGGAAGAAACCTCGATAATTTCAAATAAAAAATATCTTCTAGATTTATTTTAACGTTTTTTGCTGAAAATTTGATAAGTAAATTACTAGTTCACTTTCAGTTTCAATTAAGTTTGAACTTTAACCGAAGTTCATGAATCAAAACTAATTATGTAATCAATCCTATACTTTTTCAAGAGATGTATAAATTTAGAAAGTTAAACTAAAAAGAGAAAAGCTTAAAATGAGTTTTGAAATAATACCGACTAAAAAATCGTTTAAAAATTATCTTTATTTCATGTTTGGGCAACAATTTTCGTTGTTAGGCTCAGGTATTATTGGTTTTGTAATTACTTGGTGGATTACTATTGAAACCCAAAGCGCTATATATCTCTCAATAGCCACTTTTTTGATATTTATCCCTCAAGTGATAGTAACTCCATTCGCAGGAGTAGTGGCAGATAGAATAAGTCGCAAAACTATAATAATGATTGTTGATTCAGGTCAAGCTATTTTGACTTTAGGTTTATTCTTCTTATTTTTCTTTGACTTAACGGATATATGGTTTATTCTTCTTATTCATACGATGAGAAATGTTCTGTTCGCAATACAAGTACCAGCATTTCAAGCAATTATCCCAAGTATGATTCCAAAGGATAAATTGAGCCGTATTAATGGAGCTAACTTTCTTTTTTCAGGGATCATTTTTATGGTTGGTCCAATTCTTTCTGCTTTATTATTAGAACTCTTTCCAATTACATACATTTTCTTGATTGATGTGGTGACCTATCTGATAGCATTGATTCCGTTATTATTGATTAAAATACCACACCAACGTAAAGATATCGGTAATTTAAAAAAGGAACCATTCATGAAAGAATTGGTTGATGGTTTTAAACTTGTGAAATCAATTCCTGGGCTTTTAGCACTTATTTGTTTTGCTATGATATTTAATTTTATTTTTAGGCCATTTAATGTTCTATGGCCTTATTATATCAATATTACTCATGGGGGGACAGCTTTTGATTTAGCATTCATTTTTGGTGCTATCCAGATAGGAAATATCATTGGGTCAATAATTACCACAATTAAGAAAAAATGGAATAGTAAAGTAAAAGTGAATATTATTGGAGAAAGTGTGTTTTTTATGGCATACCTCTTAGTGATATTTGCACCTTATCGACAATTTTATATAATGATGCTCGGAGGGTTTCTTGGAGCAATAACATTTCCGATTACTGTCGCAACATACCTTACAATTTTTCAAGAAGTTGTTCCTTCTGATAAAATTGGAAGGGCTATGTCAATTGATCACACATTATCCATGGCTATTGCACCAATTGGAGCACTCATCGCTGGTCCAGCAGCAGATTTTATGGGTATTACTAACCTCTATCTCATATGTGCAATAATCGGTATTATAAATCCAATTTTATTATGGTTCTTTACAAAAATCAGAAAGTTAGACCAAATTGGCAAAATTGAAGTCAAAGATTTCACTGATAAAAAACTTATGGAAATTGAGATGGAACAAAAAATTTAACTTTTCCACATTCTTATTTTCAAATCTATAAATCGAGTTTTTGACTAAGATGATGGAATTAGCCACAAAAAAGACATATAAAAATTTTTATTATTTTTTAATTGGTCAGCAATTTTCCTTATTAGGGTCATCTTTAGTTTTTTTTGTAATTACTTGGTGGATTACGATAGAAACTAATAATCCAATTATCCTTTCCATGGCATCTGTTCTTTACTTTATACCTCAGATTATATTTGCACCTATTGCAGGGGTTCTTTCAGATAGATTGAATAGGAAATTGATAATAATAGGTATTGATGCTACACAAGCATTAGTAACTTTTATTCTTTTTATAATATTTTGGCTCAATATCACGAATATCTGGGTTGTATTATTTGTTAATACTATCCGTAGTGTACTTCAGGCATTTCATGTACCAACATATCATGCGATTGTTCCTTCAATGGTCCCTAAAAATAGATTAACAAGAGTGAATGGATTGAATTCTCTATCCTCGAGTTTAATTTTTCTTGTGGGACCAATCTTAGGTGGATCCTTATTTGAACTTTTTCAACAACAAATAAAACCGATTTTATTGATTGATATATTTACATTTTTCATAGCATTGATACCCATATTATTCATATCAATACCCTCTATAAAAAAAACACATTTAGAAAGAGAAAATACTTCATTTTTTAAAGAGTTTAAAATAGGTTTAATGACATTAAAGACTGTTCCTGGACTACTTAGTTTAATTTTATTAGCAACTTTGGCAAATTTTCTAATACGTCCCTTTACTGAACTATTACCTTTTTTTATCTATAATATTCATGATGGAATTGCTCTTGAATTAGCGTTTGTAGGATCGTTTATATCTATTGCAAATCTTTTAGGTGGATTTATTAATTCACTTAAAAAAAATTGGAATCACAAAACAATAATAATAATGTCCTCTACAATTGGAATATTTATTGGATATTCGTTTTTATTATTTGCTCCCTATAGATTTTTTATTATAATGGGTATCGGGTTATTTATTCAAGGGATTTCATTTAGTTTTATTATCAACAATTACATGACAATTTTACAGAGTTCTGTACCGCATGATAAGGTTGGACGTATAGTTTCAATAGATCATGCCCTTACTTTTGCTTTTATGCCGTTAGGGTCGATTATTTCAGGAATTTTGGCTACAATCATTGGGATCTATAATCTATATTTGCTTTTTATTATATTGGGAATATTAATGACAATTTTGGTCTGGATTTTTACCGATATCTATAAATTAGATCATATTGGTAAAATAGAGGAGAAAATGCTTGCTTAAAGTTTTTATAATTTATTATAACTAATATTAGTATGGATAAGAGTGATATTGCAACTTTAACCAAAACTGAGTTTGATAAAAAACAAGAGCAAGTTGTTGAACTCCCCGCCTTAGATTTTTTTAAAATTAATTTTGTAAGCTTTTTAGTGCCATTATACATTTGTCTTGGAATATTTTTATTATTTGAATATGGTTTTATTAATTTTTTATCAATTCCTTTAATTTTTCATATTCTTCTCATACCCATATTTCTATTATTTCTTTATTACCTCTATTTAATATTATTAATTGAGTTTTCAGCAAGGTGGGTACGTAATTGGAACAAAAAATCTCCACCAATAGAGGGAGTATTCAGACGAGTTTTAGATGATAAAAAAAGTGATGAGGGGAAAATGATAAAGTATTACCATAAACGAGGTTTTATTATAAAGTATCCTATGTGGTTAACGTCTAAATCACCATTTCCATGGCTAGTCAATCGAACCTTAAAAAGAATAAGTCATAACAAAATTGGAAAGAATGTAATCTATTGTGACTCTTATGTCGGATTAGAATTCACTGATTTAGGTGATAATGTTTTTATTTACCCAACTTCTGCATTATCTAGCCATGCTGTGAATACTATTTTTGGCAAAATTTCAATTATGGAGATCAAACTTGGTAAAGAAACCACTTTTTATCCTGGAATTATTGCGGGTCCTAATGCTCTCACAACAAATAAAAACGTTATATTCCCTAACACAGTTCTTCATAAGAATTGGAGAGGAAAGCCAGATAAGTATTATTATCAAGGGAGTCCAGGTAAACCCATTGAAATTTCACATTTAAAGAATTAAAAATTTAAAATGATTGTTCTAATTTTGGATATTTTCCATGTTTTTGGAGAAATTCTCTATAGGAATTTACTTTATCTAAAATGGACCCTGCTAAGTCTAAAGATTCAAAAACCGGAACATTTCGGTTCAATAACTTTAATTTAAATTTATACCTACTTTTATATTCTTCAAAACCTTCATTTATTTTGAGCATTACACAATACATTGGTTTGGTGCAAACACTTTTTGCTTTTGATATATATCTAATAAACTCTCTATTTAAATCAAGACCACTATAACCTAATTCTTCAAGTATACTTTCGAATCCTCCAAAGCGTTCTGGATCCTTTATAAATAGTATTGAGGAAATATTTGGATCTGTATCTAAAGCCAAGATTGTCCGATAATAGATATTTGGTTGAATTCCCATTCCCCCTAAATCAATAGGATTAGTTACGTTTGTATTAACATCTGGTATGAACCTCATCATCTTATTAATGATCTTTTCGGATAACGCGGGAATTTTAAGGTTGTATTTCTCGAGAATATCAATTGCTTCGATTGTAGATCCACCTCCGATACCAATAACTCCTACATTTCTCGTTTCAGGTAAGTGAGTTAAGTTAAATGCAGATGCTAGTGCTGCTAATTCATTTGAATTATTTACTACAGGACTACCCGTTTGTTTCCCAACTGCACTCCAAATCTTGTTATTTCCAGCAAGACCCCCAGTATGAGACATAATTGCTTTTTTTGTAGCTTCACCATAACCCGCTCGCCATAATATTACTGGTTTTCGATTGAGATTGCATTCTTTAACTTTCATCATAAATCTTCTTCCCTGGGAAACAGAACGCAAATTTTCAATATATATTCCTATAATTTTTGTATATTCATCTGTTTGGAAATAATTTAAGAAGTCTGCTGGGGATAAATCTAAAGAATTCCCTATAGATATGAATTTAGAGATATAAAGACCATAAGAAACTGCAAGTTGAGCTACATTTTGCGCTAAACCTCCGGATTGAAAAATGCCTCCAAAATTGCCTGCTTTTCTAGATTGTTCAAAAGCAAAATATAATCCCGCTTTTGGGTTATAGACACCTATGCAATTTGGTCCAATTAATCTAATATTATATTTTCGTGCAACTTCTAACGTTTTTTTTTCTAAATCTTCATTTCCAACTTCTCTGAAACCAGATGAAAATATAGTACAAAAAGGAACATGTTTTTGTCCCACTTCCTCTAACAAATTTGGTACTAGCCTAGCAGGTACTGCTAATATTACATAATCGATTGGTTCTGATACATCTAAAATAGAACTATAAACTTTTAAGTCAAAAAGCTTTTTACCCGCAAGTTTGGGATTAAATAAATAGATTTCTCCCCGAAATTTATCTTTCATGGCTCTAGCGAAAAATCCTCCTCCCGCAGGATCATAACTTGCTCCTATAATGCCAAGGGCATTAGGATAAAAAAGGGCATCCCAATCTATTTTTTGGTCATTTTTTAGCGACATAATGAACTTAAATAAGTTAAATCCAAAATATAAGATAGATTAATTAAAAATAACTAAAATATTTTATCGAGAGATACTTCTTAAACAGTTTTTAAGTACCTCAATTTCATCTGTAATAATACCATTAACTCCTAAATTAATCAATTTCTTCATAGTTTTTTCATCATTAACGGTCCATACATTTACCGTTAAGTTGTTATTTTGAGAATATTCTACAATTTCTTTACTAACAATACTAAAATGGGGGTGAATGGCATAAAAATGATTTTTTGTTGCTTTTAATATATTTCTTTTAATAAATCGTACATTTTGCATTTTTTCGGGTAAGAGATAACCAATTCTTAATTTAGGTTCTTTCTTTCTTAATTTAATTAACTCACTTAATGAAAAACTGCTAATAATAGAAGATTCAATAAGATTTTCTTGATGTAATAGTTGGACTAAATTGTTTATTAAACCTTCTGCTTTAATTTCTATTTGTAGATTAATTTTGTTTTTAGCTACTGTAATTACTTCTTGTAGTGTTGGAATTTTCTCTCCCTCTCCAGCATCAAGCTTTTTTATTTCTGAGAGAGTCATATTTTTAATAATTCCGTGCTTTCCTGTAGTTTTATACGTATCAGCATCGTGAATTAGTACAATTTTATTATCTTTAGTTTTATGGATGTCGAATTCGACAAATTCTGCACCTAAATCGATTGCTTTCTGAATTGCTTTTAGTGTATTCTCGGGAGCATACTCTCCGGCACCTTTATGGGAAATTACTAGAAAATGATCCTGTTTCATGCGAAGTAACTTTTTTTTATTTATTTATTTTTAGAATAATATTTATTCTTAAATATTTCTTTGGTGAGCATAATATCATCAGTAATTATACCATCTACACCCAACTTAATTAATTTCTTTATTAATAATTTGGAATCAACGGTCCAAGGAAATACTTTTATATTATTTTTGTGTGCATAATTTACAAATGCTTCATCCACCATCATTACAAATGGATTTATCGCAAATAAATCATTATCAATGCAAAATTGAATCATTCCTTTTTTCATGTTCCAATCTAACCTTATTTTACTATCAGTAGGTTCTAATGAAGCTAATTTTAAACTGGGTTCCAGTTTTTGAACTTTTAACAATTCATCATGAAGAAAAGAACTTAAAATTACTGAATCAATCATAGAATATTTCCTAAAGATTTCTATTGCTTTTTTTGCTATATTAGGCACTATAATTTCACAATTCAAACCAATTTTTCCCTTAGTTATTTCTACAAGTTCAGTTAATGTAGGAATCTTCTCACCGTCACCAAAATCTAATTGTTTTAACTCTTTAAGAGTCATTTCCTTAATAAATCCCTTTTTTCCTGTAATCCTTTGGATATCTTTATCATGGGTAATTACTAGATTCCCATCTGATGCTTCCTGTAAGTCAAATTCTATAAAATCGGCACCTAAATCAATAGCCTTTTTAAACGCTTTTAACGTATTTTCGGGTGCGATACTACTCGCTCCTCTATGACCGAAAATCATGATATTATGTTTCATTACCTAAATCCTCTTATAAGACATACTACTCTCTATATTTTATAAGTTAGTGAATATTAAATAACTTTTTACTTAGAATCATTTATTAAAATACTGGAAAATAATCAAAATGCGTTATAGGTTTATATAATTTAATCAAAATTTTATTAATACTAAGATAATGTAATATGAAAATTTATATATTCTAACAAGACAATAATTATCGAACTACGTTAAATTTATAAGTTTTAATTATTTTCAATATTTCTGATATAAAGAAATGAACAAAATCGTAAAATTTATAAGTCTAAAAAGGTGATTACGGGAAAAATGAAATTCTGCCCAGAGTGTGACAATATATTGATACCAAAGAATAAGAAATTATACTGTAAAGCTTGCGAAAAAGAATTCGAACTGAACCCAAAGACTGATGAATATAAAATTGTCAAAACCATCAAGCATGATGAAAAAGAATCAGCCCCGATCATAGTTAAAGAGACTTTAAGAGAAGAAAGAATCTCTGATCAGGATCGTAAGGCTTACGAAGACTTATTTGATTTATCTGAAGCTGATTATTAGCATTATTTCGAACGATCTAAAAGCTTTACGATTAGTTCATTTATTCACCCTTGTTTTAATGAAGGATTTCTTCAGAAATAAAATAATCTTAAAATTTGATATTAAATTAAGATCAAATTATGGTTATTCGTGTTTAAAATTTAATAAATTGAATATAAAACGAGAAAAGATAAAATGATTGAAGAGAAAAAAGTTAGGTTGAAAGGTTTTGCTAAGATAGTAGCACAACAAGTCGAACCACTTAACACGATTGAAAAATTTAAGCAAGATTTTAAGGATAAAGAACTTAAGATTTTACTTAATGCGAAAGATGGAAAATATGCGGCTTTATTAGTAATAGAGCATGGGAAAATTTATGTAGAAGGTATAGAAAATGAACCTAAGTCTAATATAAAAAAGGAGGTAGTTGGATGGGATGGATTACTTGAAACTAAAACCCAAACTTTTGTTGATTTATTAGGTGGAGAAAATTTATCAATGGGTTCTATTATATGGAAGATTTTGACTTTTCGGATTAAGATAAAAAGTATTAAAAATGTATTAGTGTTACTACAACTCTTTAAATATTAGGATGAAAAACATTTTTAATGAAATCTTTTTTTAAATCTCGAGTTTGAATACCTTTACCAAAGATATCAATTTTTCTTTAATATTTTCTGGTGCTTCATCTTTAACTGATTGGATAATTACATTTTTGTCTTGTTCAGTGATTTCATGAAACCTATCAAGAAAAAGTTTTAAGAAAATAACCTTCTTTATTGGGTTTTTTTGAATATTTATAATTAAGTTATCAAATAATGATTCAATAGAATTTGGTTCAGTTGTGACCTTATCTGTATCAAGGATTAATTCATTTGAGGTTCCGAAATCACTAAGATACTGATTACTTTGGAGTATCTGAGATGTAATATCTTTAAGCATATCATTTCGAGTAGGAACATCTAAAGTAGAGATCAGATTATTGATGTTATCATTCGTGATTTTATTATTCGTAATTAGAGATATAACTTTATCTATATCCTCCATTTTCATATAATTAACTAGAAATCTCTAAATTTTTAAATTTTTCTTTACATATTTTATTTTTATGGAACTTGCAGTCATTAAAAGATTGAAACAATTTCAAAAGTATATCGATTATGAATTCAATGAACCAAAATTATTATATCAAGCATTAGTAACTCCCCATTATGGTAATGAGAAAGGCATCCCCCATTATGAAATTTTAGAAACGTTAGGAGATGCTGTTATAAAATTAATTTTTAGCCTTAAAATCTATTTACTG
Source organism: Promethearchaeota archaeon (assembly GCA_011364975.1). Lineage (GTDB taxonomy): Archaea > Asgardarchaeota > Lokiarchaeia > Sigyniarchaeales > SOKP01 > SOKP01. The sequence goes on along the minus strand of RDOE01000010.1, from coordinate 41,674 downwards.
GGTGAGAATGATCCTGGTAAATTAACGCAAATAAAGCAGCGTTTAGAAGATAATACTACCTTTATACGAATCGGAAATGAAATGGGTTTACCAAATTTTATTTTTCCTTCAATCAACCAAAAAATAAAAGATACTTCTATTATTGCTGATGTCTTTGAGGCAGTATGTGGGGCAATATATCTTGATTCTGGTAAAAATATTGAAGTTATAGAGCAAAAGATAATCAATCGATTCTTTAATGATTGGGAGATTTATTTAAAGGAATCACCTCATCTTCTTAAAAATCAACTATTAGAATTTTTACAAGAAAAATTTAAGTTTACTCCTAAAATAGAATATGATTATGAGAAATTTGGGCCAGATAATGACTCTCTCTGGGTAGCCAAAAATCCAAAGATTTTCGATAATAAAGGAAACCTTATCCTTAATTTACCAATTTATCTCAAATCGAAAGAATATAAAACTAAAAAGGAAGCTGAGAAGGAGCTTAGTGCACAAATTTTAGAATATCTTAAGACTACTAAATAATTTTTGGAGTATTATTGACATTGATGATAAAATATGGAGATAATTTAACTTAGTCTAATTTTTCTCTAATTCCCAACGCCTAATGAGAAGAAGATTAAAGTTCTAATTAATTAGAACATGAATGTTTAAAATATAGTAACTATTCATTAATCCAAGAGTATTAAAATATATGCATTTGAATATTATATCTTATACGGAGTAAATATTTTAGATTTTTTAATCTATAATAATTTGGTTATTAAAAATGGCTGAAACACGTATTCCAAAAAAAACACCCGAAATGGAAGAATACGAAGAAGAAACCGGAAAACTAGCGATCTGGAAAGGGAAAGTAAATAAAGACTTCAAAAAATGGCAGGATAAAAAGAAAAAAGAGGAAATAAAAAAACAAAAAGCAGATATCCTTTCATATTCCCGCAGAGAAAAACAAGAATTAAAAAAAGAAATGAAAGAAGATAAGGAAGTGGGAAAGGATTATGATCATTTAATTGTTGCAGAGAACCTGCATAAAACGTACTTATTAGGAACCACTGCTGTTGCTGCTCTGAGAGGTGTTGATTTAACAATCGATAAGGGAGATTTTGTTGATATTATGGGACCATCCGGTTCTGGTAAAACAACCTTATTAAATCTAATTGGTGGATTAGATACACCTACGCGAGGGAAGATTTTTCTAGAAGGAAAAAATATTTCTATGCTTAACGATAACGCATTAGCAGAAATAAGGAGAGAAAGAATAGGGTTTGTATTTCAATTTTATAATTTACTACCTCAGATGACTGCAATTGAAAATATTATGGTTCCACTACACTTTTCAGGAAAATTAAGCCGAAGAGGTAAAAGAAAAAAAGCATTAGATTTGTTATCCTTAGTAGGGTTAGAAGAGAGAGCTCATCATTCACCTTCTGAATTAAGTGGTGGGGAACAACAGAGAGTTGCCATAGCTAGAGCATTTGCTAATGATCCTGCAATCTGTGTTCTAGATGAACCTACCGGAGATCTAGATAGTAAAACGGGAGTAATGATATTAAATCTATTAAGAGATTTAAATAAGCGGGGTGCTACCTTCATAGCCGTAAGTCATGATGCTGCAGTTTCGGAATTTGCTACCCGAGTGTTTCATATGAGAGATGGAAAACTAACTCATGAAGGTAAAGTGGGAGGTTTAAAGGAAACAGAAATAATGGAACTGAAAAGGAAATCTGAAGCAGAAATGAACAAAGAAAAATCTAAAAGCATGATTTTCAAATATCTGTACGCTAATCAAGGCAGAAGCCAAATTAAAATAAATGATATTAAAGATAGTATTCCCAAATCAATAGTACTGAATCTATCAGAACATTTTAATGATGTTTTGGCAGAATTATTAGAAGAAAATCAGATCAATGGAAAATTAGAAGGAGATTCCTTGATTTTATATTAAATTCAAAGAAATTTAAAAAATCTTAAAATAAATTCTTTAAAAATTTTTATGCCTAATATAAAAACACTCTTATCATATGCTTTTAAGGACCTTTCACGACATAAAGTAAGAAATGCTATAGGGATAATTGGAGTAATGATTTCTGTAGCTATGCTGGCCTTAGTTCTGTTTTTATCTGATTCTATTTCAGTGACCTTCGTAGATTATTTAAGTATAGATGCTGGCGGACAAGACTTTAATATTAATGTTCGCCATTATAATGGAGAACCACTAAATCGATCTAACTACTTTACTTATAATCCTATAATTCAAACCATTAAAGATAATAGTGATGATATTGAGAATTTTGTCCCCAGAATGAGTATATGGGGAAACGTTAATGCATCTAAAGGATTTTATACTAATGAATTAAGCAATGAGAGATATTCTGTCTTTATATCAGGTATCAATTTTTCTCTTGAAAGAAGTACTGGATTTGGGAGTTTTGTTATTCCAAATTCCAATAAGATCCTTGATCTTCATAGTTTGCCTCTATATCATTGCGCAATATATTATGAATTTAATAAGGATATAAAGTATGCTGAAAATGATACTATAGAAATTAGAATGGGGTTACAACATGGAGGTAAAATTACTTATTCCGCTAGTAATTTCACGATAGATAAGATTTTTGATTTTCAACTTAAATGGCCTATAGGATATAAGAATCGACCTCTAATAGTAATGGATATTACGACATTATACGATATTTTTGGAAGTGAATCAATTCAAGGGACTTGTAATGAATTAATTTTAACCCTGAATAAAGACCAAATTTTCTACGATGCTCGTGATATCGAAGGTTCTGAAAATAAAGTAAAGAGTATTGCAGCAGATCTTCAGATGTTAATTGGACTTAATGAATATTATATAGATTTACCCAAACTAGAAGTATTGGGATTTTCAGAATTCCTTAGTGTGGGAATTACGATTATTTTTGTTTTTGTTTCTATGATTTCTATGTTAATTTCTGGGGTTTTGATTAATGGGATTTTAAAAACCTCAGTTGAAGAAAGAATTCGAGAATTTGGAATATTTCGGACTTTAGGCGCCACAAAAAAATATAATTTATCTATTGTTCTTATGCAGGGATTCTTATTATGTGGTATTGGTACTATATTAGGGATTGTTGTGGCTTACTTTTCAACTCGTTTTATAATTCTTCCTATTGCTGCTAACGTTGTTGCTAATACAATACCAGGATTAGCAGGAAATGTCACATTTTCAATTACATTTTGGTCAGTATTAATCTCCTTCTTGATTGGACTAACTGTTGGGCTATTTGTAAGTATTTCTCCTGCATATAGAGTAATGCGATTGCAATTAATTGAATCAATTCATCCTTATAGAAAAGAAGATGTTTTGTATAAATTGAAAAAAAGAGCATCTGTTAACTATAAATTAATTATAACTGGAATTATTTTAGCAGTGAATGGAGGATTTGTATTATTAATAATTCCCCGAATAATAAATTCGGGAAGTATTTCTCTTATTGCTGGTACTTTAATAGCACTTCTAATAATCTTTTTGATTGGTACTACGTTAGCAGGGTTGGGAATAATGCCGTTAATAATACGGTTTTTCATTTTAATATTTAAGCTTTTTTCAAAAAAGTTAGCACCAGTATATAGAATTTTTATATTCAGGTATGCTCGAAGGAATTTCAGTACTATTGTGATTTTTGCATTCACTTTTTCATTTGTAATATTTACTGCGGGGGCATTTGATTTCCTTTCGAATCAAGGAGTAATTAGCTCTAATCTACGTTACGGAGCAGATATTGTTATAGAAACAGATGGATGGGACGATCCCGAGGAGAGCGATGGATTTGGGGGCATATTTGGAGGGGGTGGATTTTTGAGTACCTCACATATTAAGGAAATAAGTTCTGATATAATTCAACTCCAAGATAACGGTTTCTCAGTTAATCCTAATAGGATATTAACTAATGATTTTAAGACAACGCTTCTTAGCATTGAGGGCATTGAGAGGGTTTCAACTGTTATAGCTAGCCCTTTCCATCTTACTCAAATTTATTCTGAAGAAGGGAAGGAATTTATTGCGGAGATTGGCGATTATACAGGATTATCAACAATAGAAATTAGTCTAATCGGAATTGATCAGGAATATTCTTCTACTATTAAAACACAGTATATTGAATTTACTCAAGGGGGTACTTCAGATTCATTTAATCAATTATTTGAAACTGAACAATATTTCACTTGTATTATATCAGAAGCTATATCTTCTAATCTAAATATATTAGTGGGAGATATAATTAGAATGGTTATTCAGAGAGGAGATGAATCTGAAATCTATAAATTTAAAGTAATTGGAGTTGCAGCTAGTATGCCCGGTTTTTTTGCTGAATTCGGGAGGTCTGGAGCCTCTGCCCAAATGGGAGGAGTAATGATTTCGCAGGAAATCTATATGAGCATTATGGACATCCCTCAAATACCGTATCTAGATAAAATTTTTATTAAATTAAGTTTAAACAGTTTAAGTAATTCCCAACAAATAACTTTAGATTTAGAAGAACAAAATAGGGAATCATATGATTTTGAAATCGTAAATTTACAGCAATCTTCAGGCCAACAACAATCCTATTTTACAATTTTAGATACTTTCTTTAGTTTGACATTGGATGCTACAATTGTGATTTGCCTTTTTGGGCTAATTTCTTCTTCATATTCAACCATCATTGAGAGAAAGAAAGAAATAGGGATTATTAGAACATTAGGCCTGAAAGGAAGAGATATGAATCGCATGTTTACTATTGAATCGTTAATTATAATGCTAAGTAGTGGTAGTGTAGGAGTATTAGTGGGGTGGTTCACAGGATTATTATTATCTACTTCAGTAAACCTATTAAGTGATTTACCAAATATTCCTACTTTTCCTTTATCAAATATGATCATTGTATTCACTGTATCAATAATTTTTACATTGATTGGCATGAGATTGTTATTAAGAAAATCTCGGAAGAGAAAGATAGTAGAAATTTACCGCGAAACTATGTAGGAAGAGGAGTGAACTTGAAACTAAGAAAAGATATTATAATTATATTAATAATCCTAATTGACCTGATTGTTGGCCTAAATATAAATTATATACTAAAAAGTTCTTTTAATGCCAGTCAAAAGCAAGACTGGATAATAGAAGGGCCTCAAACATCAGATATTGCAGGTACTGATCTTTATGCGGAAAATATCGATGTAGTTTTAGCGGGTAATACCTCTCTCATAAAACAATCGATGTTTTCAAATGATACTAGTATTTTTCCTAGATTTGATACAAGAGATCCTGCATTTTATAAGTGTAACATACTCATAAGTGTTTCTAATGGAATTTTACCAAAAGCATTTCCAAAAATATTAGCGGGAGATAGCGCAAATAATCATTATGAAATGAGCTTTAATAGTTTTGCCGGATTTTTATATTATGATAATGATTTAGATGCTAAGTCTGTTGAATTTAGAGCAAACAGAGCTCTTGAAATAATTAAAAGAAAATTTGAAATCGACTTAATTCTTATAAATGTGTCTGATATTCACTTTATCCCTTTTATTGGATATTATCCAAATTGGGAATTATTTCTAAGAGAGGTTACTGGTAATCTTCCCATGGATGGCTATTGGAAAGCATTAGATTTGCAACGCTTAAGTTCAAGTAATTATTTTAACACAAACCATTTATCTTCAACATTTTTTATAATAAACGACTTGAATATACTCAATGATGATTTCTTAGAGTCGATAGATCAAGTCAATTTCAATTTAGAGTCATTAGATCTTTCATTTTTAGAAAGTATAGACATCGAGACGATATTTGAACAGTTTTCAACAATACTAGTAGATTATTCTTCTCTTTTTGGGAATTTTACTGATTTTATTAATATAAATGAAACTGTTTCACAAGAAAACATCGAAAGTTTAAGCGAGATATTTAATACGTTCGAATTATCAAATGAATCACATTATGTTAGTTTGATGATTCAATATGAAGGATTGAGTGAAGGAATAACTTCTATAAGTGATAATCAATATAAGTTTGACTTATGGAAAAGCTTAAATTATTTAGGAGAACCTTTGAGACCAAGTGAAAAGGTATTTATTGCTTTATCAGGTGCATTTATGAGTAATATTAATATCAAGATTTATAGTACAGAGATTATTGACGTTACTCCTACCAATTTTGATTTTTACGATTTTCTTTTAGAACAAATTGGTTTAATATTATTTTATGCGGACATTGATTTTGATATTGAAACCCTTAAAGCTTTTTCGTTTAACCTTATCTGGGAAGATGAAGGTGGTTTTAAAAGGAGTTATGTCATTCCAGTAAATTTAGAAGAGTCTACGAACTTTATTAATTTTTTACATCTATTAGGTCTCCAAGGATTTCCGGGAATCCCTACTGGGCTCTTCAATCCTATTGGAGATTTGATAATCAATTACAAAATAAGTAATTCCGAACCGAATATAGTTATAAAGAAAGAGTTGATTAATCCCAATTCATCTTATGGGATATATAAAGACTTTTCATTTAACATTACTGCTAAAAACATGGGAAATGAAACTGCATGGGGTATACCTACCTCAATCCCAATCACCCTGGATGATGCATTTACATTCATTGTTGGTCCAATTGGTAGCTTACTTGGTTATGATGATGATCTAAAAGAAGCTATTTGGCAAGTTGTTAACGGTGAATATCCAAATCAGTATGATAATTTAGAAGATTTTTTCAATTTTGATGAAAACCCTCGAATATTTTATTTTGATACTACTGGTGCTGGTTTAATAGATACATATTATCCCAATATGTTAAATTTCACAAATCTTTTACCTTATAATTCAAATATGGGAGATATAATAGATATTATTAATGCACCACCCCCCACTGGCAACACTCAACTAATTGCTTCTTTAATAGCAATTGGAATATATCCAGATGATCTTATAAATACTTTTACTAATCCCTATAGTATATGGAATGAAGATAATTGGAAATTAGAGCCAAATAAAACGATAAGTTATACGCTTTCAAATTTTTCTATAAGTTATTTGGACTCATTTACCTCATTTTATAGTTATAACTTTACGATAAGAAATAATTTCCCTCAATTACCTTCATTAATATCAGGATTCTCAATAAATGATACCAATCCTTATATGGCACTTGAATTAGATAAAGAAAGCTGGCAAATCACATCTGAACAAAAATATGTCAATCAGCATGAGCTAGAAATTCAATTTCTTTTTAAAAATGAGAGTTATATCGATTTCTGGAATAATTCCTTAGATAGAGTTTCCGTAGTTATCAATTTAAATGATCCAGAAAGTCTTATGGATATAGAAATATTTAATTTTTCGACTGAAGAGTTTCAAGATATTTCAGATTTCTTAGTTTCAGCCATAAATGATACACAAACTTTTTCATTTGTTAAAAATGAAGGAACTTTAGATTGGCTTTTTGATCCTAGCTCTAGAAATAATCATACGATAATTATAAGATTGATAGGGGTTAATTTAAACCAATTCAACATTTCTATTAATGATTTTAATGTCGAATTTTCTTATCGAGATGTTAATGAGTATAAGATACAAAGATCGAGAGTCATCTATAGCTCATTTTCTGGATTGGTCGAATACATAAGGTTTTCTAATGATATTTCTTTAAGCACCTATGAAATGGCTTCAATAGTTTCATATTCACACGTTTTAAATTTTAATTCTAAAATCGGAGAATCAAATGAATATTCATTAATATTAACAAATATAGGTACAAAACCAGCATTTGATGTCAATATAACAATACCATTACCCGGAATAATATACGATACGCAAAATTTTACTCTTGAAGATAATAAATTAAAATATAGAATACCTATTTTAAATCCTTCTGAGGAAATTCTTATTAAATTTTCCTTCTATACTCCCAATTCGATAAAGATAAGTGAGACAAATGTTACTTATCATAACCAAGATTATATTAAGAATTTAAATTCATCTTTTCTTGTAAATAAACCAAATGAAGTTTATATAACGGCCCCCATTGATTATAGAAGTAGATTCCCATATATAAAGATTATCGATATTCATTATAACTCATCTTTAAGCGATCCTAGAATTGGTGATATATTCAATATAACAATAGGCATTAAAAATAGAAGTCCAGCTGGATTAGGTATAAATAATTTATCAATTACTATGAATAATTATTATGGTGATCTAAAAAGAATAGATTACAAATCTTTAACTATTGAAAATTTAGAACAAGACGAATTAGAAACGATGAATATCAGCATTCTTAAAGAAAATTGGAAAGGTTATTATTATCCCTCAATAAACTTTATCGACAATTATGAGAGTAATGTAATCCAAATAGGACATTCAGGTATTCTTGTTTTAGGTTTTATAAATCTTTCAATTTTAAAAACTATAAATAAAAATCAAGTAGAAATTGGAGATACCATTGAAGTAAAGTTAACCGTTATAAACACGGGTACTATCTGTATTGGTGAAGTTGATCTAAGCGATATTTTTAGCTTTACTCAGCTAGAGTTTAATTTAATCTCTGGAAGCTTAATTAACCGTCTTGATTGTTTAAAACCTAGTGAAAATAAAAGTTTTATCTATGAGATTGAAGCTCTAAATCAAAAAAATATCCAATTAAAACCAGCAAGTATCGAATATTATTATTTACAAAAGAATCTAGCACTTTCTAATCAAGTTATAGTTAAAGTTATGCTACCAGAACATATTAAAAATTTATTTATTTTAATTCCAGGATTGATTTCGATAATTATTTTATTTTCATTTATATGGCAAACTTATAAATACAATTCCAAAAAGTATGAAACTCAGAAGTATGATTCTATTTTACTAAAATCGAGTAAATTTGATTCCATTTTAAGGATTGAGCAAACTTTGAAGGAGAAAATTAAAGAATTAGGTCAAAATGAAATTGGAAAATCACATTTAGAATTAGAAGAATTAAAACATGATAAAGTAGTTAATCAACAAAGAGAGGGAAAAGACAAATGAAAGGCTTCTTCAAAAATAAAGGTGCAATGCTAATTATTTTCCTTCTTCTTTCTCCAATGATAACTATTACTTTCAATAATAATTCTATTAGGAATAGGACAACAAAAGATTTTAAGGAACCAACTCGGGAATTTCTCTTAACATCAAATCCAGATTTACAAGAAGTTATTGTATTCTACAATACATCCAGTTATGATCCTTCAATGAAAACGAGATTTGAATTTTATGGTGGTAATTTTAAAGAAAACGAAGATTGGAATGGTATATTTGATCATTTCTCTGGTTTTGCTGGCTTATTTCCATCAGAAAATATTTCAGATTTCAAACAAGAATTTCCAGGAATTAATATTGAAAATGATGAAATTATCCAAACTCAAATGAATTATGTAAGTGTTCAGACGCAGTCAGTTAATTCTTCATGGTCAACCAATGGGTTAAATGGTGAAACAAATTCATCCATAGCAATTTTAGATACTGGTGTAGATCCTGCAAACCTTTATATTCAAAACCATTTAATCGGATGGGAAAATTTTGTAAATAATAACCCAATATCTGATGACAATGGTCACGGTACTTTTATATCATCTGTCGTTTCAGGTACAGGTTTATTACCTTATAATGCAGAAATTCCATCATTTATTAACTTAAATGACAGTATTACTCATTTAGAGTTATTTGATGAATTTCTACCAGCTAAAAATTACTCTTTAAAAATTCTTACCTTCAATGCCTCGAAATCAAACTCTTTTATCTCTATTAACTCAACGTCTCATTTTAAATCAAGTGAAATAGATTCAATTTGGTTCGAACTATATCATGATTCTATATTAGTAAATTCTTCAAAACATCAAAACTCTGATGAAAACTTAATAATTTTTCAAGACCTTTCTCAATCAGGATTAGGAATATATGATTTATATATAAAATATCACAAAAAAAGTGATACTAATCCTATTTTTTCATACAATGTGAATTGCTCTTTTTTTCCAGAGGTATATACTCAAGATTATAATCATTATACTGGAATTGCAAATGCTACAAAAATCCTTAGCTATAAAGTAGCAAACCAATCTGGTCGTGGTTATGTCTCAGATCTAATTTCTGCTTTAGGTAGCGTTATTCAAAATAGAACAAAATTTCACATTGTGAGTGTATGTCTAAGTTTAGCAACATTCGGGACAGATGTCATAGCGATAAATAGAGTGATTGATGAAGTTATTGATAATGATATTTTCGTTGTTATCGCAGCAGGAAATGCGGGAGTATCTGGAGTTAGCCCATTGAATAGTATAGCATCAAATGAAAGAGCAATAGTAGTTGGGGCAATAAATGATAGAGATCATATTTCGAGTTTTAGTAGTATGGGAAAAGAAATCTCAGAAAATATTATAAAGCCAGATATTGTTGCACCTGGAGGAAGTTTATTAGAAGGACATCGATCTGTGATAAGTGCTGGTAAAATACCAAATAGTGCTACAGGAGCGTATGGAACTTCAATTTCTGCGGCTATTATAGCCGCCACTCTAAATTTGTTGATAGAAGCTAAATGGGGAACTTGGATGAATTGGAATAATGATAATTTAGATTATTGGGTTAACTATTTAAAAGCAGTTTTACTTATGACAGCTTCAGAAACTAATTTGAATCGAGAAGATGATCCTAGCACGGTCATAAATGAGGAAACCTATTCACCATCCAATTTTATGGGGATATCCAGTAGTTTGAAAGATGAACATGAAGGTTATGGAAGAGTAAATATTGAGTCAGCTATTGATGCCTTAACTAAAATTTTAAATATAAATGAATCTATCACTGGTTATTTAGAAAGTTCAAAAGAAAATCCCCTTGGCACACATGTTGTAGCACGAAAAGTCGCTCTGGAGAAAAATACTCAATATTTATTTAATTTAACTGACTTTAAAGGGGATGTGGAATTTGACGTTTACTTATTTAGTAATAATACAAACCAATATGGTGAACCTATCCTTCTTCAATCCTCTCGTAAATGGTACGATAATTTAAGCTATTTTTATTTTATACCTAAAAGCAATGAAACTAATTGTGTTTTAACAATAAAGGCTATAGAAGGTAGAAGTAATTTTTCATTAATTATTACGCCAGTGAGAAATGATTTTATTCCTGAATTAAAAATTGCTGAAATTAGATATGTAGGAGCAAGTAAAAATGATACCATAATTAGTTTACAAGAGTTTTATGGTAATCAACCTCTTAAAAATTATTCGATTGATAATTATTTCTTTTATATTGATTATTTTGATAATGATATATCAAATGTACCACCCCAAGAAGTCTATGTTCATATTTTAGAAACATCCCAAAATTATAGTTTATTCAAAATAAATCCTTTGGATAATAATTTTACAAATGGAGTAACTTTTAGAAGCGAAGCGGTGAGATTTCCGAGTTCCGGTCTTTATCATTACTATTTTATAGCAAGTGATGGAAATCATGTCGTTAGATTTCCAAGTTTTGGAGAGTTAAGTATCTTAATTGAATTTCCTACCGATAGTAAACAATTTCCTTATTCACACAATTTTATGAATGGTTTAGATGGATGGATCTTTAATGGTACCGGATGGGGATTACTAAATCAATCAAATATAAATGATAATAGATCTTTAATTTATGAAAATATATGGTCTAGTATCTATTTTGGAAGAGATCATTTCTATCCACAAGATTATACATATCAACCTTATATTATTACTAATCCTTATCCTAATGGTACATTAAGGAGCCCTCTCTTTAATTTAACCCAAATCGATAATAATATGACTCATCCATTTGCTTCTTTTGGCTTAAGAGTAAGTATTAACACAGGGGATTTTATTTTTCTCCAAATAAATCTTAATTGGACCGGATGGTTTACATTGAAAACTTATACAAACTTTGAAAATGAATGGTTTATTGAAAAAATAAATCTTACTGATTATATTGGAAATTTTATACAGTTTAGATTCTTAGCATCCTTGGATGAGCAATTTGATCCAATAAATTATAAAGGGTTAATGTTAGATTATTTTTCTTTAGTAAATTATACTAATTATTATTATCCGGAAGTTGAACCTCATATAGAACAGGATATATCTCAGTTCGATGGATTTAGATTTAGTAAATTTACATTTTCATGTAATTATTATGATCGAGATAATAATTATCCAGAATTTGTTTATGTTGAAATTGGGGAATATAATTATTCTATGATAAATATCTATGGTGCTTGGAACGCAAGTGATAAATTAGCTGGAACTAAAGGTATTTTTTTTGTAAGGAGTTTACCATTAAATGAATTTTTAAATCTATCTTTCAGATTTCATATTTCTGATGGTAAATTTACTAATTCAAGTATTTGGTTTAATCAAGATAATTCAGTCATTACCTTTCAGGACCCCACTCCAAGAGAATTTAATATATATCACGAAGGTAAAAATATTGGGTATAATTTTGATGAAAAAAAATCTAATGATTTTTATATTACTGGAACCCCAAAGCAAAAGGAAAGCACCACATGGTTGCTAGGTGATAATTCGTGGCATACCATCTCAATACTTAATAAGACATACCTTTATGGAGGGCTTGGACAAAGTTTTGGAAGTATTAATCAGGGTTATGGTACAAACTGGGAAATCAATTTATTAACTCATCCATTACAATTAAATAGTCAATATTCTGTTTATCTCAAATTTTATCATGATTTTGATTTGCAAAATGAAGTTTTTTTAGAAGAAAATCTAGATCGATGTTCAATCTCTATTTCAAGTGATTTTGGAAATAGTTGGATATTATTAAAAGAATTTTATTATGATAATGAGGATTTATTAGGAAATCAGTCTATTGATATTTCTTCTTATTTTAATCAAGTGGTTATGTTTAGATTCACTCTTTATACTAATGAAAACGTAGTTGGAATAGGAGATGGATGGTTAATATCAGACATTTATGTGGGTTATGATAAAGAAACGGATTTTATTACTCCAAATATTCAGATATTAAATCCTTCAGATAATGCAAGAATAAGCGCGACAATTTTATTTACTGCGACTATTTCGGATAATAAGGGCTTAGATTCGAGTCGCATCTATGTTCTTTTAAATAATAAAATTATCGATAAAGAGATGATTAATTTTAATTTGAGTACAGGGTTATTATCATTCCTATGGGATACAACACATCAAACTGATGGGAATTATAAAGTGATAGTCAGAGCTTATGATATGGAAGGCAATCTTGGGGAGGCTACACTATTTGTTATTATTGAAAATGGTATATTTAATATGAGAATGTGGGGTCCATGGATTATATTGGTAATTGCAGCATTAGGATTAGGAATTATCATTTATTTTATTTCAGAAAAAAAAGGAAAGTTAGGGATTAATAAAAAACATGATTTAAATGCTGAGAAAGTAAGGTTAAAAAATATTGATAAAGAACAAATAAAAAAAAGAATTGAACTGTTTGAATCAGATGATCTTGTAGAGAGACCACTGATTCTTCATTGCAAATTCTGTAAATCGTGGTTTGAATCTATAAAGTTCAATTTTATTTGTCCTATTTGCGGACATGATCAAATCTATGCGGCTTATAACTGCATGAATTGCGGCAAATGGTATTATAAAGATGAGCCAGGAGATTATTATTTTTGTAAAACTAAAAAATGTGAAGGTATTAAATTAGTTAGAAGAGAATTAGAAGAGATTAAAGAATTATTAGGCAATAAGGGAATCTATTTAAGAAAATTTCGGCAAAAGAAAAAAAAATTTAGTATTTTGGATTAATAAATAAAGAGAGTAATTAAGATCTTGAGTTTGGAGAATTTTTGGTATCAGATAAAGAGTAAAGTGAATTTTCAATTTATCAAGCATTCATGGCTTAATATGAAGCGAGATAAGTCTAAAGCTATATTTGCCATAAGTGGAATTATGGTTTCAATAATACTATTGACCGCTATAGGAATGGTTAATGATACAATGTCATATAATTACATGGAATTAATTACAAATACGACTGGAAGTGCTGATATAATGATTTCTCGGAACATTAAAACAGATATTACATTTGATCCATTCTTTGATGAAAATCTCCTTTATGAAGAACTACAAAATATAGACGGTGTCGAAGAACTTTTTCCTAGAATAATGATGCCTGTAAGAGCATTTTCTGATAATGCGATGGCTAATAGTACATTACAATTTTATGGCCTTGATTTTATTAAGGAAGATGAAAATGGAAATATGGGAAATTTAAAAATTGTGAATCAAGAAGGTATTGAAACTGGAGAAATCTATAGAGATGAACCCAATAATGGTCAATGTGTAATCTTATCAAGAGTTGCAGAATTATTGAATGTATCAGTTGGAGATACTATACATATGCAATATCAACAATATGAATTAAATCTCGAAATTATAGTCATATGTATTCAAGATTTAAAATTCACAGACATTGAAAATGCTCTAGTTATTGTAAATCTTCATCAAGCCCAAAGTTTCCTTCAAAGGGAGGGAAAAATTAACCTTATTATGGGAACAATAGAAAATCCACAATTTATTTATGATGTTAGAAATTTAGATGCTACTGAAAGGAACCTCAGAATGGTTGGAACAAGAATTCAACAAAGGCTAGATCCGAATGAATATTCTGTTTCTTTGCCTAAACTTGAACAATTAAGTACAGAGCAATTTATGTTAATTGGAATGACGATAATCTTTTGGTTTATTATTATCATTGCTATATTAATAACAGGTATTTTAATCAACTCAATATTATCAACTTCAACAGAAGAGAGAATCAGAGAGTATGGAATAATTCGAGTTGTAGGGGGAAGAAAGAACTTTCCTTTAAAAATGGTTATTTTTGAAGGTTTTTTAATAGGTGTTATAGGATCAATCATTGGAATTATCATTGGAGTATTTGCTACACCACCTGTAGTAAATACTTTGTTTATAATTACAGATTTCAGGCTTCAAAATGTACCTTACGTAATTCAACCTTTAACAATAATATTAGCTTTTTCTATTGGCTCGGGAGTATCATTTGTAGTCTCACTATTCCCAGCTTTAAAAACGGGAAAATTAGAGATTATCAAATCTATAACTCCTTTTCATAAAAAAGAAGAAGGTTGGGAGGTAAAAAAAGAAGGAAGTATAAATCTAAAAAGTTTCCTGGTAGGTACTGCAATCGCTACAATTGGGATGGTGGTTTTTATTTTATTACCTAATTTAGTTGTTACAGGTGATTTCATGCTAATAGCGGGATTATTTATAGGACTTTTAGGAGCAATATTAATTGGAATGGTTTTTGCTTCAGTGGGAATTATTCCTTTAATTCAAACTATACTAGTTGGAATTATAAGCCCCCTTATTAGAAAATATGCAAATATTATTAAAATATCTCTTAAAAGAAATAGACGACGAAACACAAATACAATTTTGATGTTTGCTATAAGTTTTTCTTTCATATTTTTTATTACAAGTGTTTTAGAGATGGAATCAAAAAATATGTCTTTAAATTTAAAATTTCAATATGGATCAGAATTAGTTTTAGTGAATCAAGGATTAGAAGCTAATGATGATGCAATAACTTATGAAGTTGTTCAGGACTTAAAAAATATGCAGAATATTGATTCATATGCAATTACTCTTTATAATATGTTTGATATCACATCAATTTTATCAGTATTTTATGATTTTAGTGAAGGTGGAGGTGGTTTTGATCAAGAATCTATTAATGAGGCATTTGTTAATATTTTTGAATTTTATACGGCCCAAGCTCAAGAGAAATATCAAGTAAAAGCGGCAGATATTGCGAATTTTGATGAATTTGAAGTTGGATTTATAGGTATTGAAGAAAATTACTATAATTTAATGGATGAGAATCTTTTTATTTGGAGTAGCCCAAATAGTGGATTTAATTATTCCTTTAGTCAACTATTTAATCATAATAATACGTGTATTATTGCGAATTCGTTAGCAACTGTCTTAGGGATTAAGGATGTGGGAGAGTATATTCGGCTCACTTTTTTTAATCCAAAAATTCCAAATGATCCTGGAAATATTACTCTCTTTCGAGTTGTTGGTATTTCAGGTGGAATGCCGGGATATTTCAATTTTAGAAGTTCTGTTAACGCAGTATCGGGAGCTGGATTAATGGTATCATTAGATAATTATATAAATCTAATGGATATAGAGAATCCAAGAGGTCCCGATATGATTATTGATAAAGTTTTTATTAATATAATAGATGAGTCACGAGAAAGCATCAAAGAAGTAAAAGAGGAATTTCAATCTACATATAAGAATAAGAATTTCATAATTGATGATGCTGTGTCTAAAATTAATTTTATGCAAGATCTGTATGAAAGACAAAGTACACTTTTAGAAGTAATCAATTGGTTTGCGATTACAATTGCGATTTTTGGATTAATAAGTACGATGTATGCAGTCATGCTAGAAAGAAAATTTGAAATTGGAATATTAAGAGCTCTAGGAATGAAGACTAAGAACGTGAGAAATTTGTTCATAATTGAAAGTTTAATAGTATTATTATCTTCAGGAACGATGGGGACATTTATCGGGACATTTAGTGCCTACTTATTAGAAACAAACCTAGGTTTTATAACAGAAATGCCAATTGTTTTTTCAGTTCCTTTTGAAGTTTTAGCAAGGGTGTTTATTATTTCAATTGTTATTGGAATAATTGGAATGTTTATAATCTTAAGGAAGTTAAGTAAACAAACTATTATGGATACATTCCGAGAAACTTTTTAATGAATTTTTTATGTGTCTTTTAAAAATTTGATGAACTTTATCCACGCTTTACCTCTATGGGAAATTTTATTTTTTTCCTCGGTTGAAAGCTCAGCAAAGGTTTTATTTGGATACTCATTCGGAATAAAGATAGGATCAAATCCAAATCCCCCTTTTCCTCTGATTTCTTTAGAAACCTTACCTTTTACAATACCCTGAAATGTTAATACTTTATCTTGTGGTTGAAAATAAAAAGCAATTATGCTCTCAAAATGAGCTTCTGTTTCTTCAAAATTATCAATTAATTTTAAAATTCCAATGTTACCAATTGTTTTAAATACATATTTTGACCATACTCCGGGAAATCCGTTCAATGGTTTATCGATAAAAAATCCTGCGTCTTCAATAAAATAAGAGCCTTCGAGAGTTTCCTTAATACTGTTTAACTTAAAGAGAGCTACTTCGTATAAGTTATCTGCTTGAATTTCAATTGGATTTAAATCTTTTTGAATTAATCTAAAATTTAATCTTTCAGTACCAAATAATTTTTGAATTTCATTATACTTATAAGAATTACCTGTTATAAAATAAATATCATTTCCTCTCTTATTCATACTAAGATTAATTCCTCAGAAATTAATTTATTTAATTTAGATTTGTTTTCTAAATTCAAAAATTTTATTTTAAATGATGTTTTTATAACCATATCTAAAAATTATCTTTCATTAATAGAATAATAAACTGGGATACGAAAAATGGCTCGGATGCATTCCAGAAAGAAGGGAAGTAGTGGATCAACACGCCCAGCAAGATTAGAAAAACCAGTATGGGTTGAGTTATCTAGTGAGGAAGTTGAAAATGAAGTAGTTAAACTAGCGCGAAAAGGTCATTCAAAATCTATGATTGGCGTTATTTTAAGAGATTCACATGGAGTTCCTTTAGTTAAAGTAGTAACTGGAAAACCAATTAGTCAAATTTTAAAGGAGAATGGAATTGAAACTCCTCTCCCGGAGGATCTTACAAATTTGGTCAAAAGGGCTTTAACTCTTAGAAAACATCTTGAAACAAATCACAAAGATTTAGAATCGAAAAAAGGATTACAAAGAATAGAATCTAAAATATATCGATTAATAAGTTATTACAAGAACAAAAAAGTATTAGCTCCTGAATTTAAATACGATCCAGAGAAAGTTAGAACTCTTGTAGCGAGGTAATTAAACCTATGAGTCAAAAAGGTAGAAAAAAAAAAGCTAAAACTAAGAAAGTATCTTTTAAAGATAAGCAATGGTTTACAATTGTTGCTCCTAAGAGTTTTAACTTTAAGCCCTTAGGTGAAGTTATAGGGATGGAAAATTCTATATTAGACCGAACAATTGAAGTGTTATTATATGATATCACGAATAAATATGAAGATATAAATTTGAAATTGAAATTCAAAGTTATCGATATAAATCTTGAATCTAAACAGTGTCAAAGTATATACTCTGGGCATCAGTATACCAATGATTATATAAGAAGTCTAGTTGGCAGAGGATCTTCAAAGATTCAAACTATATTAAATTTAACCACAAAAGATGATTTTTCATATCGTTTAACTGTGGTATGTACTACTATTAAAAGAGCTCGTAGTTCACAACAAATTCTCATTAGAAAAATCATGGATGACATTTTAAAACAATTTGCTAAAACATTAACTCATGAAAAGTTCATAACTGGTATTATTTATCATGAATTTGAAAATCAAATAACTAGAGTAGCAAAAACTATTTATCCAGTTTCAAGTTGTACAGTTATTAAAAGTAAAGTTATATCTATTCCTGAAGGAGGAGAAGATAAAAAACTTATCTCTCAAGATGAGGATTTCGAAATTGTCGAAGTAGACGTTAAAAGATCCCGTAAAAGTGAAATTAAAAGAACTGAGAGAATTAATGTTAAGAAAATGCCTCAAGCTAAACCTGAAAAGGAAGCTACTCCGGAAGAAGATTTAGAAGTGGAAGAAGAGGAAATAGAAGACGAAATTTCTGAATAATTTATTATTCTAAAATATGATAAATTATTGCTTTTTTGAATTAAATAATATAGATTGTTAAATCTGTGCAAAAATTGAAATTATTCTTAAAAGGGATTTTTTTTTACAACTTTCCTTCCATTAATATCTTGATAATATAGGGTATTAGGAGCAATATTTTCATTTACAATTGAATGAGCCCCAATAATCGAATTTTCTCCAATAATTTTTCCACACATAATACTTACATTAATTCCAGTTTGTGTATTTGGTCCAATCACCGCACCCAACTTCCGACGTTTAGAATTAAAATTCTTTCCATCAATTACCATTTTTATGTTTTGATTATCAAATCGGAGATTTGAAATTTTAGTTCCAGCTCCAAGATTTACATTCTCACAAATTATAGAATCACCAACATAGTTAAAATGGGGAATAGCAGTATTATCATAAATTAAGGAATTTTTTATTTCTGACATTCCTATATGACAATTATTAGATATGGATGTATATGGCCGTATGAACGCATTTGGTCCAATTAGGTTTTTTTCTCCTATAAAACATGGACCTTGAATATAAGAACCTGAACGAATTCTAGTGTTATTTCCAATATAGACTTTACCATTGATCTTAACATTATCTTCTATTATTCCAAATTGATTCGGTTCAATTTGGTTTAACAGGAACTGATTTGCGTCAATAAGTTGCCAAGGTAAGCCAATATCACTCCAAAACTCACTCTGAAGTACATAAGATTGAACTTTTCCATCTAATTCATTTATTAATATTTGCATTGAATCTGTAAATTCATATTCTCCTCTAATAGATTTTTTTGTCTTATCTATCGCGTCAAAAATAATAGGTTTAAAAACATATATTCCCGCATTGGCTAGATTACCTAGATTCAATCTCGGTGATGGTTTCTCAGTAATATTAGATACAAAACCATCTGAATTTATGGATATGATCCCAAAATCTTGAGGATTAGGAACTTCTATTAAACTTATAAGTCCTTCATATGAATTTTTTTTAAACTTATTTATGATTTTTCCAAAAACTACTGAATCAACAAGAAGATCACCATACATCATTAGAAATGGTGAATCATTTACAAACTCACGAGCATAATTAGCTGCATGAGCAGTACCCAAATGTTCTTTCTGAGTAAGATATTCGATTTTAAGTCCGAAAAGTTCTTTACCATCCCGAAAGTAATCACGAATAAGATTTTCTCTGTAGCCCACAATTACTAATATCTCATCAATCCCTGCTTTTTTTAATCCAAGGATAGTATGTGCTAATAAGGGTTTTCCCGCAATAGGAATCATGGGTTTTGGTTGTGTTGAGGTAATTGGTCTTAACCTCTTACCTTTACCAGCTGCCAATATAACAGCCTTCATAAATAAGATAAAAAACCATTTTATTTAGTAATTATTGATCAAATTCATTTATAATATTATTTAAATAAGTTTTTAATGATCTAAATGGTTTTAAATCTCCCGAAAACTCTCCTTGTAGAATCTTTTCTTTTGAGAGTGTACTTTCTAACTCTGAAAATATTTCTTTTAGTCTTATAAAGTCTCCCGAAGCAATAAAATCAAGAGAATACCCATTAATATTACTATAGAGTATTATTTTTCTGCAGCCATTATCTTCTATATCATCGAAATGTATTTCTTTAATATTATTTTTTGCTCGAATTTGTGTATTCATCGCAATTGTAGCTAATTTAGCAGAAATGTTCGAACTTAGTAATTCAATATTCTCATTATTTACTTCTTTTTCAAAATTATTAAGAAGTGCTGTATCATATAGTTGTGAAATAATTGGTAATCCCTGACTTGATATTCCACAATAAATTATTTTATTTTGCAGATCTGTGCATTTTGGCTCAATCTGTTCATCTTCTAATGTATCCCTATACTTACTCCATAAATATCCTGTAATTAATTTTATGATTTTTTTAAATTCAGACTTTCTTGATGCTTCCTTAATTTTTTCTATAGATTCATAATTAGCGAATACTTTTTCTTGGTATTCTTCCATTAGTTTAATGATTTCTTCGGAGTTAGGTTTAAAATCACCAGCAATACAATAAAAAAGATTTTGGTCATTTTCTGAAACAATATGCCTAATAATCATTCTTTCTTTTGAGTTTTTACTTTTGAAATAGATATTTTTTAGGCGCCATAAATTTTTAGGATTAAGACTTCGTATTAATTTTTCAACAAAAAGCACAATCTCAAATAATGGATATTTATGCTCATTTGAAACATATAAAATTTCCTCATCAAGGATTATAGCAAAACCCGTTATCATTGACCTTATCGTTTAGAATTAGTTGTTGATTTAATAGCTTATCAATTAAATTTAGAAATTAATCAATCATTTAATTGTTTATGCATATATGAGATTTTATCAAGATTATTTAAAGTTTTATTTTTCATTAATTATTGATCTGATTGCTCATAACAATTAAACTTTAATAATTGGAAAAAATATAATAAGAGTAATCGTAAATATTGAGCGTAAATTTATACTTAGATGTTATAAAACAAGATGAATTCTATAATAGATATTAAGATATTCTACATTTCAATATTTAGTTAACAATTTTGAATTTTAAGGGACTTTTTATGAAAATCTTAAGAATTATTGAAAAGAAAAAAATTTTACAATCTGCTGAATTATTAGTTAACGCAAAATATGCTATTGCACTTACAGGCGCAGGAATATCTACAGAATCCGGAATTCCTGACTTTAGAGGTGAAGGAGGAATATGGGAGAAATATAAACCCGAAATCTATGGAAATATTGAAGCATTCTTAAGGAATCCCGCAAAATTCTGGGAATTAGCTCAGAAAGTTGCACCAACACTTTTCAAGGCAAAACCTAATCCAGGTCATTATGCTCTCGCTGAATTAGAAAATTTAGATATAATAAAAGCAGTTATCACCCAAAATATTGATGAATTACACCAAGCAGCAGGTTCTGTTATTGTATATGAAGTGCATGGAAATATAAATCGATTTAGTTGCCTGGGATGTAAGGCGTCTTATAGTAAAGATCAAGTCTTAAAAAAAATGAAGAAGGGAAAATCTGAAACACCAACCTGTGACTTTTGCGGAGCTCCGCTAAAGCCTTCTGTTGTTTTATTTGGGGAAGACTTACCAAGATTTGAATTATTTCAATCTAAAGCATTATCACAAAAAGCAGATGTTATGTTAATCGCAGGCTCATCTCTTGAGGTTGCTCCAATCTGTGATTTACCATTATATGTCCTTCAAGATAAAGGAAAGTTAATTATAGTAAATGATCAACCTACTCATTTAGATAATAAAGCAGACGTAGTTATAAATCATAAAACGGGAACAATATTACCCCTGATTCTTGAAGAGGTCAAAAAGTTAATGTTTGAAAGAAATGAAAATAATGTTAAATCCTAAAATACATTAATCAACATGGTTTTTTATTTGTTATACGAAAAAGGTGTGATAAAGAAAGATTGGCGATATATGGATTTATCTTTTGGTTTGATTTATCCTAATCACTATGAATTAGGAATTTCTTCTTATTCAATCCGATTAATTTATTCCATTATTAATAATGAAAAAAATTTTGTATGTGAAAGATTTTTTCTTCCAGAAAAAATAAAGTATCCGGCATCAGAAGATTACTTTTCTAAAGAAATTATTAGAAGTTTTGAAAATAGTAATTTACCAAACGATTTTGATATATTAGGGTTTTCTATACATTTTGAAAATGACTTTAAAAATATTTTATGGTTTTTAGATAAAGCTAAAATCCCCTTTTATTCTGATATTAGATATAAATTAAATAATGAGAATCATCATAAATATCCTTTAATAGTTGGCGGTGGACCAGCAGTAACTTCAAATCCTTTGCCATTAAGTAAAATTTTTGACTGTTTTTTTATTGGTGATGCTGAACCTAATTTGTATCCTTTTTTGAATAAATATATTGAATATAAAACCAACACTATAAATTATTCTCAATTCTTCGAAGGTCTCAAAAATATTGAAGGAATATTTATTCCTAAATGTAATAATTCTGTTAAAAGAATGGTATTAAAAAATTTAGATGAATCACCAGCACCAATATTTCAATTAGTAGTTAGTTCTGATTCTAAAAAACAAATATTCGAACAAAATTATTTTATTGAAATCAATAGAGGGTGCCCTTTTAAATGTAAATTTTGTATCTCATCATTCCATAATTATCCCTTTAGGAATAGAAGTTATGAAAAAATAGCTGAAATTGTTGATAACGCTATTGAATTAACGGACTTTCAAAAATTTAGTTTGATTGGATCATGTGTTTCATCCCATCCTAAATTTCTTAAGATATTAAATTATATTATTGAAAAAGGAAAGAAATTTAGCGTCCCTTCTATTAGAATTGACCATATCACGCCACAATTAATTGAAGTTTTTGAGAAAAGTAATATTAAAACAATCACAATTGCTCCAGAAACAGGTTTGGATTCCTTAAGATTTGAAATTGGTAAGAAAATAACAAATGACAAAGTAATTGAAGTTTTAAATTTAATTAAAGCCTCCAAAATTAAAAATGTAAAATTTTATTTCCTTATAGGTTTACCAAATGAAAATGATGAAGAAATTGAAGGAATTATTGATCTGATGAAAAGTATTGATAAAATTGGGTTTAATAAAAACCAACTAAAAGTCAATATTAATCCTTTCATTCCAAAATTAAATACACCTTATCAATCAAGTTGTCGTTTTTATACATCTGAAAACTTTAATTCATTGAAATTAAGGTTCCAGAAATTAGAAAGAGAATTAAGACCAATAAAATCAATTAATTTGAAAATAGGTGATATTAGAAGGGAAGTGGATGATGCTAAACTGCAAACTCTTATTTCTTTAGGGAATGAAAATATAACAGATTTAATGATAAATTATTATTTAAGAGGAGCTACAAGAGGAGCTTTAAGAGCTGTAGAAACGGAATTAAATTTCGATACTGATGATTACTTTAAGAAAATTCAAAATGGATATAATCCTTGGACTATAGGAATAATAGAAAAATAAAGAAAAATTAATTAACTTTATTAAATGCTTTTTTTGTTGCACTACATACGGGACACTTTTCTGGTGGTTCACCTTCATGAGTATATCCACAAACAGAACAAACATACATAGTTTTAGGTTCTATGTCTTTTCCATTTTCAACTGCTTTTAAAGCGGTCTCATATAATTTATGATGAATCTTTTCCACTTCATTTGCATAGTTGAAGGTTCTTTTGGCAGTATCATTATTCTCATTTTTCGCATCATCGATGAATTCAGGATACATTTTTGTAAATTCATAAAATTCTCCACCAATAGCTTCTTTGAGATTTTCAAGAGTAGATTTAATCCCATTCATTGCTCTTAAGTGATTATGAGCATGTACTGTTTCTGCTTCTGCTGCAGCACGAAATAATTTTGCCACACCTGGAAATCCCTCTTGTTCTGCTTTTTTAGCAAAAGCAAGATATTTCCTATTAGCTTGAGATTCTCCCGCAAAGGCTGCTTTTAAATCCTCAATTGATTTTTCCTTCATAATTCTCCCTTAATTATGTTTTATGATATTTCTATATTTAGGAATATTTTAAGTTGCGTTTTATAATACATAATTTTAAAAAGAAAAAAAAGAAAAAGATAATTATTTGTTCACATAACCAAGTATCCCACCAATTAATACTAAGATCCCACCGAATATACTGCTAAAAACAATCATTATTATGCCAAATATAATTAAAAACATTGCATTATATGGGATAGGATTATCTGGTCGAAACACACTTAATAGAACAACAATAGCTATTATAATAGCAACAATAGAAGAGAATATGCCCCATCCATAGAACCCCCATCCAAAAAAACCTGCTATTGCTTCAATAAGTGCAATAATACCACCTAACATAGCTAAAAGTTTCATTAATTCCTTATTATCCAATCTAATTACCTTTATTGAATTAGTAGAGGAATCAAAGATGGAAAGTACTTATACTTACTCTTTTTTAATTAATAAAAAATATGTACATAATCAATTTTAGGTATAATTTAACTAATGTCATTAATTAAAATGGTTTCTATTTTCCTTACAAGTTTTTGTAAATAAAATTCAGCAATTCCGAATCGTGTTTTTGAATCAAAAATGAGCATAATAATGTATAAATCATTAATATATTCGGAAAAAATAAGTTCTCCATGCTTTGAGGTATAAAACATTTTTAAAATTGAATTGTTACATATTTTAACTCGAAAATCTACTTCTTTGAGGAAATATATTAAATTTTTATCAACTAATGAAGAAAATATTACCTTCCCTCTATTTGTTAACAAAAGTACACCGTTAATTTCATCATTCTCATTTAATTTCTTTAAAGTTTTTATGATTACCTTTTCTTTCTTTATGTCAAACCCGCTGCTGAAAACTTCATCAATCACCTCTCCAATAATAAAGTCTAATTCA
This sequence comes from Promethearchaeota archaeon, assembly GCA_011364975.1. Taxonomy (GTDB): domain Archaea; phylum Asgardarchaeota; class Lokiarchaeia; order Sigyniarchaeales; family SOKP01; genus SOKP01. The sequence continues at coordinate 16,357 of RDOE01000010.1, read as the reverse complement.
TTATCGCATATATATTCCAAATCGGTTTTTATTTTATTCTTTAAAACGAACTCTGTAAACTTGGTATATATTCTTAATATTAAGTTTTCGAGTGAAATATTGTTTTCAATAGAATCACAGAGAAGAGTAAAATAGAGGTTTTTTTTCTCAAAGACAACTAATTTTATATCTTTTCCCATTTCTACTGCTTTTATGTCGTTTCCAATTAATTCTTTAGTAAACGACATTAAAGCGGTAAAATAAGAGGAGATTAATTGTTCCTGCTCTAGTGGATATAAGTTTGTTAAGTTTAAGCCATAGATACATATACCAGACTTATTAAATATAAATAAGTTATGAATACTGCCCTTCCCAGTCGTTCTTTTAATTTTTTGAATAGTTTTTGAATTATCAGGTAAAACCATATTTGTATTTTGCTATCAAAATATAAAAAGCACTTACTTTTAATATCAAATGCTTTAAATTAATAGAAAACTGTTAACGTGAAAAGGAGTAAACTCCATCAAAATTAAGTTTAAATGGAAGGATTGTAAAATTATTTTCTACTAACTCCTTCTTCAATTGATATTCTCGCCCAACATCTGCTAAAATTGTTGCGGAACCACCTCCTCCAGCACCATTACACTTAAATCCTAAAGCACCATGGTGATGTGCAATTTCTTCAGCTTTTTTGATGATATCATTCGTCATTAATGAATGTAACTCTTTTTGAGCGTCCCAGTTCTTATTCATTATTCTACCTATATCGCTAATATCTAATTTTATTGCTCTTTTCATTTCATAAGCACATTCTTTCATCTTTTCAAAAGAAAAAATAACTTTTTGGTCCTTTTTAAGATAATTCTTAATGACTGCTTTATGCATTTCACTAGAACTTCTTGAGCCAAAATATATTAATATTAATAAGTTTTCGAGCAAGGCTATTTTCTTTTTATCAATATTAATTTTAGTTATTTTTACATTTGGATAATTAATATTCATAAAGTTTATACCACCATAAGAAGCAGCAAACTGATCCTGTACACCACTCTCTAAATTTAATTCTTCAATTTCGAGTTTATGAGCAAATTGAGCAATTTGATGGCGATTAATTTTTCTTTTTGAGAAAAATGCTAACCCAGAAATTAGTGATACTGCTACACTCGCACTTGTTCCTGTTCCACATCCAGGAGGAGCTTCTGTTCTAATATAGATATCTAAATTTGTTCTTATATCCATTTTTTTGATTGCAGCTTTTAAAAGATCAAGTTTTCCATCATATACAATATTATTAATACCACTAAATTCGACACTTTGATCAAGGTTTTCGGCAAATATCCTTGTTTTATTGAGATAGTTCTGAGAAATTTTAGAATAACTATATAAATCAATGCATAGATTAAAGACAGCACCATTAGGACAGAACCAAGTATCCGTCCATCCTCCAATGTCTAAAATCCTTACGGGAGCTCTTGATAATATCATAATTTTCTACTCATTACTTAATTCTAACATAAGCATATTTTAATCAGAGCTATTTTCTAACAATTTAAAAGTTTTATTAAATAACGTTTTTTCAATGATAATAAATAAAACTAGTAAAAAAATAAATTTTTTATAAGAGATGAATAAATTAGAAGTTTTAAATCAAAATGAAATTCAGAGAATACATAACGCTACGATTGAATTATTAGAACAAGTAGGAATTAAGGTGGAATCTAAAGAAGCCTTAGATCTATTTGAGAAGAATGGTGCAAAAGTAAATAAAAAAACCAACTTTGTTTACATTCCAGAATTTTTAATTAAACACTCCTTAATGAAGATACCTAAAAGCTTTTCCCTATTTGGCCCCGATGGCTCATATCAGTTAAAGGTAGATACGTCTAATTCAGTCTTTGCTACAATGGGTGCTGCAGTCAATATCAATGATCCATCTCGAAAAAAATTAATTCGGAAAACTAGTCTAAAAGATGCAATTGACCACATTCGAGTAGTTAATGAATTAGAACATATAAATTGTTCTCATGTTGATGTATGGCCTCATGATATTCCTTTCACTGAAATTCATTATCATACAATTTCTAATTGGGCAAAATTTAGTAATAAGCCATATGGAATGTCTTGCTATGGACGAGTTGCTTCTGAAGATATGATGAATATGCTTTCAATTATAGTCGAGGACGAAGGTAATTTGAGAAATAAACCTCGTTTGCTTGGTATTTTTAATCCCTTATCACCTTTAACTTTACCAAAAATTCTTTTAAATGGGTTATTTGTGTTTGCAAAATTTAATCAACCCTTATTGATTAGTGCTGCAGCGAGTGCAGGCTCGACATCACCAGTGACACTAGCGGGAACACTTGTACAAGCAAATATGGAAGTATTATCGTCTATTATTTTAACACAACTGATTAATCCCGGAACTCCAGTGTTATATGGATCAACTAATACTATCTTAGATCCATTATCGGGTAATGTTGCTTATGGAAGTATGGAGTTTTCACTTATAACTATAGCTTCTGCTCAATTAGCTCATTTTTATAATATCCCTTCAAAGGGTTCAGGTTCACTCACAGATTCAAAGTTATTCGATATACAAAATGGTTTTGAGCGATTTGTTACATTATATACAGCAATAGCTGCAGGTCATAACTATATTACTTGCGCAGGTACTTATGAGTCATTATTATCTGAAACCTTAGAATTATTAGTGATTGATAATGAATTCATTGACATTATTACTAAAGTTCTTCAAAAGGGTTATCTTAATAAAAAAGCTTTAGATTTAAGTCAACAAAAAGATATAATTGGCGAAAATAATAGCTCAATGAGATTAAAAGAAAAAATGAAAAAGATCGATAAAGAAATTTTTCATAAAAAAATATTTGAATCTATGATTAATGTAAATCACACAAACGAAGGAGACAAAACTATTATGAATAAAGCTAAATCATTGGTCCATCAAATACTTCAACAAGAGAGAGATTCCAAGCTTTCAGAACCTGTTGATAAAGAATTAAAAAATTATTACAAACTTATAGCATCTAGAAGTTTAGAAGACTACATTAAGTCAGAGGATTTAGAGGGAGGAGCTGAAAATGTAAATATTGGGGGAATTAAGCTTAATTAGATTACTTTTTCTAATAAAAATTCTATAATTTGGGTACTTCCGATTCCCTTTGCTAATTTTTTAGGTCTCTGCAAATAATGCATCTAGACTGACAATATTAACCTTCTATGATGTTTTTTCAACTAAATTTAAATATAAGCAAGAAGAAATATATTTTAAATACAAATTTATTTTTAAAACATTTTTAAACAATAAATGGAGGAATAAAAAATGGCTAAAAAAGCAGCTGCGGCTGGTGGAGTAGAAGCCCTTTTCGTTAAAAGCAAAGTAAGAGATTATATCAAATCCAAAGGATGCAACACAAGTGGAGACCTCATTGATGGACCTGCACTTAATGACGCAATAATTGGCATCCTTGACAAAGCTATTGGAAGGGCTAAAGCTAATGGTCGAAAGACTGTACAAGAAAAAGATTTATAGAGTTGATAATTTCAAAACTCAATTTTTTTTCTAATTCTATTATTTTTTTAAAATTAACTTTAATTTCAATAGGTCAAGGATAATTTAAAAATTACTAATTAATATACTAATTTTAATTGCATAGAAATTGAAAAATTATCACTCTATACAGCCTTAAATTTCGAAAACGGAATAATTGTAGTAACACACACAACTTTTAAAGAATAAAAAATTCTCAATTAATCGCCTTATCCTTATCCCTTTTAATCTAAAGCTAGAATTTTTTATTCTTTTTTACTCCTTCTTCTTTATATTATTGTCTCTTTTTATTTATTTTTCAGATATGTCTTTATAATCGGCATCAACTATAAAAAAACCGGTAGAGAAAACACTTTTTAGAGCTTGTAAATCTCTCTTTAAATTTTTAACTCTTTCAATAGGACCAGAGACAACAATAATTTCTAAACATTTATTAAATTCTAGATGAATATGTAAGGTTGAGATGATTATCTCATGAAAGTGATGTTGAATATCATTTTTTAGAATTTCATCCGATTGCTGAATATTGGCATAAGTTGGACGAGAACCATAATCATGATTATGATGATTCAAAGCATGATTTACTTTTTCATGTTTTTCCCCTAATTGAAAGTGTTCATGACCCATAATTATTGAAATGCATCCAACAACATTTCCAGATGATATAGGAATATTTTCCTCGCTAATCATTAGAGATTGCATTGCTTTTCTTATAGCATCTGATCTTGAAATCCCAAGTTTCTCTCGAAATTCCTCAAATTTATCATGTAATTCCTTTGGAAGAGAAATAGTAAAGCGAGTATATTCTTCCATAACTAACACATTTTAATTCATAGAAACTAAAAAATTTATTTTTTTATTAAAATTGCAATTGGAACACTAGCTTCACGCCATTGTGCAATTTTGCCAGAATATTCTAAATCTAGTTTTATTCTTCCGTGATCTCCTAAAATAATCATGAGAGAATTATTTCTCATCTGTTTATAGTTACTTAAAATCCATTTATCAGTCCTTAATATCAATTTTTCAATCAATTCTTCAGGCGTTCTTTGCTTTAAAGCCTGCTGCTGTTTATGTAAATTCTCAAAATCCAAATAATGCATCCAAGAAAGCTCATAATTATTGATTGTACGTGCAGATTCAACCCAAGTGGCCATATCTGTATCCTTAGGTACAGAGTAAGTTCCTCCATCATATCTTTCTATATCTTTTTTCCGACCAACTAAACATGTTTTTTTTCCATTAGAGTTTAAATAACGCAGCAAATGAAATCCATTTGGGTCAGGTTCAAAACCACCGTACATTATTTGATGCAAGACTCCAAGAGTATAAGGATTTTTTGTTGAAAGTAGTAACATGACTTCGGAATTAGCAATCATAAATTGAGGTTTATGATACGTTATTTCAAAGAGCCCAAAATTATCAATTAGCGAAATACTTATCCTTTCAATACCCTGATAGAGATCTAGGATTGATTGGATAGGTTCTGGTATAATTTGATGAGGAGGAACTAATCCTAATAACTGTAGAAAAGTAGCAGGTAACTGGTCTAAATAACATTTGATAGTTTGAAGTTCACTCATTAGAATACCTTGAAAATTATTGATTTATATAATTTTATTTTAGTTACAATAACTATATTTAATTATAAAATAATTACAATTTATTATTTTTAGTATTGTTCATTTTTTCTTAATAATAAACAAAACGGTTTTATAAAGTAAGGAATATTTGAAATGAAATGTTTATATATCGATGCTTCGAACTCAGGAATTTCTGGAGACATGCTTTTAGCCTCACTTTTGGGTCTTATGCCGGATTCAGAAGGACTATTAAAAGAATTGGAACAAATCAAGGAAATCTTAGATGATATCTCAAAGTTAGAACTAGTTCTGAAAAAAAAGGAAGTTAATGGTATTCAAGTAAATCAATTAGATTTAAAAATTAAAGAAGATAAATCTCATCGGACTCCTAAAGTTATGTTAAATGCTTTGGAGAGCTTCATAAAGGAAAATCCGAAGTTTGAAGTTTGTAAAGAATATGCTATTAGCGTTTTAAGAACAATGATTCAAGCAGAATCGAATGTACATGGTAAGAAAATGGAAGAGATTCATTTACATGAATTAAGTTCCGTTGATACATTAATAGACATATTGGGTGTTTCAGCATGTTTAAATGAAATAGGCTTTAATAGCGGCGATATGAGAATATATTGTAGCGTCTTACCTTTAGGGGCTGGAATTATAAAAACAGCTCATGGAACATTGCCTGTGCCAGCACCGGCTACATTAAAGATTTTAGAGCGAGCAAACATCATAACTTATGGTGGTCCTATCGAGAGTGAGTTAGTAACTCCAACAGGCGCAGCACTTCTTGTTAATTTAAATCCTATATCTGTAGATTTTATGCCTAAAATGAATATCAAAAAAGTCTCATATAGTACGGGAGAAAAAAGTTTTGACAATTTTTCAAATATTCTTCGCCTATTCTGTGGAGAAGTTAAATTATCTCAAAATGAAGGATTGTTAGGACACTTCGAGCCTTATTTAGAGGATGTTTCAGTAATAGAAACTAATATCGATGATATATCTGGTGAGTTAATTGGGCATTTTATTAATTCCTTAGATAAAAACAAATTCCTTGATATTCAAGTTATATCTAGCCTAACTAAAAAGAATAGGCCAAGTTATGTAATTAGGTTGTTATGCCAACCCAAAGATACGTTTAATCTAATTAACAAAATAGTTAATGAACTTGGAACGTTAGGGGTAAGATACAATATTACTAAAAGGATATGCGTTGAGAGAAAGCTTGAAACTCTTAATTTAGAAATAAATCAACATATGTTTCAGATCACGTTTAAAATTGCATTTATTCGAGTTAAAAATGAAGTCAAAATCTTAAATGTCAAGCCAGAATACGAAGATCTAAATAAAATAAGTAAAAAGACAGGTTTAACGGTAAAAGAGATAATGATACATTGTCAATCTCTGATAAAGAATTTATATAATCCCCCTGAATATAAAAATAACTTATAGATAAATAAAACAAAAAGAAAAAAATAATTAGTGTTTAGATATAACTTCCTTTGGAATGATTAAAATTTGTCAATATGGAATTTGTTTAAGTAGTATTCATCCTCGACCATTTGTTTTGAAAATGCTTCCAATCTCTTGAGTTCTTTTCTTACATCCTTTTCTTTACGTAATTTTCCTAGCTCGCGATAAATATCCGCTGCTTCTGAAAAATTTTTAATGCATTCAGAATAATTACCAGAAACTTCTAGATCTTCTGCTAGAAAAACCATACTATCAGCAATATCTAATTTTTTACCTAATTTTTTTCTGACTTTTAATGCTTGATATGAATATTTTAAAGCTTCAGCGTGCTCTTTGAATTTAGTATGTGCTTTTGCGAGTGCCCTTAATACTCTAGCTTCTTCATCAGTTAGATGATTTTCTTGACAATATTTTAATAGTTTATTTAAAAACTGCAGAACATCTGCTTTTTTTTCATTTTTAGAACGATCTAATTGATCTAAGACCTTATCAAGACTCTCTAAAGTATTAGTTATATCGCCATTATTAAACAACTTTTTTGATTTCTCAAAATCTTCGAAGGTTGCGACCATTGGTCTCAACTAATAACCTTTCTTTTTTTATTAGATTTAGATTATTAAGGACTAGTAATTTCAATATAAATTATATTGAACTATATTTATATACTTTTACATTTCAAGGAAAAGGTGTTGGGATATTAAAAATAGCTTCAAGATTTATTAACGTGTAATTGGGTTTAACACTGGAATTGGATTCATTCATGCTTAAGACTATTTTTTATTTAAAAAGTTGTTTAATTGAATAGATAATCATATTTTATTATCGTATAACTCAAAAAAAAATAAAAAAAGTTTTTTTTAAAAAATTCCTAAAGGTCCTAATATTGGTCCAAAAATGCATAGTAACACAGTTATAACCCCATAAATCATCCCTACTACTTTCACTTTTTCTTTTATTGTTGGAAGATCATATACATAAAATGCGCCAACAAAAAAATGAAAGTATCCAATCAGGAAGATCAAATAAGGGGTATACCAATTCCAAAAAGGATATTCCCAAATCAAATATCCTCCTCGATTTAATAGAACCTCAACGAATACACTGAATATAGCAAATCCAACTGCATTAGCCCAACGATTGGGTAAACCAAATAGCTTTTTATTCTTATCATCCGGTAAGAACTTAGCAAATACAATCCCAGCAATAGAAAACATGAAAGCAATCTCAATATTCCATCCTATAAGAATGATGAAACCACTTGCATTTGGTGTTGTCCAAAAAGCAGAATAATCTGAAAACGCGAAAACTAACGCATTCCATATCTCATTTATAAAATCAAGGCCAAATAAAGTTAAACCTGCAAAAACAGTATTCCAATTTTTCGTTTCCCTTGCTTTTTTGATCTCCACGCCATAGATATATAAAACTATTACTAAAAAGGTTACAATATACCATCCAGTTTCGGGATTTAATTGTCTTAGTTTCGAAAGAGCTTCCAATGAAGCTGCTGTGGGTGCCATTTAAAACCACTTTAAATATTATTTTTATTTTTGATAATTATAATTAATTTAGCAAGTATTTCTTTATTGATATATTTATAATTTTCTTAATTAATTATATCAAAATATAGTAAAATTTAATATAAATCGAAGAAGAGTAAAGAGGTATTAGCCCTTCGTTCTATTAGCAATTAACGCAGCAGAAGCTCCCGCTCCAAATCCATTATCGATATTAACGACTAATAATCCAGGTGAGCATGACTGGAGCATAGTTGTTAAGGCACCAATACCTTTTTCACCCAATCCATAACCACTTGATACAGGAACACCAATTACTGGAATATCAACTAGAGCCGCTACAACTCCTGGTAAAGTTCCTTCCATTCCTGCACATACAATAATTACATGAACTCCTTTTTTAATCATTTCACTTAGTGGATTGAATATGCGGTGGATTCCTGCTATACCCAAATCGTAACTCGTAATTACTTCACATCCCATTGATTGTGCAATAACTTTTGCTTCTTCCGCAACAGGTATATCAGAACTTCCTGCTGTGATTATACCAATTATTCCTCTATTTTTCTTGAACTCATACTCTTTGGTTTTTATAACAACTACTTTAGCTAAATTATTTACTTCCAGAATGTAACCATTATTTTTATTGTAAGTTTGTCTGATCACGGTCATTTGGTCTTCTCTAAATCTCGAAACTATTGCAAATTTATTTTTTTCTAAAAATGAGTTAATAATATGGATAACCATTTCTGGGGTTTTACTTTCTGCAAATATTACTTCTACGATACCAGTTCTTAGTTTTCGGAAGACATCTAATTTAGCTAAATCTCCAACCTCCTCAATGATGTTAGCTTTAAGTAACTTTTCTGCTTCTTCAACAGAGCATTCATTATTTAACAATTTCTGTAAAATTTCTCTAATATTCTCCATTTCAATTTACCGCTAATATCTGATTATAATTAATTATCTATATGTATTATAAGTTCTGGGTAACTTTTAATCTCTCTTAGTTTATCACACAGAAAAGTTGGGAATAATTTAATTGCTCGAAGATTTTAACTTTTAATTTTATGCGGTAATAATAATTAGCGTAAAGGGAATAGCTAGCTTCTTGATTATTAATAATTGATTTTTAAAAAGAAGGAAAAGGAGATAATAAAAATATAAAATCCATATAAAATTAATATTTAAATTTTTTTTATCCTTTAAGATTTCTTAGATTTTAATATCAAATATATACCCAATACCATTATTTGATTAAATAAAGAGTTTTTATTAAAATAATTAAAATGAGACATTTGAGAGTTGTTTTACATAATTTTTAACTAGATTGACTCTAGGAGCTCTCTTTTCTCGTCTATATTTTAGCGGATGAACTTCATTGATAGCAAATTTATAAAGATTAACCCAAGTTTTTGCGATCTCGCTAATTTTATAATCTTGAGAAATCTCCTTCGCTCGTATGCCAAATTGAGCACGAAGAGCATCATCTTTAAAAAGTTTAATCACATAATTTTGGAATTCCTCAATATTATTGGCTAAGTAACCAGTTTCTCCATGCCGGATTACATCTTTAATCCCGTAAGCATTAGCTCCGACACTAGGTGTCCCTTGAGCCATAGCTTCAATTAAAACTAAACCCTCAGCTTCAACCCATGACCATAAACAGGTCACATCTGCAGTATTATATAACCTTAATAGGTCTAAAAATGGAACCCTACCCGCATATGATACAAATTCACTATATTTAGGATTCTTAATAATACTTTTTACATTTTCAGTTGAAGGTCCCTCACTACCAACCAGTAATAGATGAGAATCTGGTACCTGATCATGAATTTTCTTAAACACTTTAATAATCTTTATATTATGTTTTTCAGGAGATAAGCGCGAGGCATATAGTAATACTTTTTTACCTTCTAAACCATACTTTTCTCTAATCCCATTTTCTTTGACTTCTGAATAAAACAAGTCAGGAATTCCATTTGATAAACATATAATTGGCTCTCGAAATCTATAATCACGAAGTAAATCTTTTTTCGATTTTGTAGGAACATGAACAAAATCATATAAATCAAGAATATGGCGCTCATATCTCCAAATCAAATCAGTCTTAACTAATGCTTTTCCTATAACCGGTAAATATTGAGCAGAATAAAAAGCCATAGGTCCGTTATGAGTACCAATAACAGGAATACCAAGTTGTTTTGACCACAATGCGCCCATAGATCCAACAGTTTCATGTGTATGAGTATGAAGTACATCTAGATAATCATGTTCACAATTGAAATATTTATTAATTGGTACACTTAAAACAAATCCAGTTTTGGAATCCACTACTGCACCACCTAAACTATGATAATGAAGCGTTTTTGGAATATCATGACCATTTTGAATTTTGGGAGCAAATACGTGTACATTATGTCCTAATTTGGCTATTGCTTCTGAAAGAAAACTTACTGCATGTGCTGTTCCATTAACTTGACTATACATGCAAGAAAAAAAGCCAATATCTAATTGATGCTTAACCATATAAAAAAACTCTAAATTAAGATTATTAAGAATATTGAAACGTTTAATTATATATTAAAATATCTGTTTATTAAAATCTAAAGCAATTTTTAATAAAAACCAGTAAATTTCCATTAATATTTTTGTAATTATAAGTGTTCAATTTAGAATTATATATTCTAGACGATTGTAAGATCACTAAAGTTATCTCATCAAATCTTTTTTATTATCAAATATTATAATTATTAAACTAAAATTTCAAAGAAAAATAATATTAAAATTAATTAAATCCAAATTTAAGGAGCGGAAAACCATGAAAATTGATTATACATCTTATAAAGATGTTGATTTGAAGGGAAAGAAAGTTCTTATTCGTGTAGACATTAATTCCAATATTGATGTAGATAAAATGGAAATTCGAGACTCTCCTCGTATTCGAGCTTTAGTACCTGCTTTAAATGAAAATTTTAAAGATAGTGCTGTTATTATAATGGCTCATCAGTCTAGACCTGGAGATAAGGATTTCACAGATTTAGATATACATGCTAGAGAAATTGAAAAAGAGTTAGGACGTCCAGTAAAATTTGTAAAAGATATTTATGGTAATGAGGCAATTCAAGCAATAAAGGCTCTAAAACCAGGAGAAGTGTTAGTCTTGAATAATGTCCGAAAATTTGAAGGCGAAATGAAAGAATATAAGAACTTTTCTGATGCAGAAAATACAGAAATGATTAAGACACTCTTTCCATTAGTAGATTATGTGATTGTGGATGCTTTTGGAGCGGCCCACAGAGCAAATGCCTCAATAGTAGGATGGCCAAAAATGCTTGCAGGACCTATTACAGCCAAAGAATTATTTGCCTTAAAAAAGATAATGGATGAACCTGAAAAACCAATGGCTATGTTAATCGGAGGAGCAAAAGCAATTGACAAGTTTAAAGCAATGAAATTTAATTTTGACAATGATAAACTTGATTATGCGTTATGTTCTGGGTTAACAGCAGTACTTATCTTTGAAGCTTTAGGGAAACCTATGGGGGAACCTAATCATAAAATCATTGCCAAAGATTTAGAAGAAAACAAAGATATGATTCGTGAAACCTATAAGAAGTATAAAGATCGAATAATTCTACCTGAAGACTTAATTATTGAAGAAAATGGAAAAAGAAAAACAATATCAGTTGATGAAGCCGCGAAATTTAATAAAACTACAGGAGATATTGGACCAAAAACTGTTAAGGATTTTAAAAAGATCATTATGGATTGTAAAACAATTGTTGCGAATGGGCCTCCAGGTATTTTTGAACAAGAGGTGTTTAGAGAAGGAACTAATGAAATGGTAGATGCTATGGTAAAAGCAACCAAGAAGAATCACGCACTAACCGTTATCGGAGGGGGTGAAATGGGTGCTGCAGCATCTATGGCCGGAAAAGCTGATGATGTTTCTTTTATTTCAACTGCAGGAGGCGCAATGTTAGAAATTCTCTCAGGAAAAGACTTACCAATGATTAAAGCATTACGAGAAAAAAAACTATAGTTAAAACTGAATAATATCTATTATAATTTTCTTTTTTTACATTTTAAAAATAGATAAAATATTTATTTTTTAGACATCTAATTTATTTAATTTATAATTTTTTAAGGGCCAGTGGTCTAGTAGTTATGACGTCCGCTTGACGTGCGGGAGGTCGGGGGTTCAATTCCCTCCTGGCCCACTATAAAGTTTAAGAAAGGATTAATTATGCCGTTAAGATTTCGTTGGACTTCAAAAGAATATCTACCAATAGCTTTAATGCTATTTGGAGTATGTGGGCTTTTTCAAGTTTTATTCGTTTTCATAGCACAATATTTTTTATCAGTAGGTAATTATATTGTTATAATTTTAATTCCAATAGGGATAAGTATAGCTTTATTCTTTGGAAACATAATTATTTTTGAATCCTTTGCTCAAATTGAAAGAAAAAAAGTACTAAAGAATCAATATTATAAATCCAGATCCAACATTTCAAAACTCAAGATTATTTTACAGTTTCCCATCATTAGACCGTTAACTATTACATTTCCCACCTTTGCTGCTTTATTCTTTATCAGCTTTTCAATAAGCACGTTAATAATAAATAATACAATTTCTTTTATTGTTGCTGAAAATGTTGCAGCATTAGTTTGTTTATTGATAGCGAATTTAATAGAAAAGAATTATGCAAAAGTTCAGAGATATTAAATCTCATTTCGTAGTTTATACGTCCCTATAAAATAATAATAACTTTATTAAATTTTACTGAAGTGAAAATTTAAATAATATTTTGATTAAAATATTTCATAATTACCAAATATTCTCAATCTTTAAATCAAAGTATTAGTATTACTATTTTTGAATATGACTAAACTTGAAATTCGATGTCCTTCTTGTTCTGGTAGAGGGTTTATCGAGGTATCAGAAGAAGAGGTTAAAAATAGCTCAAGAGGTCTTTTTGCAGTTAATGTTGCTGAGGGTATCATCTGCGACCATTCTTTTGTAGCTTATGTTGACAAGAATTTAATTATTCGGGATACTTTTATGGCTGATTTTCAAATAGATCTCCCCGATTCGATAGAAGAACAAGAAACTGATACCGAAAAATCAAAAGATTTAGGATTTATAGATTTAAGTTTGATTAAATTAAATATAACAGCATCACAATTGTCATTTCTTATAAGAGCAATAGTTTTAAAGAGATATATTTTAATTATTTCAGACCAAGAATATATGTTCGATGATATGCGGAATTTTTTAACATATATCACTGAAAATTCTTTTGAAAATAGTGTTGAAATCGTTTCAGAATTAGACTATAAACCCGAGAATTTCAGTGAGCACATTCTTCTTAGAGGTAAAGACATTTTAAAAGATGATAATAATATTTTGGACATAAAAAAACTTGGAGTTGAGCGGAATATAGTTCAGAAGTTTTTAAATGAATATGATCCATCTTCTAGTATCATTATTCTTAAAAATGAACTAAAAAAAGCATTTGAATTGTCTAAAAGTGTTGTAGAGTATATAAAAGGATTAAAGAAAAAAGAAACAATATATACGAAGAAAATAATTGAGTTTTTGCAAAAAAAACATAATATTAAAATACAGATACCTTATTTGGAATTTCTGTATGAAATTGTTAAGAATTATTTTGGAGTAGAAGTTCCAAAATCTTCCGACATTGCTAATTTTCTTGGAACATTATAATTTCTCGTGCTTTTTCTCTCAAATGAATATCTTCGAATTAGAAAAGCAATGAATTTATTTAACAGGACATTTATATAAGGAGTCTTCTTTATAACGAATGTTCTTAAAATAATGATATACAAAAAAGGCGAAAATAAGTGTTAAATAATAGAATTAAAAATATTCAAAATGATAAATCAAACAATAATAGAAGATATAATAGCTTGGCTTTTTTCGAATCAATTTTAAAACCTCTAATTGAAAGGATTTAAATTCCAAAAGGGCCAATCAATAGAAGAAATCGAAGAGGTTTTGATCCTTTTTTCATGTTTGTTTTCATTATGATAAATATATAAGAACTTAATACATAAATCAATAAAAAAGTAATATTAAAAAATACAATTAATAGTTTAGGTGAGAAAGTAATAGGATTAGGGGCTGTAAAGATTAATGGTAAAAAGGTTCAAGTAAAAGAAGAAATAGGTCTTTTACGACTAAATCTCTCAAATTTAAATATTAAAGCAATTTCGGATATTAAGGGGTTAGATAAACTTAAAAAACTCGAAGCGATTGATCTTTCTAATAATCAACTTACCGAATTATATGGGTTGGAAGTTATTCCCCAAATAAAACAATTATTTCTTAACAACAATCAAATTAAAAATTTGGAAGGAATTGAAACATTAGTAAATCTTGATAGAATATTTCTTAATAGAAATCAAATTTCCGATATTAGAGGACTGGATTCATTAATAAACCTGAAATGGTTGGAACTTAATGAAAATAATATATCAGAAATATATGGTTTAGATACACAGGTTAATCTTCTTCGGTTGGACATTAATCAGAATCAAATCACAAAAATCAAAGGATTAAATAAGTTGCGAAATCTTCAAGTTTTAATTCTTCGTCGTAACCAGATAACGGAGATATGCAATGTAGATAAACTACTAAATCTTAATTGGCTATTTCTTGATAATAATTTAATAGAAGAGATAAAAGGATTAGACACGCTCATCAAACTTGACACAATACATCTAGATAATAATAAGATCACAGAGATAAAAGGTTTAAACAAATTGATAAATTTAGAAAACTTGTATCTTGATAGAAATCAAATCACTGAAATTAAAGGATTGGAACATCTTAAAAAACTTAAACTTCTTTTTCTTGGATTTAATCCAATAGAGGGTGGTTTTGCTAAGGATGTAATGGGTATTGATGATGTCAAAAATCTATTGTCATCTTATGAAAAGTGGAAGAATGCGAAATAACATAAACTGTTTTTTTTTTAATTTTTATTAAAATTAAGATCGTGAAAGGTTAATTTCACGAAAAAAGTTATATCTTAATATAATTTCTCATTATCTTCTTGAAAATGCCTAAAGTATCAAAAAATTCCAGTGGTAAGAACGACAATTCTACCTTTAATTGAAATCTTTCAATTGACAATTTAAAAGAAGAAAATTTAAATATTAATAATTTAAAAGTCTTTTTATAATCGTAAAATTAACTATAGAGAATGAATAAAGGATGTTATTTCAAAATGTTTTAGATATTTTTATTGAATGGTTTTTCGCAAATGCATACCAAATAATCATTTCTGCGTTTACTATAATATTTGGATGGATTATATACATAATCATAAAAAAGCAGATTTCTCGTTTAAAGAAGACAGGTAAATTAGAACCCACCACTGCAAAAAACGTCCAAAGGCTAATTAAAATCGTAATTGGATTAGTGATAGTTAGTGTTATTATGTTTCAGTTTATTGAAACACTTGGTTTGTTCACATCTCTTTTTACACTAATGGGAGGGACAATAATTGGATTCGCAGCTATAAATACACTTGGGAATGTGATAGCAGGATTTATCATAATGTTGAGCAGACCTTTCACTGTAGATGATTATATTGTACATAATAATAAAGTTGCTAGAGTAGAAGAAATAAAATTAATATTTACATTAATGATTGATTTAGATGGTGTAAAAATTTCCATACCCAATCAGAAATTAATTACTGATGAAACAATAAACCTCGGGAAAAAAAGCCGGATAAGACGAACTATTACGATTACAGCAGATTATAAAGAAGATCGAATTAAGGTTGAGTCTGCACTTCTTGAAGCAGCAGTGAAGGTCTCGTTGATTTTAAATGAGCCTAAACCTTTTGTAAGAATTACTAATTTTCAAAATTTTGCTGTTGAATATACTTTGTTTGTATTTATAAAAGAGATAGCGAAAATACTACAAATCGAAGGAGACTTGCGAGCTGCAATATTGGATACAATGATTAAATACGGAATTGATATTAGCACTCCAAATATTTTAAAAAATATATAAGAAATACAATTTATTCCTATTATAATTGTTTATATAATTGCTAGTGTATCTAAATGAAAAAGTTAGCTAGAAAAAAGACTGCAAAGGTTGGGCTTCCTCCAGGTACTCCAGTATTTACGGGTGAAATAATAGATATTGATACTAAAATCCAAATCATAGATTATAACAGTAATGAATC
>RDOE01000104.1 GCA_011364975.1 Promethearchaeota archaeon | reverse complement strand
TATGACAAAGCAGTGGAACAATTCAATAAAGCTCTTAAAATGAGTAAGTTTGGATTATTAGTTAATGAAACGTATATAAAATTGGGTATATGTTATAAAGAACTTAAAAATTATGAACAAGCAATTGAAAACTTGAACAGAGGAAAAAATTACACTAAGAAATGTTTTTGTGATCTGGAGACGAAAAGGAAGTGGTTAACCATAGCAGAACTTTTTATTACAGAAATAGAACAATTTCTTTAAAAAATATTTTTATAATAAATTAGACCCTTATCAAAATGATAAAATAATTTCTTTTAGAAATATTATTTCATACAAATAGAAAAAGCATATTAAAAGCCATTAAATTAAGAAGCCTTTTAGTATAAAAAAAGAGCCCACGTTAATTACTATTAAAGCTAAAACTTCAATTATTATTTCAAGCCATGATCCAAGAAAATTAGCAGATAAGTTGATAAGAAGACCTATTATAACTATTATTACCCCTCTCGTAAACCAATTTACTCTGTTCTTAGTTTCACCCTCAATTTTTTGAGAGATTATAATGTATTTACATACTACATAAATAAGTAATGCTATCCTAATAGCGTTAACAAAAATAGATAATCCAAGAGAGGTTTTAGTATTAACAATCCCAAGTTCATAACTTTCAGAATCCAATTGGGGAATCCAAATAAAATAACCTATACTCATTATAATAAATAATATTAAGATTCTTCCGAGATATTTGAAACTCATGGCAACTTTAGTAAACCTCTCCAAAACTATTACAGTCATTGTTAAAGATATACTATTAAAATTGAAGAAAAGATGGCTTATTATCATTATAGGAATAATAATTTGTGCATTATTTAGGATTGTGTGGTAAATTGAATAAAGGAGGAAACCTAAAGAACTAGAAGCAAAAAATAGAGCAAACCAGCGATTCAACCAATCATCCTTATTCAAAAAGTAAACGCGAAAGCCAATAATTAAGGCAATTGCAGCAGTTATTAAAGAGATAATTATTTTTGTTAAATTAAATAAGTCCATATAATTCCATGGACTTTTCTAATTTAAAAATTTTTATTAATTTAATTTAGAGATCACTATTCACAAAATTGAAAAACTAGCAATTTATGTTAAGTACAGATTTCAAATTTGTGGAGAAATATTAACCTTTTTTATTAAGATTAACGTATTTAATAATAGGGTATAAAAATATAATAATTGATTTTATAAAATGACTGTTTTAGAAGTTGGGATTAACTTTGGATTAAAAAATTTGATTGAAATCAAGTATTATTCACCCTCAGATAATATCATGGATTCTAAAATACGTGCTAAATTTTTAGCAGGATTAGAGAGTTTTATATCGGAAGTATATGCTGATAAAATAAATGTAATTTCTTTTTCAGACTATCAAATTGTTTGTTATTATAAATTGGTTCAAGACTCTCACGATGATGCTCAAAATGCTCAACCATTATTAATATACGCAATTATTGAAAAAGGGATAGACCCAGCTTTTATAAAAAAACATTTAAAGGAGATCCTCACTCTTTTTCTCAAAAACTATGACCCTAAAGATATTTTTTCGAAAGATATAAAATTTTTTAAAGAATTCAAAAGTAATATTAACAAAATTTTAGGAGATTTGAAATTAAAAGTACAGGATCGTATCGGATCGGTTTTTGGCTAAATGCAATTACTTTTTAGTCGATTCAATCATTCACTTACTATTATTAAGATTGGAAAAAGGATACTAAAGAAAATTATATAATGTAAAAAAGTAAATTAAGATCATGCCTTTAGAGAAACTATCCTTCAAATCGAAGATAGCTTATGGTGGTTTAGGAGCAGGTATTAATTTACCTTCCCAAATCGCTTTTTCAGCAATCACTTTCTTTTATAACACGGTTTTAGGATTAGAGGCAGAACTTGTTGGAATTGCTTGGCTGATTTTTTCATTTTGGAATGCAGTTAATGATCCATTATTTGGGTTTATAGAAGATCACACAAAATCAGAAAAGTATGGTCGAAGAATCCCTTATATTCGTTTTGGAGCTCCATTGTATGGAATTGCCTTTATTTTTTGCTGGATTCCAATTGTTGATTTAAATAGTCAAATGGCTCTTTTCTTTAATTTAATAATTGTTTTATTTGTTTTTGATACATTATTCACTATTTTAGGCCTTATAAATTTCACGCTCCCTGCTGAAATGGCAATTACCGCAAAAGAAAGGGCTAATTTATTGGTTTATAGTTCAGTTATTACTTCAATCTCTTTATTAATCTCCTTTATTTTACCCCTCTTTTTATTAACTGGTAGTGACGCACCAGATTCTCCCCAACTATTTATAACAGCAATGATTTTCGTTGGAGCTATTTCTGCCGTAATTTTATTTTTAAGTAGTTATTACTTGAAAGAAAACAGATATACCCAATTAGAAGATACACTTCCTATCCTTCAAGGAATAAAAGAAACTTTTAAAAACAAACCATTTATGGTTTTTGAAGTTGCTAACTTTTCCTTCACTATAGGACAAACAATTTTGACAACCGCAATTTTTTATTACGTGAATTATGTATTAATGTTGACTGGTTTCTTAAACACTTTGCCATTGCTATTAGTTTTCCTTATGATTTTTGCATTCTTAGTTGTGTATAATAAATTGATAGGAAAGATCGGAGTAAAAAAAACCTTTATTGCTGCTTTATTATGGACGGGATTAAGTTTTTTATTAGTTTTCTTTATCGGATGGACGTTAAATTTTGCCATTATTGGGTTTATACTCATTGGTATCGGAATCTCGGGATACTTACTTTCAAATCAAGTTGTAATTGCTGATATTGTAGATTATGACGAAGTTAGGACGGGAAAACGCAGGGAAACTACTTACTCCGGAATAAATGCATTACTTACGAAACCGGCCATTTCTATTGCAAATTGGCTATTTTTAATGATTATAAGTGCATTTGGATTTGCAGAGGAACAAACTGTTCAAGGTTTTCCTGCGCAATTAGGAATTATGATGGGATTCGCACTGATACCTTCGATTTTTTTGATTTTGGGTGCGCTAGTAATGTTTTATTATTCATTAGATGGCCCTCATTGGCTCGCTCAGAAGGATCAAATAATTAAGATTCATGAGGAGAAAGAACATGCTTATTTAGAATATCTTAAAAAAAGATAAATTAAAAAATATTTTGAAATATTAACTTCAATAATCGATTTATTTCTTTGAACCAATTAAATCTTCAATAATCCATCCCACACTTCTCGCTCTTTATCAAATAATGCATTAGCAATCTTAAATTCTTTTCCGAATAAAAGCGTAGCTCTGCTTTCCTTATCATAAGTGGGCCAATCTGGGATTCCATCATGATTGGGATTACCACTATAAGCAAATGAGAGCCAAGCGTCCATCATATTTTCACATAAATCTCCTGTATTAGCCGCATTACCTACTAAAACTTCCATTCCAGGTTCTTCAAGAGTATTAAATACAAACGGGAGTTCAAGAGCATGACAAGCACCAAGTTGTCCATTATTTACGGAAGTTTCCCAAGTAAATAAATAATTATAGGTATTTGGCTGATGAATGGATTGCACCTCAAGAATTTGTAGTGTTGCAACTCGGAACATCAGGTCTGTAACAATAGAATCCAATAATTCTTTGGGTTCAATTGAAAAAATTCCCTCTCTTGCCTTTTTATAAGTGTTAATAATGTTTCTAGCGTTCTCAGAATTTATTCCCATCATACCTAAATAAAGCATTATAGCTTTTTCATCGTTAATTTTGCTAGTAGAGGGATCCAATGAAGTAAAAAGCTTTGCTTCATGTAGATTAGTTCCCATCATTAAATCAATATTTTTACATTTACCCTCCTTGAAAACGGTTAATGGGTGTTCGGGAAGTGTCTCACCATCGATTAAAGGTCTAAAAGCTAAGCCTCCTCCTTTAGTAATTTCATTTTGAGCTTTTATAATCTCTTCAGGAGCTACTTTACGTAATGCCGTAATATCTCCACTTTTTATCCCTAAAGCACGCATCAATTCTTTAGTAGGTTTTTTTGTCACCTTGGGATCGATAGTAGGCATACTTTGTGCTATAATTCGACGAAATAAACCCTTAGCGGCAGGCATTGCTGCTAGAGTAATAACAGCATAGGCTCCTGCAGATTCACCAAAAATTGTAATATTATCCGGATCACCCCCAAACTTAGCTATATTATCATGAACCCATTTCAATGCTAAAATCTGATCCAATTGGCCTACGTTTGCAGTAACACCTGGTATATATAAATATCCAAAAGCACCCAATCGGTAATTAATAGTTACTATAACAACATTACCCCGCTGTGCTAATGCGGAACCATCAAAAATGGGAGCTCTACTTCCCCCCATAATAAAGGCTCCGCCGTGAATCCAAAACATTACTGGTCGTTTCTCATCATCAATCGCTGGAGTCCAAATATTAAGGGTTAAACAATCTTCACTTTCAGGTTGAAGTTTACCGGTTACCTCCTCAAGTGCGGTATATCCCTGAAATGCGCAAGGCCCGAATTTTGTAGCATCAAGTATAGAATCCCAAGGTTTTTTCGCTTGTGGTGCATTAAACCGTAAATCACCAATCGGAGGCTCGGCATAAGGAATACCTTTAAATATATGTAAATTGTCTTCAGTATATCCTTTTATTTTTCCACTTTTTACTTCCACAATCGTCATAATCATATTAAAAATAGTAAGAAAGATAAAAAAGATTTTGAATAGAGAAAGTGAGACCAATCCATTTTTTTGAGTTCTTTAAGACTAAGTTTTTTGTTTCTTTTTCTTCTGATCAATTATATAATAGATTAAGGTTACTAAAAGTCCCCAAAAGAAGAAGGACATGATCCAACCCATGACTAAATCAAGAGTAAGTGCGCCGAATACAAAGGAGAAACATGCAGCATATTCCAAGATAATATAAGGAACGTGCTTACTTGGTTTGGATCTGAAATCGATTTTAAAAATCTTATCAAGGCAGAGTTCAACAACCAAGTAACTAATGATCAAGATTACATAAATAATGAATTTCAGTTCTTTCCCAATTGTGAAATAATTTATTAAGACAATTACCATAGGAGCCATTAAAGCGATCAGGAGGTATCCTATTACTTTCACAAGGTTTATTTTATCTTTGGTCCAAGAAATGAACACTGCAATTATCGAAGAGAAAAAAATAAAACCGGAGATTATAAAGATCCAATCAAATAAGTCCATTTGACCTTCAATATTTTAAATGTAATTGCTAATAAAGGATACTTATTTTATCAAATTATTAATTGTTTTTAATAAAGGCTGAATATATAAAATGGTTTTAACTAGAATTCAATATCTTGATGGTAGTGGTAACCAGTATATAGTTAAAAAAAGAATAAAGAGAATTATAGAATATATTCCTATGAAACCTTTACTTAGCTCCAGCGGAATTTATGATGGAGGCGATTACGTGAAACAGAAGGTGAATAAACAGCAATTTCATGAAGTAATTTCTTTAATAAAACGAGCTATAGTAAATGAAGACAATAAAATTGAAAATAGAGTCAAAGGATCCGGTATGATTGTTTTACATAAAATTTTTAAGAAAGAATTATATCTTTTACGTCCAGGCTCAAATGATTTATACAAAATAGAAACTAAATTACATGAACTAATATCTTATAATTAAGTATCAAAACTTAATTTTCAATTTTTTTAAGTTCTAAAATAGTTTTCAAATTTTCTCCTTCTTCAACCATATGCTGAGTTATTTCTCCTACTTTCTTTTTTAGAATTTTGGATAATAATTTTCCCATATGAAAATCAAGGGTCGCTGTGAAAATACTTCCATTATCAGAAGGTTGTATTTCAAAACTACCACGAGGTACTATCAAGCTCAAAAATCCTACTACCTTAAATTTATATAACCTATTAGGAATAAGTGTTGTTAATTTTGAACTCATCTTTAATAACTCTCCAGCAATGTCCTCTTCAGCATAAAGGATTGAATCAATTTTATTAGGTTCTCCCTTTTTCCAGTAAGCCTTTATATGAGAAGGATGCCACTCACAATAATTTTCAGCAAAATGCATGAACCAATCCCAAATACTTTCAGGAGAAACATTAATTTCTATAGATTCCTTAAGAGTTTTCATTAATAATCCTCATTCTAATTGATCTAATTTAAGTTAAAATTAATTACATATTAAGTTAATCTTTAGAATAAAAGTATACTTTAATATGAGGATTCTTCTTGATTTTTACCTTAATTAATCATCTTGAATAACTCACTAGAGAGTTTTTTAATTATAGGTATATGGCCTTCTGAAAAAATAGTTCCATTAATCATAACAACAGGTGGAATAAGATTACTGTACTTTTCAGCTCCTTCCATTAATACAATGTCTTGGTATTCAATCTCAATTTTATCTTTTAATTGTGGAATTTCCATCATCATTCTTTCTATGACTTGTCGAGTTTTACAGCATTTTGCACAATAGTTTTCTTCTTCCTTTAAAAAAACTTGTAAAAGAGGTTTAATCCTTAAATTCACTATTTATTCTTTTTTGAGATAGATACTAGATAAATTTAACAATTAAAAACATAAGTATTCTGTTTATAACTAGTTTTTCTAATTTTTTTTAAATTTTATTTGCAGAAAAAGATCATTTCCTATGATTTCTGATCAGTATTCTTATATAACTTTTTGAATAGGATATTTGCCAAATTTAATTGTAGTTTCCCTCATTGCCAAGAAATTTTCTAGTTTAACTGCAGGATTAATACTATGACCCGAGCTTAAAATGAATCCTCCTCCAGGTGCACATTCCCTAATGAGTTTTTTTGTGTATTGTTTAATATATTCGGTGTTCTTATCCGCAAGATCTTGAGGGCTTACATTTCCTACTAAAGTGATTTGATCACCGTATTTCTCTTTCAATTTAAAAATGTCATAATCTGGATTTGCGGTTGTAGGTTCAATAGGATTAAAAGCATCAATCCCACATTCTATTAAAATGTCAAAAATGGGCAAAATGTCACCACAGCTGTGCAGTAAGACTTTCCCGCCATTTTTATGTACTTCATTACATATTCTCGTTAACCATGGAAAAATATACATCTCATAATTTCTTGGACTCATGAATAATCCCGACTTATATGCATAATCATCCCAAACTAATATCATCTCAGCACCCCACTCCATACACAATTTCGCTAATTCGAGAGCAAATTTACCTCTATCATCAAATACTTTTTTTGCTTGTTTTGGTTTAGCTAATAATCGAGCAAAATTTTCCATACCAAAACTTTCAAACACCATCTCTAATAAAGCACCACTACCGGGTATAATGTAGATTTCATTATTCAATTGCTCCATAACAGTACGATGAGCTTCAAAATTTAATTGTCTGATTTTAGTATCTGGTTCGGGATGGTATTCCCATGCTTCATAATCTTCATAATCTTTGAAAAAACCTCCGTTATAAAATAAAATGTCCATATTGTCTGCAGGATTCTTCATTGCCTTAAAAGTGCGACCAAATTCATCAACATAACCCCATTCAAATACCTTTACTGGAAACATAGATAAAGGTCCTCCCATCAAATCAATACCTGCTTTTCTAAAAATCGCAGCAGAAGTTAAAATACTATTTTTTACAGCAGTTTTAGTACTAAAAACTTGTTGTGCAATTATATCCTTATTGGGCATTTTTGCTAAAGATTGGATCGCTTGTCCTATTCCTAAATAACCATATTTTTCACCGTAATAATTATATATACTGAGGTTGTCTATTGACCCTTCAAATGAGGGAACTCTATCTGGTTCTTCATGAGATAGTGTCTTCAAAACTCTTTCTTTTGCATTCATCCTATAGTTTCATTCAATTTATTGATATTATGAAATTAATATCTTTCACTATTTATCTAAGTGAATTTGGCATAAAATAATACTTTTTCTTGATAATCATTTTAAAATATTTAACTAAAAGTATTAATTATGTATTTACCTCTATCTTGGTGAATCCTATTAAATAAAATGCATATTTTAATAATATAAATCCATTATATTATTATGCCTAAACCATTTCCTCTAAAAGCTAAAGGTTTTCATAAATTTGGTGATTTAATCGGTCTAGAATTTAGAAAATTTGAACGAGGTTATTCCCAATGTTTTCTTCAGATAAATGAAGATCATTTTAACCCCCATAATGTAGTGCATGGTGGAGTTTTATATTCTATGGCAGACACAGGTATGGGAGCTGCCTTATATTCTTTATTAGAAAAAGAGGAATTATGTGCAACTATTGAGATTAAAATAAATTATTTTAAGTCTGTAAAAGATGGAATCCTCATTTGTGATACCAAAGTAATCCATAAAGGAAAGACGATAGGTGTCCTGGAATCAGAAATTTTGAATGAGGATATAATTGTAGCAAAAGCTTACGGAACTTTTTCTATCTTTAAAGTAAAATAAGATTAGAATTAAATCTTAATCTTTTAAACAAGGTTTTGAAGAGAAGAACTATAATTCTTTCATTCAATAACCCTTGATTTCTCATCCAATACTTTATTAATAACTTTTTTAAAAATCTCGTAAGGTTGAGCTCCGACAATTATTATATCTTCAATGATAAAAGTAGGAACAGCATTTATTCCGTGCATTTTTAATTCTTTTAAGGATTCTTGTACAGCTTTAGAAGGCTATTTTTAAAACGTTTTTATCCAATCAGTTTATTCCGCTTCCAATGAAACCAAAGGTCTCCTAGCAATTGGACGGTCCCTGGTATTAGGGCAATATAAGCACCCAAAATGACATATATTATCGATATCACAATATACCAGATAAGCGCACCCTTTAGAAATGGGGTTATTGGATCCATACGGAGCAAAGGATATAATAGAATGATGCTAAGAATATTTATCCCAATAATAATATACATTGAGACCATTGCATTAAAGTAAAAGCTCTCAGGAAATTGAATATTCCATATAATTGCTAAGATTATCGCCGCAAGATTGCATAGGAAAATCCATATCATAAAAATAGGAATAAAGGTTTTAGGAGCATCCTTTCTTTCAAGTGTCATAATATCATGGAGGAGACCTTGCTTAAAAAAGGTTGATATTATAATTTAATATAAGAAATGTATTGATACTATAGTTTAAATTAAACACTAAATTTAATAATCTGATGGATTTTTGGTTAATTTTCTTCCTATTATTTGGAGTTTTTATAATAATTTTTTTAATATTGGCATTACCTCGTAAGGATTGTGAAAGAATTTCAAGTATAGAGGCTATTGATGATCCAGATGTAGCAAAAGCTTTTGGCAGAATGGCAAACACACCTCCTTTTAAATTATTGAGAAAAAAAGTTATTTCGACTATTAGGAAATTAGAGCCCTCTGGTACATTGATAGATATCGGATGCGGCTCAGGTAATTTAATTATTCAAATTGCCAAAACATTCTCAAATCTTGAGTTAATAGGAATAGATTTATCTGAAGAAATTATTGCAGCCGCAATATTACAGGCTGAGAAAAATGGTGTGAAGGAAAAGATAAAATTTGAAATTGGAAGTGTTGAAAAATTACCTTTCCCAAATGATTCTATGGATTTCATAGTTAGTACTCTATCATTACACCATTGGTCAGAACCCATTTCTTCTTTTAAAGAAATATTTCGCGTTTTAAGAAAAGATGGCGTCTGTTTAGTGTTTGATTTCCAGAGAAATTCAAGAAAGTTATTTTATGGATTATTAACATTCGCCACTAAGATTGTTGTTCCTAAACCTTTGAAAAGAATAAATGAACCACTAGGATCATTAAAGGCGTCATATAATAAAAGTGAAATAATCCAATTGCTTACCGAGATACCTTTTATTAAGTTTGAAATTAAACCATATCTAGCTTGGATGTTTATTAGAATAAAAAAAAGTTCT
The DNA here is from genome assembly GCA_011364975.1 of Promethearchaeota archaeon. Classification (GTDB taxonomy): domain Archaea; phylum Asgardarchaeota; class Lokiarchaeia; order Sigyniarchaeales; family SOKP01; genus SOKP01. The sequence continues at coordinate 479 of RDOE01000104.1, read as the reverse complement.
CCTAGTTTATCCTGAAATACCTTTTTTTCTCAATAATATTTGTTTTTTTGTCTTGAACTAATTTAATTACTTATCAGCAATCCGTTTCATCTTTTCTGGGGAATTCTTATTAAAGGTACATTCTTTGATACATATACTGCACCCATAGTAAAGGAATCCCTTCGCACATTGTTCCACATCAACATGGGTTAATCTTCCATGCGCTTTCTGAATGGGTGTATCGTATATAGCTTTAGTAGGACAAGCTTGCATGCAACTCACACACTTTTTACAAAATTCGGAGATCCACTCATAAGAATTAGACTTTGCGAACGGGAGATTCGTGATATTTGTATAAATAACAGCAATTCGCTGTCTAGGCCCAAATTCAGGAGTAATTAATAATCCATGCCTCCCTATTGCTCCTAAATTTGCCCTTTGACCTAACACGGGGTACAACGATAATCCGGCAAGAGCGGGTCCGGCATGGACACTGAATC
>RDOE01000103.1 GCA_011364975.1 Promethearchaeota archaeon | reverse complement strand
TATCTATTTATATATCGGAAAATCCGTAAGTTACGAGCGATATGAAAGAGTATCATTCCAATCATCGGGGGTAACATTATATGCTAACCTATATTATCCATCAAAAGAGATTGATATTCAAGAAAAATCCCCATTAATCATCTATTGTCATGGGATTGGTAGTCAAAGGGATTTCGATCTACGTATTCCAATTGAATTTACTAAAAGAGGTTTTTACATTGCAGCACTAGATTATCAAGGACATGGGGAGAGTGGAGGAAATATCAATAATATTAATCCCTCTAATCATATTCCCGCTTTAGCACAAGATTGTTCGAAGTTATTAGATAAGTTGGAAACGCTACCTTTTTATAGCAATGTTAATACTTCTCAGATTGGATTGATCGGACACTCACTTGGTGGTATGGTAGTTTTGATGAACCAAGCTTTAGATTCACGGTTTAATATTACTGTTGCATGGGCCCCTTTAGTAAATTTTGTTCCTCAACAAATGGGTATCTTTAATGTCGCTGGATTTGAACCATATATTCCCGTTAATTTAATTAATTCTACTAATACATTTAATTTATTAATAATAATGCATGTAAATGATGAAGCATTAGATTTTTCTTCTCAGGCTCTTGTTGCTCAAAATCTAACCGGATGTACGGTAATCGCGATAACTGAACCATTAATTGGTGGAGGACATCAGTTATTTACTGATCGTGTTATTATTGAATCGATAAATTGGTTTGAAAGCTATTTTTTCAATTCTGAAACTATAAATGGACCGATTAGGATAACCTATATTATAAATTATATTGTAATCTTTATCTCTTTGGGATTATTGGTATTGATTATTTTAAATTTGATTGCTTATACCTCAAAATTCTTTGTAGTTAAACAAGAAACAAAAAGAAAAATATTATTAAGTAATGAAGTTCGTACTTCTTTTCCTCGGAAATTTTCAGAGATCTTTCAAATATTTGTCTATACTTCTATATTTCTTCTAAATTGGCAATTATTTGAGCGATTTTTTGGATTTCTTGGAATATTCTTTGCTTCATTAAATATAACCATCATTTATCTTGCATTCAAACTAATACGTTATTTAAAAAGATTAAGAGAAGATAAAGTTAGGTTTGATTGGGTTGAGCTTAAAGAATTGATAAAGTCTGAGTTTAAGTTAAGATATTTATTATATGTTTTACTATGTAATTTTTATTTTATAGGGATATATTTGATCTTCAGTTTTTCTTATCCCTTTGCTTTTATGTGGCCTTCAAATTATCTATCACATGCATTAATAGCTGAAGTAGCTTTTCCTGTATACTTTTCTATGGAATTGTTATTTCGGAAAGTTATTTATCCCAGATTAAGTTTTTTGAAAGAAGAACGTAAAAAAACAATTTGGCTTTTATTGATTATATTTTATGTATATATTAATTTGATGGCATTAACATGGTCTTGGTCATTCTTTCCTTCCGTAATGTTTATGTATTTTATCTTATTATACACGTCAATCCAAAACACGCTAATATATGAAAATACTCAGAAATTTAGTACAGTTATACTTAGTTCCTTTAATATAGTACAACTTTTCTTCGCCGCAGTTATATCTAATGCTCTTGGAATTGGATCAGCCTTACATTTATTTGTTGGGTTATAATCAATATACAAAAAATTCAACATCTCTTCTTAAACTCAAATTAGATTGAAATCATTAATAAATAATCCAAAATTCAGAAAATTAAACCTCGGCCAATAATATGAATAAGATCTTTTTTCTAATTTTAAGTAGGTTAATCTTATCATGAATGAAGAAGCTGTAGCACAAAAAAATAAAAAGGAGAAATTAATTTTTGGAGTATCATTACCAATAATCCTCTTGGGATTAGTTTCATTATTTACAGACATTTCCAGCGAGAGTATTCAGAGTATCTTACCACTCTTTATAATCGAGATAGGCGGGACAACTTTAACGTTAGGTTTAATCTCTGGTGTCTCAAATGCTTTAGCTAATATATTAAAAGGAATAACTGGTTGGATGAGTGACAAAATAAATAGGCGAAAGCCATTTATAGTTGCGGGATACACAGTTTCAAACCTTTCCAAACCTCTGATTGGATTTACAGTCTCATGGGAATTAGTTTTAGCTTTAAAAGCAACAGATAGAATAGGGAAAGGTCTCAGAACTTCCTCAAGAGACGCATTAATCTCGTATTATGCGACCGAAAAGGGAAGAGCTTTTGGATTACATAGGGCTATGGATACACTCGGTGCAGTTCTTGGTTCCTTTCTCGCATTTGTTTTATTATTTATTTCATGGTCTTATTCTCAGATCATAATTTTTTCTATTGTACCCGGACTAATAGCAATCAGCTTACTATTACCTGTCAGGGATGTTTCTACTGATGAATTTTTCAAAAAAAAGCCAAAATCCTCTCAAGAAGTCAAAATGCAGAAAATTGACAAGAATTTTCTTAAATTGATTATTATTCTTGGAGTAATTGAATTTGCAAGTCTTGATGTTGCTTTTCTAATTCTTAGGTCTGAAGATTATATTTTGCCTAATTCTACATATCTCATTCCAATATTTTATTTGATACTAAACATAATATACACTCTTTTTTCACCACTTACAGGTATACTTTCTGATAAAGTTGGCCGAAAACCCGTTATAATACTAGGATTAACGACTTTATTGGCAACATGCATAATTTTAGCATTTCCCGTTGAAAAATCTCTGTTCTCTATAATACTAATTATTATTATTTACATTATGCACGGTTTTTATTTAGCTTCTGTTGATCCTATATCTCGAGCATATATTGCAGACTTAACAGGTAAGGATAAGAGAGGTCGTGCCTATGGTTATTACTATTTTTCGGTAGGGTTTATAGGCATGGCGGAAGCAATAATATTCGGATGGATTTATCAACTTTATCAATTTACCTGGGCATTTATTTATGTTTCTATTCTTCTATTTATATGCATTATTATTTTTGGGATAACTGATTTTTCTAAACTCACTCAAAAAAAGAAATAAAAGAAATTTAACTTATTTTTTTCTTAATTTGTCCATAGATATGCTAAATTAATAATCACTTCTGCAGCTTTTTGTAAAGCTATTATCGGGATATATTCCTTTTTGGAATGGAACATCTGGCCCCCTGTAAAAATGTTTGGAGTTGGTATTCCCATTTCACTTAATTTAGATCCATCGGTTCCTCCTCTGATTGGATGAATAATGAGGTCTAAATTCGCCATCTCTATTGCTTTTTTCGCTAGATCTATTACTTTTTCTTCCTTTTTGATATATTGATACATATTTTGATATTGATGTTCAAAATTTAATTTAATTTCTAACTTTGGGTATCTTAATTCGTAAGCATCTTTTAGAATCTTAAGATAATTCATTCTTCGCTCATTATTTTTCAAATCAAAATCTCTTATAATCATATTAGCTTCTGCTTGTTCTACAGTCCCTTCTAGACTTCCCAAATGGAAAAATCCTTCTCTATTCTCTGTGTGTTCCGGTGATTCTGATTCAGGTATATCAGCTAAAAATCTGCTAGCAATATGAATTGCATTAACCATTAAGTTCTTTGCATCTCCTGGATGAATATTAATACCCTTAAATGTAATTTTTGCTTTCCATGCATCAAAACATTCAAATTCTAATTCTCCCATTTCAGAACCGTCTAACGTATAACAAACTCGGGGTAATTTTTCCTTATCAATATTAGCAGTTCCTTTACCAATTTCTTCATCAGGTGTAAAACAAATGACAATAGGTCCATGTTTTAAATCCGGAAATTTTTTCCATGCCGCACAACCAGCCATAATTTCTGCTATTCCTGCTTTATCATCAGCACCTAATAGAGTCATACCCTCTGAGGTTATAATATCCATTCCAATATAATTTTCTAATTGAGGGGAATCCTCGATAGAGAGAATTATCTCTTCATTTTTAGGAAATTTTATCACAGTTCCATCATAATTTCTATGGATTATCGGCATTACATCTTTTCCTTTAACTGATGGAGCAGTATCAATATGGGCAATAAAACCTATAGTTGGTATATGTTCTAACCCTTTGCTAGCAGATAAAAATGCATACACATAGCCATATTCATCTTGAATTATATTTTCCAACCCTAACTGTTTCGATTCTTCTGCTATAAGTTTAGCTAAATCCAATTGGTTCTGGGTTGATGGAGATGTTGTTGAATTATCATCTGAAGTAGTCCATACTTTTACATACCTCATAAAATTGGCAAGTGCTTCCTTTAATAGGAAACTTTGTACTTCTTTTGAGATCATAAATATCCTTTTTTTTAAATATTAAGATCAAAAATACTAATATAAAGAATGAACTCCTAATAATTATTTTCCTTTAAATAATGGTTGGCGCTTCTCTTGAAAAGATTTCATTCCTTCTCCAAAATCAAATGTGGCTATATTTTTACAATAAAGCTTAAATTCATTAATTAACGAGGGGAATAACTCATTATATTGAGAATAATTTAACATAGATTTATTGTAACCTAAACATTTAGTGGGTAATTTTGATAGTTCAAGAGCAAATTCTTTTGATCTTTCCTCAAATTCTGCGACTGGATAAACTTTATTTACTAAACCTATTTCAAGTGCTTCTTTTGCACCTAGTTGTTTTCCTGTTAAAATGATCTCTGTTGCGCGAGCAAATCCTATTAATCTAGGAAGAAACCAACTTGCTCCACTCATTACACATTGAGCACGTTTAACTCTATGATCTCCAATCCTTATATTATCTGCCGCTAAACGAAAATCACAGGCAAGAGCTAACTCAAATCCTGCCCCTAAACAATATCCCTCTATCTTAGCAATCACTGGTTTTGGTAATTCTCGTATTAATCTCATAACTTTGTGGTGTGGTAATTTTGAACCATCTGCCAATGGTTTAAATCTAACTCCATCTGGACCCAAATTAATTAGATCATCACCAGAACTAAAATTACCATTCTTTCCTTGAATAATTAGTACTCGAACGTCTTTATTTTTATGTAATTTTTCTAGAATTGCCACAATTTCCAAAAGAAGGGGATAGTTAAGAGCATTAAGCTTCTCTGGTCTATTTAAATTAATTTGAGCAATATTTTCGTTAATATTGTATTCTATATAGTTATTATTTGAGGAATTAATTGTCAGCACCTTGTTTAGAAGTGTTTTCTAATTTCTAATCACATTTATTCTTATATGTTACGTTAATTAAATCTGAAACTCATTTAAATTATAACTAACCAAATAACTTTTAAAGAGAGAAAAAAAAGAGGTTTAATAAGGTTATTTTACCATATATCAAATTTCTTATCTAATTTTGTCCCAAAAACTACAATGTAAGGAATAAGTAAATCCCAGATACTTTGAATTGGATTGATAATTGCAATAACAATCAACCAAACATCTAAACCGATAGATCCAAAGAAGGTGAGATAAACAGCAACATTCAATAGAATCATTACTATTTCTCTAACAGCTATTCCAACTAATCCGGTAACAATATAATTTATCGGCTTCTTTAACTTACTCTGTTTTAATATGCCTTCTTCACGTTTATATAATTTTAGAATTAAAATAGGCATGATAATTAATGGTAATGTAGCAGAAAGTTTCATTAAAGGTCCGATAACTGGAATTGAAGTGTCAAACGGAATTAATCCCAGAAATCCAATTACTGAACATAATACTCCTGCAGCTGGTCCAAAAATCAAAAAACATAATACCCATGCAATTGAAACGGGATCAAAGAAAGCAATTCCTTGAGGTATTCGAGGCAATATTGGAGACAAAAGTGAAAGTACAATCGATAATGCCCCAAATAATGACGCTCCCGCTATTTGAAGGGTAATACGGGAGTTTTTTGAAACCTCTACTTCATTTTCAATTTTTTCTTCTAGTTTTTCCATATTATTCGAACTTCACATATTAATCTTTAATTTAGAGAAATTTACTTGTATTTAAAAGTATTAAGAATTAAATTTTACTTAAAGGAAAACTCGTTAAACAAAAGAAAAATTAAACATTACAGATGCTATTAATTATGAAATTATAGTTAATGTTTAGATTTTGAATACTTGTCAAAATTTTAATCAAATAAATATAAATATAATCAGATCTTTAATTTTTGATCTACTCATAAAGTGAGTAGGCCTAATAATATTCAAGATTATTAGTTTATTTTTTCCAAATAAGAAAAATTATTATTTTAACAATTTTTTTTCCTTTGTGTCCAATTCAAGCCACTCACTTACTTCTTTCAGTGCTTTCCTTGAAGTTTCACAATAAATTTTTAGAAAGGGAAGTAAATCTTGAACAATTTCATACTCTGAAATACTATATTTCTCTTGTATTTTTTCAATTAGATCACTTTCACTTGAAGAAAGGGAGAAAAAACTAGTTGAACTATACCGAGGAAACGCTATTCTACGAAAACCTTCTTTAGGGGAGCGCCCTTTCCTCGATAAAACTACGCCTCCTGTGAACAAATCATAAAAATAAGGTAATAAGGACCAATATTGATTTCTTCGAATTCTACCAAATATTTCATCTGCTAAAGATAGATTTTCATATGCATATTCTAATTCTACATTTAATTTAATGAATGTTGGGAGATTTTCATGAACCCATTTATATAGAAAATTATAATCAACATCGGATTTATCAGTTAGATTACGAGCATCTCTTAAAGATTGAGGTTTTTGAAACAGGTCTCTGATTAAAGAAAAAATTTCTTCTGTACTATCTCTATATAATCTCATTATTAACTCTTTATTATTTTCATCTAAGTTTCCTTGGCTAATTCCTTGAAGATCATTAATAATACCTCTTAAATCACCACTATTTTTATCCACTATTAGATTTAAATCATCTTCGGCTAATCCCGTTATTTTTTCCTTGCTTAAAATCTTTTTTATTGTTTTTAGAGTTTCATTTTTGGAGAGTGGATTGATTTCATATCGCTTAATTTTATTATATAATGGCTGTAAGTTTTGCTTATATTCATTAGAACATAAAAATATTGGAAATTGTGTATTTTCAATTAATTCAATGACGGTAGGAACAGCCCCTCTGTCAGTGACCCCATAAATTCCATCAATTTCATCAATTAGTATTAATTTTCTTTTAATTTCAGTAATAAAATCCATTATGCCTCTAGATTTAACAGTTTCTTTTAATTTTGCTTCAATTGTATTTCTTGTTCTAGTATCTGAGGCATTTGTTTCTATCACTTCCATATTCAAATCATTTGCTAACGCATAAACGATTGTAGTCTTTCCTATTCCTGGTGGCCCTTCTAAAAGTATTGCTGATTTTTCTGGGGGCATTTTTAACGCCTCCTTTTGGTCCTTTTCTTCATGGGAACGATTATATAATTTTATCTTCTTATTTTGCTCATTGATGTTCTCCATCTCCTCAAAAAAGTTTATAACAAAATGCTTCAAGTCCTCAGCTAGATTAACTTTATTGCCACTTACTTTAGCAGTTGGTAACGCCATATCGTTAATTGAACGTGGTCTATATTTTTCTACCCATGGCATTTCAAACTTTTCTTTTTTCATAATATAGTCACCTATAAGGCTTCTGATAAATGACAAATTTTAGCTAATAAATTGGATATTTGAATATCAGTATCTAATCCATCAGTAGCCCTAAAATCAGCATCAGCTATTAAATTCATCAATTTTATTTTAGCATATTTACTTAAAGGAAATTTTTTTAATTCAATTAATAATAGATTAAAAAGTTCTTGAGCGTTATATTTGTATTTAGATTGAATATTACGTGATAATTCTCGTGCTTTGATGAAATCACCTTTAAAGCAGATTAATAATAGACTTCTTAATAACTCTTTTTGAGAACTGATTAATCTCTCATATAAATTATCTAAAGTTATAATATTACCACTAATAGATACTAATTGTAATAGATCTATTGCATGAGATATTACTCCTTCGGTTACCTTATATAATGTTTCAAGTATGTTATCCTTGATCTTTAAACCTTCATTTTTACAAATTTCTAGTATGAGTTCCTTAAATGCTTCAATCTCAGTAGGGTACAATAAAAAGATTTGACATCTACTTATAATTGGATCAATTATTTTTGAAATCTTAGTCGTAATCAAGATCATTCTACAATTCCTACCATAGATTTCCATCAACCTTCTAAATGCTTGTTGGTTATTTTCAAGAGAATCAAAATGCTTTACAATTAAAATCTTAAATGGAGCATCGCCTAATACTTTTAGTTGTACAAAAGGTTTTATTTTTACTGCAATAAACGCTGGAGTTGTAATTTTTTTACCCGCTAAACTCCCAACTTTGGATGTTGAAACATAGGCTTCAGAACTCGCTAACTTCATCTCCTCACTCGTTAGAGGAACATTAGCATATACTACTTTAGAGTTAGCAGTATAAAAACTTCCTAAAAATTCTTTGGCAAAGAGTCTTGCTATTGTGGTTTTTCCAATTCCCTCAGGTCCAACAAATAAGAGATGAGGAAAATTTTTCTCTTCAACTAATTGCTTTAAACGTCGTTTAATCTCATCTCTACCACATACTTCATTCAAATCCTTTGGTAAATATTTAATACGCCAAATTGGTATTTCAGTCAAAATAATGTCCTATTTATTGAATTTTTTTTAACCTTCACTATAACGAATCAATTTTGCGATTAATGCAGTGATTTGAATCTGTTCATCAGAACCTTGACTAATTCTATAATCAATTTCTCCTATAAATGAGATTAAATTAGCGTAGGCACTAGGATTTATATTTAAGGATGGCAATTCATTAATAATTTGACGAATCAGATTTCTACTATCTAAATTTTCAATCGATTCTATTAAATCCTTAGCATGATTTAGATTATGCTCTTTTATTGTGAGTATTAACTTATTAAAAGTATTATTATCAAGAAAACCCGAGATTTTTAAGATTTCTGCTAAATCTAAATTATCGATCAATTCTAACGCTACTGCCATTTGTAATGTGTTAATCGCTTTTCTTAAATCTCCTTCAGAAATAAAGAATAATGTTTCATAGAATTCACTAGCTTTTTTAGGTGAAATCTTGATACCTTCTTTCTTAATTATCAACTTTAACCTCTCTATAATCTTCTCCTTAGATAATTTCACAAACCTAAAAACAGCACATCTTGAGATAATTGGATCGATGATTTTATTAATATAATTGCACAATAATATGAACTTAACATCATTGGACGATTTTTCTATAATTCTTCTTAATGCTTGCTGTACTTGATTAGGGATATTATCTGCTTCATCTAACAATATGAATTTTACTGTATTACTACCTACCATTACGTTTTGATTTACAAAATCCTTAATTACTGTTCTTACGTATTCCATACGAACGGTGTCTGACGCATTTAATTCTAAGACATTAATATAATAATTTTCACTTTTAATTGCTTCCTTTGCAATTATCAATGCTGTACTCGTTTTTCCAGTTCCTGCAGGACCCGTAAATATCATATGAGGCATATTATTACTAGTGATGAAATCCTTAATATTTTCAATAGCAATACTTTGGCTTACAATGTCGCTAAAATTCTGAGGCCTATACTTTTCAACCCAAGGAGTTTCTAAGTCAATCAATACAATATTTCCATTCACAATGTTTATTAATTTAATCATCAAAAGTTTCTTTTGATAAATCTAACTCCAAAACTTCATATACTCTCTTAAAATGCATTTTGGAATAGAGGTTTGCGGCTTCCTTAGCTTTTTCTTTAATATTTACCTTTATTTTATCTACTTTTATTTTTTGTAGATGCTCGAGTGCTTTCTTAATTAATAGTTCTCCTATTCCTTTACCCCGATATAATTCTTTAAGAAATACTTGTTTGATATAACCCTCTGATGCTCCAAAAGGATCAATTCTCAGCTCTGCGATAATCATCCCAACAACTTCATCATCCTTTTCTTCATCAATTGCAATTAATATACCATGACGCTGTAATTCATCATAGATTCGTCTTGAGATCCCCCAATCAAATCGTTTTGGGTCAAATTGCTGGCCTAATCCCTCTACTAACTTACGGGTTAATTCTCTTAAATCATCAATGTGATCCGGAGTGGCCATTTCTATTTTAATTCTATTCATGATAAATCAGTTGAAATAGCTAGTTGATTCTACTTTTTAGATAATTAATTCTTGATTAAGATAATAAATATCATTAAAGATATGTTAAATTTATTCAATGATTTTTTATAAACTTTAATTTTCCTTTTTCTCAAAAAACGAATAAATTAGATGAATAAATATTTTCAATTTTGAATTAGATCTTAAAAATTCCGCCTATCGGTATTGGAAGTTAAACCTTTTTATGAAGGAAGATTATTACACATTATTTTTTGAATTATATTTAAAAATTTAAAATTTTAATAATTATTTAGGATTAATAAAATATTAAATTCATTGAGAGGTTTAATTATAAGT
>RDOE01000102.1 GCA_011364975.1 Promethearchaeota archaeon | reverse complement strand
TGAAATCTTCCGTTTCAATGGTTTGAAGGATCATTTCATAGATATGGTCTAAATCTAAGTTTTTCTCTATTGGCTGTATTACGGTCATAAGGATCAAAGATGATCTTTTTTAATTGTATATAAAGAAAAAAAGAAGATGGGATAACATCATAGTTCTAACTTTTATTTTTTCTTTATATGTCTTCAATAGATCTTAATGAAAATGACGTATGAAACTTCTAAAGTACAAGGACAAGAAGGAAAACAAGGGGAAAAGATGTCTTGCGTTCATGAATGTCCCTTATGCAAGAAGAAAGTGCGTATCTCCATCGATTTTGCTGAATTAAAACACAATAACGGTGAATTGGGGGGGTTTGTTCCGCACATTATCCTTCATGGCGAGCCTCTTCATGCCATGTTGTGTTATATAGATAGACATATGGAAATACGCGGAAAAGGGTATGTGGTCAGCATTGGAATTTCCAAGGATTCAAATATGTATCAACAATTTACACGGCTTTAGTCTCGCTCTAGCAATGAATGTATAGAGTAAAAGGTATTATAGGGTATAGTATATGGGGCTGTCAAATTTTACTGAATCTAATGAACCTGAAGAAAAAAATGAGGAAATATTCCAGTTTATTTCAGACAAGCGTATTTTACGGGTATTATTCGAACAGAAAATTTTTAATCTCCGAGATATCCAAAAAGAGGCCATCAAAAAAGGGTTATTCTTCCGCAAATCCTTCTTGGTTTGTGCTCCGAGTGGAAGCGGAAAAACACTTGTTGGAGAAATTTGCGCTGTTAATAATGTATTCCAGAGTTTTGGAAAAAGTGTGTTCCTTGTTCCTTTTAAAGCACTTGCCACTGAAAAATATATTCATTTCAAGAAAAGATATGATCGCTTTGGGATAAAAGTGGAGCTCTCTATTGGTGATTATGATGTAGACGACTCGAAATTGGAAAATGCTGATCTTATTGTTACCACCTATGAAAAAATGGATTCCATTTTGAGAAATTTTTATGATAAAGACTGGATTTTTGAGATTTCTACGATAATCATTGATGAAATACATATTATAGGAGAAGATTCGCGAGGTTCACGGCTGGAATCGCTTATTGTACGATTAAATGAATTTTTACATAACCCACAGCTTATTGGGTTGTCTGCCACCATCGCCAACCCTGAGTTTTTTAATACTTGGCTCTCATCATTAGGAAATGCTACAACACTTCTTTTTTCCGAGAAGCGACCTGTACCATTGCATTATAAGGTGGAGATCACTCAAAATAAAGATTCCACTATCAAGAAATTGGTAAAATCTACTCTCGAAAATAATGGACAAATTTTAATTTTTCTCAATAAACGAAAATCCGCCCAGCAGACTGCTCAAAATTTGAGAAATCTTGTTCGAATGCACATTGAAGCAAAGGATCTAAAAACATGTAAACAAATTGAGGGTAAGCTAAAAAATATTAAGGGAGGGCATCCTGAATTACGCAAAGTAGTAAAGAATGGTGTCGCGTTCCATCATGCAGGACTTCTTCCCCGAGAGCGAAAATTAGTAGAAGATTCGTACCGAAAACATGATATTAAGGTAATTTGTGCCACAACTACCCTTTCAGCGGGGATTAATGTTCCAGCGCGAGTGGTTATTCTCCGAGATTTTAAGAAGTATATTACATCTGGACATAACATTAAAAACTTTAATGGATTCCATGAGAATGGGGACGGATTCAGTTATTTTTTACCGTTTTCTGCTAATGAAGTGTTTCAAATGTTAGGTAGAGCGGGACGTCCTGGACTTGATAACGTAGGATATGGTATAATTTTAGCAAAAGATATTGATGAACGAGATTGGATTGAAGATCACTATTTTCAAGGGCAATACAGTGCTCAATATTTTCCAAAATACAATGATCTCATTTCTGGATTGAATAAGATCAATACGTTAAAAGAACAAGTACTTTTACGAATCTATGAAGAACGGCATCTTTCTTTGGAGAAGTTAAAAAGCTTTTTCGAGAAGACTTATTTTTGGTATGGCGTGCAACGTAAAATGAAAGAACAGCATATACCTATTGAACAACTACTTCTTATCAAAGAGATTACCCCTATGAATATTTTGAGATTGCATGCCGAACCCGGAAGAGTGCAAAAATTACGAGTAGCTCAGCATCAGATCAAAATTACTAAACTTACTGGTTCTACTATTTCAGGGTATGTTAAAACTAATTTTGGGGTATTCTTTTGTGAATTTGATCTAGAAATGGGCATTCGATGTACCTGTGGTTTTGAAAACGGGATCTCGAATCTCTATTCTGAAGAACAGTTTAGCTTCTCGTTCTGTGACCATGTAACTGCATTTTTATTACATTTAATTGAGATTCCTGACCTTAATTTTTCTAAATATGTGAATGATATCATTCCTAAGTCCATTAAACATCAATATATTTTGAATTATCTCTTGGAGAAAGGCTTAATTTTAAAACAGGAAAATGGAGTCTTTCAATGTACGCAATTTGGAAAACTTATTATTAGATTGTATCTCTATCCTGTTTCAGGGGTTCTTATTCGATATAAATTAGAACATGCGGAAATGAGTTCTTTTCACGATATTGTTAGAGAAGCGTATGAAGTGTTGAAAGCCGAAGGAAAGGTGAGAGATGACCGAATGATAAATCCGATATTGGATTGGGCAGATGAGATAGCTATCGAAGACATTTTAAATAATTATAAAATCATGGCAGGTGATCTCTATACGGTAAGAGACAATTTAGAACGGATTATTACATTCATTGGCATTATTGCCATCCATCTAAGCGAAAATGATATCGAAATTCAGGAACCCATGATCCGTATAGCGGAAATGTGCGAAACATTAAAGATTCGGGTTCATTATGGCATCCGAGAGGAATTATTTGACCTCATTTTGAGATTAGATAATGTGGGACGAGTTCGGGCCCGATTATTGTTCAATGCTGGGTATCATACTGCAACTCAGGTAAGAAAGGAAAATCCTTTTATTTTAACCCGTAAAACAGGGATAGGAATAAACATTTGTAAGAAAATTATAAAGTGAAATTTATCTCTAAATTTTATCTCTCTAATTTGATTTTAACAACTAAGTAATTTAGTCTCGAGAAAATTTTTCCTTTTTATAGGTTGTATGGATATAATGATTAATGGATGATATCACTACAATTTCACGGTTGCATAAAATATTAGACTTATTGGAGCATTTTTGTGAAAGGAAAGAAAGGAAGATTAGTATAACAAAAGTAGCTTCAATCATGAATCTCTCCATTGCAGAACTGGATGCTCTTTTAGAGATAATTTTGAGATGTCAATCAATTTTCGAAGCTTCTCTACAAAACCAAAAGTTCTACAGAGTATGGAATAATGGTAATTATTACTTATCTACTAAAAATGTTAATACTAATACGTCCTGCATGGAAATTTGTTTAAGTACAACTCATTTACAACTTTTAAACGACATAATATATTATTTTAACCATATTAACAAGGGGATAGGGTTTGATATTAGATTCCCTTCTACAAATTTGCTTAAAAAAATAAAATCCTTTAAGAAAATTCATCCCCATTTCTTTGAATATCGAGGGAATGGATTACTATATCCATCTGAATTCGCTCTTAAGGTAGGAGAAATTGTGAAGAATTATCACCGATTAAACAAACCGATCTCAACAATTTCTTGTGAGAATTGTATTATAACAATTACATAATAATGATACCCTTTGAGGATGTATCAAAGTATGGTGTATTTGCGAGAAAATCTAATTGAAGCACGTGAATATCAATTAGTTATTGCAGAAAAGTGTGTAGCAAAGAATGCATTAGTAGTCTTGCCCACAGGTTTAGGAAAGACCTTGATTGCGGTCTATGTCGCCGCTAAAACATTAGAATTATTCTCAAAAGATAGTAAAGTTATAATATTAGCCCCTACTCGTCCTTTGATTTCGCAGCATTACGATTCCTTCAAAAAATTTCTTACAATACCTGAAGAACAGTTTATGGTTTTAACTGGCAAAACTCCGCCAGAACAGCGAGCTCAAGTATTCAACCAGAAAAGGTTATTATTTTACACACCTCAAACCTTACGAAATGATATTGCCTCTAAGAAGTATTCTTTAACTAATGTGTGCTTAATTGTATTCGATGAGGCCCATCACAGTATGGGAGATTACCCCTATTCTCTAATAGCAGATGAGTATGTGGAGCAGAACCCTGATGGTAATATCCTTGGCCTTACAGCAAGTCCAGGGGCGAGTAAAGAAAAAATTAAAGAATTATGTGATAACTTACATATCGACCTTAGGAATATCCATACTCGAACCCGAAATGATGAGGATGTAAAAGGTTATTTGAAACCGTTAGATATCTACAAAATTGGAGTGGATTTAACCGAACTAATGGCCGATGCATATCTAGCAGTAAAAATTTTGTTAGAAGAACGGTTACAATATCTCTCCCAGTTTGGATTTCTTGATGCAAAAGCAGATAAATTATTTGAGAAAGTAATTCGTAAAGATTTGCTTCGGTTGAATTCTGAATTAGTGAAATTGATACATGGTGATGGTGATAAGACAGGGGTGTATACCGCCCTTTCTATTAATGCCCAAGCCCTTATTTTATATCACATGATTGAGCTTATTGAACAACAAGGCTTAGACGTGCTATTGATTTATTTAAGAAAACTTAAGGAAGATGGTCGTAAAAAAACCAGCTCGAAAGCTGTTAAGATCCTATCTGCGGATCATCGCCTTAATCAGGTAATGATCGAATTATTAAAAAATGAAGAGTTATCCCCTGAAGAATTGATCCATCCGAAATACAAAGTATTAGAAACTTTATTGCTTGAAGAATTATTACATAATCCCTCTTCTCGAGTTTTAGTTTTTGTAAAACTTCGTGATTCTGTGAAAAATATTGTGTCTAAATTAAAGCATGCCAATAATAAGTGTATTAAAGCGTCTCGGTTTGTAGGGCAAGCTACCAAATCGCAGGATGATAAAGGATTTTCCCAAAAGAAGCAGTTACAAATCTTAGATTGGTTTAAACGAGGGGACTTAAATGTATTAGTGAGTACTAATGTTGGCGAAGAAGGGTTGGATATCGCCGAGTGCGATTTAGTGGTATTTTATGATGTTGTAGCTAGCGAAATCCGTTATATTCAGAGAAGAGGGCGAACTGCAAGGCATAGAGAAGGGAAAGTTATTATCTTGTATTGTAAAGATACTCATGATGAGACCTACTTGAAGATCGCACTAAGCAAAATGAAACGGATGAATATTAATTTAAAGACAAAACAACAACTTACCTCCTCTTATTCCCAACCGGTTAATTCTATGCAATTTGATGTTTTGAGCGAAAAATGTAGAAAAGAAGATCTCTTAGAACAAGTGGTCCTAAAATCTTCCCCATCAACCGATAAATCACATTTGGATTTTTTTCTTGGTAATAATTCAGAGAAAACATCTATACCACATTACGATATTAAGTTAAGTACGATAATACCTTCTAAATTTGGACTACGAAAATCATTACAGAAAGATCAGATACCTTTTGAAATTAATCAATCAGAAAATCATGTTCAAATATTTGAAAAAGTGGTTATTCAGATTATTGATCCCTTTATGATTAAAGAGAAAAATAAATCTAGTTTAATCACATGGATTAATCCTAGAAAAACCAAATATGAGCTACTAATCCTAATTTTTGATTTTATTGATTTTAAAGAGCAATTCCTAGGTGAAGCTCGGTTATTAAAGGATCAACTCTTACGATTTGGGAACACAGAGCAAGTTCAGACTGTTGCAATTGATAACTCAGAAGAACTTTATTTTATTGTAAAAAGTATTTATGATCATACCAAAAAAGGAGATATTTCGGATGAATGAGCTAGGATTTACCAAAGATACAACACCTTATCTTGTGTTTAAGTGTAATAAGTGCAAACAATATTCTTATGTGAAAGTTACGCAAAAAACTAAGAAATGCTTGCGATGTGGGCATTCTCATCAGGTTAAACTAATAGTAAATTCAGGCATGATCGTAAATGGAATGACCGCAGCAGTTAATAGAGTTAAGGAGTTACAGAATCAGCTTGGTGACCCACAATTCCGGACTGAATCTGAATTTATCATGGCTCCTCGAATCCGCGAACAATCCAGTCAATTACATAAAAAATCACGTATGATATATAATGATGGCGCTGAAAATTATTTAGAAGCATTTAATGTTTTATTAAGGGATCTATCTCATCGCTATTCATCATTTCCTTTATATTTGATAGAAGCTATGGCCTCTGATTATAAAATTCCTCTCTCAGTTCTAAAAGATTTAATTTTTAGAGGTATAACTAATAAAATATTAATAAAAGATAACAATAATCATTATTCTGTTAGATCTAATGATTAGATTTTTCAAATTCATGTATGGCAGATTTGAATTCTTGAAGTAATAGTTTTTTATAGAGGGGGTCCCGAAGCATAAAAGGAATTTTTTCATATCCGCTATATATGTCTGGAATACCTGTTTGTTTAATCACTTCAGAAAATGGTACAATTATCTTTGACATAATAACATCCAGATTATCAAATTCTAATAGTTCAATAACTACCGTTTCTTTTTCCTTTTTTGTGTTAGCTTTATATAATGACTCCATCATAATATCTCTTGACTCTTTAATAATGGTATCTTATTAAACAATATAAAGGAAAAAAAAATAACTAAACTTGAATATTCCTAATCCTGTCGAGAAGTATCAATTAAGCTTGTCTCAATAATGCCCCAAATCGTTAAGGTGATGACCATTCCTAATAAGTTTGAAAAATTGATTCCTGAGAACATAGTAATCCCATAAAAAATACTTAATAAAAGAGTTAATATCTGGATTATTATTATTATTTTATTCATTATAATTCCTTTATTGGTAGTTTAATCTTAGATAGAATTACAACCATATAAAGGAAAAAATTCATAGTTGATTAGAAGATAGGTTCACTCCTTTAAGATATCGTTTCATAAAAATACGTTGCTGTTTAAGATAATTCGTTACTTCCTCCGAGTTCATATCAGGGCATGACTTAATAAGATTTTGGAGATATTGAAGGATTATGAGATTCTGTGCTTTAGAATCACCTACTTCTTTGATGATATAATTAGTCTCCTCGTTATTGGACTCCTTGAATACTAAAAAATCCTTGATTTTGAGCTTTTTCGGATTGAATAAATCAAAGGGGTCTTGTTTAGTATCAGAATCCATAATTAGCATATTGAGAAGGATTTTAAAAAGGAAAAATTTTATATCATCAAAAGGAAGGGATTGCTTAAGAACAATCCCTTGCTTCCTGTGTTTATAACAAGAGGTAAAATCTTATAACTTGAAAGTATCAAAAAGATATAAAAAAAGGAAATAAAAATTATTTTTTAGAGCTTAATTTTTTTATGAGGCGCTTGGGTAGGTCTTTTTTATACGAGAAAATTAGGGCAAGTCCAGGTGTAATTCCTAAGAAAATTATTAAGGGAAGAAATTCATTAGCTTCTGTACGATATCCGCCAGTATAATCTGGGTCTTCGCAAATATACGTATAATTTCCAAGCAATTTTGAAGCAGGATCAATGCCGTCATCTAAATAAACTTCGATTTCATAAATGCCTTCTACTGCGGGATAATAATCTAATGTAAACTCCGTATGGCGTAAAAGATCATTAACTAAAAAATTCTTGGAGTCAATATGAAGTTGACCTTTATATACCTTAATAAAAGCTTTTCCGCCGAAGATGGGTTGCATACCTGTAGCAAATACTAAAGAAGCATTTATAGCAAGCGATATTTTGGTTTGATCTTCTACTTTCTTTATTGAAATCATTGAATCATAAGTAGTGGGAATTTCAAAGGGGAAGCTGGTAACTTTTAAATTACTATCGTAAACCACAATTTCTCCGGTAACCGAAGGATAATTATTGGCTACAGCACTGATAGTTAGTTGTTTTTTAAAAGAATAATCCGCTTGAATCTCCATAATCTTAGTTCCTAATTGATCGCTTTCTATCTTTACTGTGGTATAAGGGCCAAAGTCTTTCAATACTAGGTTACATAGTTCAGCTGACATGTTTAAAGAACCTCCAAGGGGGACTTCAGCAGGATAATTAGTTAAGATCCGTACTGAATCTGTTTTTGCCATCTCTGAAATGTAGAAAACTGCTTCTTGAGATATCAAATCGTTTGCTGTAGTGCAATAAAATTCATGTAATTCCGCAGAATAAATATCTTGAATTAACTGGTGAGTCTGTTGTATGTCAAATAGAATATTCAAATCTAATAACTGTGCGAGTTTAAAGCTGAAATAGACACTTTTGATATTCGAATAATTGATATTATTAAGAATAAATAGTCTTATTTTATCAGAGTTTAGTGAATAGCGATTAATGGCTTTTAGAATATATATTCCATAAAAGGTATCTTCCAGTAAATCTTCAGGAAGAGTAGAATAACCTTCATTGAAAAATAATTCGGTGGTGGATTCATCAATATGTCTTGTAATATAAGTAGCCAATGCATCTACATCGAATTCTAAGCTGGTAATCGCCCCTAAATTAAGATATTCTGCGAGAAATTCTAGAATTTTTACAGCATAAAAAGAATAAATTACTGATATCAGAGCATTTTTCTTTGAAGGGTTAAAGTTGGTATAAAAATGAGAAAATGCTCCATAATTCTGAGGATAATTCATGTCTAAGAATTGTGTGTTAAGTACGCCTTGGATGAAGTACGTTAGATTATATGAATTTGCTAAATCATTTAATTTTCTTAAATCGAACAGTGATTTTAACCCAAAGTAGGTAGATTTGTGGCTTAATGGCATAAGCACTTCTGATATCTGTTGCCTATTACCGATAGTAAAGATTTCAAGTGGTTGAATACGGGCACTACTAATAGCGCCACTCATAATGAATCCATAATTATCCAATACCGTACGAAGATTTTTCGAGATAATTGTATAAAGATTTTGTATTTCCAATTCATTTTCTCGTTCGAAAAGTTTAAGGCTGCCAACAATGCTGTGGATTAGATTTATAGTCATATAATTACAGGAGGTGGGAGTATATCCTTTAGTGTAATGTTGATATAATATAAGAAAATCAGCTAGCTCCTGTTTATCTCCAATCGTCAATTCATTCAATTCATCTCCATCTTCTAAACCACAGATAATATGATATAAATCTAATAGTTCATAGTCTTGGAAGGTAGGAGAACGATAGAAGCCTCCTTCAGGATTACGGTTTGATAAAATGAATTGAAGTACACTATTTCTATCAATCGAAGTATATTGCGTTAAATCACTCAATGCCAATCCAAGTGCAGTGGTTACTATACTGCTTTTGTTAGGAATTAAAGGATAGGCCGTAATTTCAAAATAGGTTCCCTCAGGATGATATAAGTCTTCTAAATAACCATGAAATGCAGGAAGGTCAA
This sequence comes from Promethearchaeota archaeon, assembly GCA_011364975.1. Lineage (GTDB taxonomy): Archaea > Asgardarchaeota > Lokiarchaeia > Sigyniarchaeales > SOKP01 > SOKP01. Next base: position 1,014 of record RDOE01000102.1, on the reverse strand, counting down.
TTGCTGAAATCCAGTTGAAAATTTGCAAAGTTTTAATACAAAAATAAGATGCAAGTATGTTAGGTTCGCTTATTTGTAGAGAAGCAAAATTGGTATTAACATCATTATGGAATCCGCCACCACGAAGATTATCTTGAAGTGACTCCACAAAATCAATAAGTTTTTCTCTTTCTGTGGCTTTACTATTCCAATTTTCTCCTGCTAAAACGTTATAGGTTAATACGGCATAATATGTGTTATCCATCGTAGACAATCGCCATTCGGATTGTAAAGAAAGACTATAGGGTCTTCCGATAAATCCCGAGGTTTCCGGATTATAGCAACTCCAAATGAAATTAGACATTGCACTAGTATCAATCAATTCAAGATCGTCAATAATTTTGAGTGCAAGCGTTGCGTAACAATTACTAAGCAGTAGAGAATTATACGGATAATAATATAGCGATATATTGGTGTCAAAATAGCGTTTAGTATAATCATCTATGAATAGTTTAGTTGAACTATTATAATACGACATGATGAAGTCAGATATTTCTTGGAAATTTATCTGCGTTAATTTGCCGAGCTTTTCTAAGATAAAAAGAGCATAGTATGTTGCTTCTAAAGAAGGTCTAAATTCTTGTGAAAAGTATCCTCCCAACGAAAATTGGTTTAAGTTGGTGTTCAATACATCTTCCAATAAATCGAAGTTACTCATTGAAACTTCAGGTAAAAAGTTTGGGATTAGATTAACATCATTACTGGATGAATCAAACTGTATTCCTTGGATGGAATTAAAAAAAATTACTAGAAATAAAAATCCAGATATAATTTTAAATTTGTGTCGATACATTATTTCTTCACTTGAAGATATTAAATGATTATGTTATACTTTTAATGTCTTGGGTATTTATAAAGGAAAAAAAGAGTCCATCTCCAATTTCTCCTCGTAATATATTGAAATGCTAAAAAGAATTAATTTAGAAAATTAATAAATTAGAAAGAAGTTCTAATTATCAGTGGAATCAGATGCTC
>RDOE01000101.1 GCA_011364975.1 Promethearchaeota archaeon | reverse complement strand
ACCAGAATATTCATGCGTACTATAAACTTGCATTAAAGTTTTGTCAGTGACTGAAATTTCTTCTGGATATTTAGCTAATATTTCCGTACCAACTCGTTCATCCCATTTCATAACAACTAAACCTACTGGCATATCTTACATACCACCTCCTTCTGTTTCAGTTACTTCGGGTAATTTTTTTCTCTTCTTACCCTCAAGACCATAAACATCATCTAATGATAAGCCAAGCATAGCCCATTTATCACCAAGTTTTTTGGTTATATATTCTTCTTTAGAAGGATATATAAGTGAGTCTGAAATTGATTTCCTTCCCTTGATGTTCTTGCTCATTTCTCTTGCTTTCTTAACGAAGGTTGGAATTCTTGCTCTTTGAATCTGGCGATAAATCACTAAACTACCCACAACCGCAGCAACTCCAATAACTATTATTAAGAAATAGAACATCGGAAATCCCGGAAAGATCTCCGGCATACCAACGACAAAAGTAAGATTAAGTTCTTTGGAAATATAATCTTCTTTAGATATCGTAATGCTAGCCTGAAGAAATTGTGGCATAAAGAATGCATCGATATTATCAGTCGGAAAAACAAATTGATATTGACCATTACCTACTTCAGTAAATTGATATGAATTTCCCCCAACCATTAAAATTATGGTTGCATTTATAAGAGGATCTAAGCTTCTTGACTCATCTGATAAATCTAAGGTTACCATAATATCATCACCTTGAATAACGTTGATCTGGGAACCTTCTAAACCTACAGCAGTAATGGAGTGAGCAATAGTTCTATATTTTATCTCTAAATTGATGAAAGCATTTCTTACTTCATAGTTATTTTTTTGAATTGTAACGAACAGGGCGTATTTCCCTACATCTCTGTTTGCTGTGTCAAAATCGATCAAATATAAGTTATCTATTGTTTCAATTAAATCAATATCTGTACTTGGACTCCCTAAGGGGCTTCCATCCTCTGCAAGTTGGTACCAATAGTAGTAGGCTAATTCTGAGTTTTCAATTCGATAATCTGATGTCCCTGTTATGTCCTTATACTCAAAGGTAAAATTGAAAGAATCTTTTACCCAGAGATCCTTAGAAACATGATATAGGCTACTTGTACCGTTTAAATCAGTATGTCTTGGAATTATCTCAAGAAATATTGCGAAGTTACTTCTGGTATAATTTTCAAGTTCAATACTTATATCTATACTATATATTCCAGTAGTTGGGGTTAAGGAGGTGTCTATTTCAAAAGTATAATATCCTGGATTAATTAGATCTTCGCCAATATTGAAACCTGAGCCATAATCCCAACTATAACTCAATATCGCTCCCTGTAATAACGTGCTAGGACTAGATGATGGATAATATGAGGTAGTTATATTTACCAATTCATTATAATATTGAGTTACACGAGAAATTTCTTGAGGCATATTATCATAATCGTGAATACTTGAACCAGTTAGAGTCGCATAGAGTTGAAGCACGAATATTACTTTCTCTGGATTTCCATATCCTGCTTTTCTTCCAGTAATTTCAATAGTATAAATACTACTCTCAAAACCTGCTGATAAAATCCCAGAATCAAGTGTAGTGGTGAAATTACCATTACCCAAAGGTGCTAAAGGTTTTGAGAAAACAATTACACCATCAAAATCCTTAATAGTTAGTTTAACTTCATCAGCAGTATTTATTGGAAACCAAGACGATCCTCCATCGGTTGAATACGTATAGTTCACTGAATATGTAATATCCTGACCCCAATCAGCAGATGTATCGCCAAATGATTCCAAGAATTCTGTTATAAAGTCACTTGAATCAATTATCAATTCAAAAATGATTGAAGATTCGCTATTTAACGTATAATTATATTTAGTCACACTATTAGGATATAAAGGCATCCATTGAGATGGAGAGGTGTAATTTACAGTAAAATCCTTATCGCTTTCTCCGAAAAATTCTAATGTAAAATTATAACTTACACCTCTTTTATACCAAAATCCTATATCCGAATTTTGTAGTCCATATGCCATTCCATTTTGATCAGTAGTTAAATTAACTAAGGAATTAGAATCAGTAATTGATCCATTGAAAACATGAACTACCACACCTGGAACTGGAATTCTGGTCGGTGGTTCATCAACTACTTTAATTGATATTTTTGATAATTCCGTCCTGTTAAAAATGTAAAGGGTTTCAAGTGTATCAATTTTTATTACCCCATTACATTGTGTACTGTTAGTCCCCTCAATTTCAAAATACAGACCATAAACTTCATAATTGTCAGCAACTAAAGGATTACTTATTGTCTGTGGATGTCTCATATCAAGCTGAATAAAGTCACTACTATCCCCAACACCATAAGATGTGTTTTTAAAGATTAAATGATCTCCTGAAACACTAGTAAAGGTCTTATTTTCACTATTAACATAATAGATTTTTACTGAATCAAGATGTTCCTCCATATTTGATAATGTAATATTGGCTTTTAATATTTTTTTATCGGTTATTTGATTTTTTGAGCCGGCAGTGTAAATTCGTTCACTTACTTCAAAGTAACCAACGGGTCCTGTACTGGTTTCATTTACATTGAAATAGGAAGTATAATACTTTTGATTTGATATATATTCATTCCTAAAAATATCACTTGCGTTTAATGGAGTTAAAGTAGGGTTATAGTCTTCGTTTTGATAATACACCTTATAGTAGTATGATGATCTATTATGCCAACGGAAAGTTGCCTTTCCTTCGCTATTTAAATTAAGTGTTTCAATTACTGGACTAGTTGATGTCTCACAAATTGTAATAAATCCTTGATTCATTGGTTGATAATCCCAGTCAACAATCTCAAAATCAATTGTCCATAAGTCTAAAATAATATCAAAAGTGTGATAAAGGCCTGTAAGCATAAATTGGATTGGCCCTCCATATTTACTTTGACTACTATCATAAACAATATCTTCAGTTCCAACATTGAGAGTGTAATTTACTGTAATATTATAGGCACCATATTCTAATTGATTGAATTCTACAGTACCATCTGCCGAAGTAGATTGAATGGAAACAATAGATCCATCAGTTGCGTTAATTAAAATTAATTCGGCATTTGGAACGATTCTATTATCAACATCATAACAAGTAAGAATTACTTGAGCAAGTTGTTCTTGTTCTTCATTTAATGTTGTTTGTAGCTCGTATCCTTTATATAACCATTCAATTTCTTTTCCTGAAAGTGCCCGTTCGAAATATCTTATCTCATCCATTAATCCTTGATAATAGATATTATTACGAGGAGTTCCAACACTAGTTGCTTCAGAACCATCTCCTATAATACCATATCTCAAAGTTCCTGTACCTATGGCTAATCCTGAATGGGAATTAAGGTCTCTAGCATCCCATTGACCCGAAGAAGGATCAATAAATATGTATTTATCTATTCCATCATAAACAGCAACTCCAAAATGCCAATCCCCATCATTCAAAGTTCCAGTGTTGCTATAAAAATCATCAATACCACTTCTAGCTGAAGAGAAACCTAATTGTCCATTATCTCCTCGAATATAAAAGTTAAAATATTCTGACCGATCATAATCAAAGAATGCCCAGTTGTCATTATAACTACTTCCAATAAAAGAAGTTTGAAACCAAAGGCAAACAGTTAATTGGCTAATCGCTCCTACTGTATTATAATTTTTTCCTTCTATTCCTAAATATTGATTATTTCCATTAAAGCTGAGAGAATAGCTGCCTACTTTTCCTGTAGTATGAGTTGGACTATTATAAGCCGTAGCATTATAATTATTCAGTTTATCAATCATAAGTCCGGGATAATCATTATCAAATGAATACCACATTAACCCTTCAGGATTTTGTGACATATAATAACTAGTCGCTCGACCAACCGTGTTATTACCATAATATAAGAATGTGTCGTATTCGGTTGAACTAGCGGAACAATTAGTTTTAAACCACAAAGTCACATAATTAGGATTTGGATAATCTATTTCATAATAATAATCTCTCAGAATTCCATTTTCTACTACTCTTATATCATATAAACTTGAATTCATATGTCCACTTGAAACATACTCACTATAATCAAATGTGATTGAAGTTGTAAAATCAACTAAATCCTCAGTATACAAGTTTGTAATATTTAATAGTCTCCGATATAAAAATGAGGCATTCCACCAAGAATCAAGACTAATGGCGTTCGTTCTTGGAGAACTTACTTCTTCGGGGTTATTAAAGCCAGATATTTCATCTAAATTCATCGTATTATCAGATAGGTTGACTATAAAAAGCGTTATGCTACCATAGACCATTGATACAAGAAGAAATGAAAGTAAAACTAAAGCCTTTCCATGAATTGTTCGATATTTTCGTTTGTACATTTTTATATACCATATATTTTAAGTTTATATTATAATTAATTATAACAAGATTTTTTATAACAATATAATTGTAATCTTGCATATATAACTTTTAACTAATACTATTTCCCACAATCTCTCACAAATTAGTGATTTCAAAAAATGCAAACCGGAGTTAAACTTAAACTACTAATTTTTTCATTATAACAAAAAATTGGAATTATATTTTTTCTGTGTACACGATTATTCACTTTCTTTTTGCAGCATCAAAAAAACTTTTCTTTTTTTAGGATTCTCTGGGTTATCAATTATATAGTTTCCTTTAAAGCGACTGTTATTTGTTATAATTTTTCCAATACTATCCATAATAGCAGTATTTTTAGGGTAAAATTGGAATATTGCTTTAGAGTTAGGTTTAAGAACATTATAGAAGGATTTAATTAAATTTATAAGATTGAAATTCATTTTTTGATTATTTATCTCCCTATAAACCCATTGTAATGCAGAGATAGACAAAATCGCATCAAATATGCTTGGTTTGAAGGGTAAAAAGCACATGTCTGCGGAGATTGGATTGATTATCCGCATATCATAGTATTTTAAAAAATATGGGATTAAATCTAAAGCTATAAGGGTATATTTAAGGTCATTAAGATAAAACGAGGTGAATCCGGGACCACAACCTGCATCAAGAATAAGAAGATTACCTTTTGGTATTTCCAATAACTCAAGAGCCCTAAGTGTTATTCTTCTTTGAATTCTCATCATACTTTTAGATTGAGAATATTCACTACATCTACTCTCATCAAAATAATCAATAACACTTCCAAATGTTTCTTCGGGTCTCTGCTTTTTCACATGAAAGAAAAATTTATCGTTCAATTGCTAATGGCTTATTTAAGTTTTTTTCCAATATGATATAAAATCTTAGATAGATAATCCCAAATCAAAAATTTTATTAAATTTTATGTATTTAATATTTCATTCAGCTTAAATATTTAATATTTTAACTGGTTTATGTGATCGATCTTGTCTGAAAAGGACGAAAAATTACTAGTCAGAAAAGCAACCTTAAATTTAAGGAGAAAATACGGTAGAACCAAACAAATTAATGTTGTAGAAAGGGATGCGTTTATCCCTAATACCATCGAACAAGAAATTCGAGAATCAATTCCAAAAAGGAAAAGCATCATTGCAACAGACATTGCTTTAAAATATGATTTACGAATTTCCGCAGTTAAACTACTACTCAAACATTATGAACAAGAAGGACTCATTAAACTTTTAGATGAAGATTTAAAATTAAAGATTTATGTTCCTGCTTAATTTTAAGGAGTTATCTCTATACTTTATTTTCTAATATCATCCTAATCATTTTCTATATCTTTACAGTAAAAATTATATAGCCTTAAGGACTAAACTTTATTAGAGCCTATGGAGGATAATAACTTAAAATTTAGGTTCATTAAAATGCAGATGTAGCCTAGCTGGTAAGACGCCGGCCTCGAGTGAATGCGTATCCTCCTAGCAAGCCGGTGCGCGTAAGCGCTCGAGGGTTCGACTCCCTCCATCTGCGTTACTTTTCTTAATAATCAATAAAAAACGAGTATTTCTACTGAATTAGTTGTAAAATCATATTTTCCATTTGAGGTTTAGCGGCTTCGATCTTATCTAAAATTTTAATAGTTGAAGCTAAATCCTCCTTATCCTCCTCAATAATAAAAAGTAGATAAAAATCTAAGTTACCAAAATTTAAAAGTTCTACCAAACCAGAATATCTTTGACCGTTGTCAAATTTATCAGAGAATTCAAACATTCTTCTATTCTGATCAATGATTCTTCTCTGTGTCTCTAGATATTTATCATATATTCTTATCTTTTCTTGAAGATGAAGATGTGGTTTATAATATTCTCCAATTGTAATTCCTTTAGCATCAAACAAAGCAATCATTAAAGTGTTATAATTTTTACTCATTTCTGCAAATAAATGAGACACCATTTCCATTTTCTCAAATAGTAACGAAAGACCTGAGGAGAAAGCATCCATTACGGACTTAATATCATATATTGTTGTTTCAAAGAAAAATATATCAAAATCATGACTATATCTTGTAAGAGCTTGCTTGATTGTTAGGATTCTCTGGTTAATTTCCTTTTCATTTCTAATTTGAGGGTCAAATTTGTGAAATATAATACAAATCGGAGGATATTCTCGTTCTTCTTTTAAAAATAATAAAATTTGATCAAGATAATCAACAGTTTCCACAAAACGCTCTGAATTTTGGGCATCAATAACATAGTAAATTAAATCTGTTCCACTTATATACTTAGTCGGGTGTTTTAAATATTCTTCACGATATTGTAACTGACCACCAAAATCCATTCTTACAAATTCAATTCCAAGAAATCGGAATGCATCACGCGCTATTTTTCTGGTGGGCATTAATTTAAATATTTCTTCTTCATAACCGAACTTTTTAGTTATGGCCGTTATGATACTAGTTTTACCAGCATTATCAAGACCCAGGAAGGCTAGCTTTTTCACTTTGTCATCCACTAACACAAATAATTATGTCGATATAATATCCTACAATAATGTTATTGTAGTAGAACTTAATAAATCCTTACATAATGGGATAAAATATTTAAAAATGAGTAAGATAAAAAAGTGTTGTTATTATTTAGCCACCTGAGATCGGAAAAGAAATGTAGAGTTTATCTCCATCCTTGAGTTTTGTCTTATAACTTTTCATATATGTTATATTTTGTCCATTCAATAGAATAACCATTTGTGGATTCAATTTCTTTCTATTTTTGCTTAAGATACTGCTATCTAATTTTTCTCCATATTCATTGAGGAATCTCGTTATGATGTCGCCTACGGTTTTTGCTTCATACTGTAAAGTATTCTTTTTCACTTTTAAAGCAAAGATGTTTAATAGATTCAATTCAACTTTTGCCATGAAAACACACAATGTAACTGATAAAATATATTAGATAAAAAGCTTCATTGTAAAATAATTTTTTGTAATTTTTTATTAATCCAACTTAAAATATAGCTTAATATCTTCTAGATTAGTTAAACTCTGTTCAACTAACTCTTCAATCTTGAGGGTTACATATAAATTTTTTACAGTCTCTACATTTATTTCTTGATTCTTTGGTTTAAAGACACAATATGTAAATTTATTTAAATTAGAAGATATGCGAGTTAAGAGATTATTAATTATATTTTCGTCTAATCCAATTAATGAAGTGAAAATAGGATAAACAGAGAATAATGAGTTTAAAGAAAGTGATTCTAAATCAACTATATCGTTACAAATCGTCATATTATTTAAGGATGCTCCGTCTGTAATAGCCCTGATTTTAGGAATGAACGGCTCGCTAGATGTTTTAAGATATTTTGCTACTATTGCCATTCGAATCATCCTACATAAAGCGCAAAAATGTGTATTATCCTCTAATTTAACTGCTAAATTAGATAAAATTTGATATAGATTAATTTTTTTAAGATGAATACGATCATACGGGACAAATTTGGCGACTTCTTGCCAGTTTTCAAACCAAGATTGTACAGCCTCTTGATTATTGCTATTATCAAATAGTAAAGGATATATTTCGCAACCTCTTCTCATCAACAAGAATCCTGCTAAGAGGTCATTAATGCGTCCGATATCCATGACAAGTACCTTCTTATTATACTCAATAGGCAGTCCACCCCAATCACTCGGAATAATTTCTAAAAAAATATAGGAAAAATCTGCCCTAATTTCAATAAAAATAATCTTCTTGGGATTGGAAAGATTAACTTTTAAACGCAATTCTGGGAACTGATCTAATATAGCTTTTCCTACAGTTTGTGCTACTTCTAAAGAGCTAAATTCATGTTTACCAGATCTTTTTACTTTAAGTGCGAATGTATCACCTTTTTCTAAAACTAGTTGAGCCACTTCTAAAGTTCTCTCTATTATATTGTTTATCTTGCTTGATGTTCTGAGAGCTGGACTAATGGAATGAATCCCAAATACTCTTAAGCAAACTGTTATTGCTTTTTCAATGTCGAGATTGTCGAAAAAGAATAAAATACGTGATGAATCTTTGCTTAATTGATATTTATGAAAAGAAATTCCTTCTCGTTCTAATAGTTTTTTGAGATTATCCATTAAAATTTTTAACATCCGGATTTTTACCTTTTGAGATTTTAACCAAATCTCAGAATATCTGATTAAAAGAAGGTTAAATTGATCTAATATCCTATATTGTGGCAAAACCTTTCAAATCTCTTCTACATTTATTATTGATTTAGAATTAACTTTTTAATTTAGCGGGATGCCCCGAATAAAGGGAATTCTCTTTGAGAGTCTCATTGAAATCAGTATATGAATGAGCTTCTAATTTACTATTTTGCTTGATTATTGTCCCGGGTAAGATTACGCACTTCGCTCCTATTAGCACATCATTTTCTACTATAATTTTCCTTAGTATGAAATTATCTTGTTCAATACCAAAACAAATAAGTGTTGAATTCATTCCTAATATTACATTCTTACCAATCGATACAAATTCAGAGGAAATCCAGCTATTATCGCAGATACAATGGCGTCCAATTTTTACGCCAAAAAACCTCAACGTAAACCTATTTTTTAACCAAGGAAAGGGATTACTAGCCATCACATAAAGGGGCCATTTCTTTACAATATTCCTTATATTCCAATATAAGTAATCTTTATCATTAATCGCTCTTTTAAAATTACCCTCTTTTGGAGTATGTATAAGATTTATCACTTTTATTATTAAAGCAGCGATAATTGTAGCACTTATCTGAATTAAGTATATAAGAATTAATACATTGAACGGAAGCAAGAGAAAAAAAAGCCAATAAAATGTTTCTGTCCAAAATGTTATTATATAATAATATTCAAAAAAACAACCTGGAATAAAACTAAAAATTATTATTAAAATATATATAATGATAAATCTATTCCTTATTCTCTCATCTATGGGTGTAGGTGAATCTCCTTTTAAACTAGCTGGCTGAAACAAAAAATTCTCACCACTTACTCTAAATTTTTTTCAATTTTAATTGAATTTGAGTTATCCTTTCCTTGTTGTACTTGCTTTGCCTTTTTCTGCGATTCTTCAAGGCTTTGAATTGGTAAGGTCATGCTTACGGGGGTTCCTACATGGATAAGGTTCCCCTTTAATTCTTGATCTATCGATGTATAACTATTTACTCCTAAAACTGCAAAATCCTCCATAATAGTACCTGGGGAGACTATAGTATGTGGACCTACTACGCACGCTTTACCAATGTTAACCTTTTTAATTAAGACCTTATCATGATAAATTAAATGAGAAAATATGCAAATATTTAAGGATGTCATGGTAAAATCGCCAATTTTTATAAATAAGGGATCAACATATCCTTCATATAATACAACATTTTTTCCTACTTTCACTCCTAATATACGATAAGCAACAATGTCTAACCAAGGTAAAGGTAAGGTTCTTGCTAACCAAACTGGAAAATACGCTGTCCAAAATCTTCTATGCATATATACCCAATCTTTACTGCCTTTTTCAAATACTCCTTCTTTTGGAGGATATATTTTATTTAAAATCTTAAATATACCTGCAGAAAATACTACTACCGTAAATGTAAATAAATATATTGCCGCATAACAATTTAAGGGAACTAATAACCAATAATACCATTCTGCTTTCGGCTCAAATGGATAAAATTGGGATCCTGTTAAAAGAAAATATATGCTATTTAAAAACCATAAATTTACAACTATTAAAATTATGCCCCCAACGAATAATTGTAAAATTATAATCATGCTAAATGGAGTTTTAAATACTCCCGAAGTTGATATGAATTCTATCTCAGTTTTAGGCTCAGTTTTAGACTCCATAACAATCATTTGATTCAAGCAAAAATTAATATTATAGTATTGTCACCATAAAATAAATATATTTTACATAATTGATATATCAAAATCTGGAATTTGTATAAAAATAGATTTTTAAAATAGAGCCTTTATATTAATAATATAAAATTAAATAATTTTTAATAAAAAAAACAAAAAATATACTTCAAAGTGAATAAAATTGTCGATAGACTGGGCTAAAGCAGAGGAAAAGCCTGATAAAAAACAGGCCATAGAAGGTC
>RDOE01000100.1 GCA_011364975.1 Promethearchaeota archaeon | reverse complement strand
ATTCTCAATCCTAAAGTACACGGTAGAATTCTCAATCCAGATGCAACTCCCCGAACCTCCACCATCTATTACCAAATCCTGTATGATGTAGGGGTCCGGATACGTTCCTGATCCTGTACACCACGTGTAGTTACCCGCTGTATATGTCCAATTATTATCAATATGAATTCTTCCCGATACAGCTGAGATTTTTAGATCTTCATTGTCTAAATTGCTACTGTCGTTATTTTCCCCATTAAAATTGAGACTATTGTTTATTATGGGTGATAAAGCAAAAAGGAGTCCTAAAAGTATTAGGATCAATGATTTTGTTTTTCGATTTGATTTCATTTTAATATCCTCAAAATTTTATATCTTTTAACTTAAGAATATTGGGTTGATTTTTTATTTAAGAATTATGATCTTTGCTCCAAATTAGGAGAAAAATAATTGTTTTCACAATAAAAGACGAAAACATACGAAATGAAAATTTTTGTTGAAAGAGTAAAACAAATTGTAAATTTTGTATTTAATAAAAAATTTATATGAATTAAAACATCCTATATAATTCTGAAGATGATAGAAAAGAAAGAATCAATGAATACAAAAAAATTCTTACCAGATGATTTTAAAATTCCTACCTTGCTCGAGACAGACCTTTTTCGCCTTCGAATGCTGTCCATAGACGATGTTGAAAAGGATTATGAAGCAGTTATCGAAAGTCGGGAGCTTCTCCATGGCATGTTTGGTAGTTCTTGGCCGAGAACTGGATTCACTATTGAAGAAAATCTCATCGACCTGGAAAATCACCAACAAGAGTTTCTCGATCGAAAAGCTTTTGCCTACACGGTTGTATCACTAGACGAAACCAAAGTTCTTGGCTGTATCTATATCAATCCACCCCAGAAATATAGCCATATCCCGGAATTTGTTGAATATTGTAAAAGAACCGGCGCAGATGCCGTAGTCTACATGTGGGTACGTCAAACCGAATACAAGAAAGGATTGGATGATATTTTGTTTCATACTGTAAGGGATTGGATCAACACAGACTGGCCATTTAGTAAAGTAGCTTACCCCGGTAGAGTAGGGTAATCCGATGTCAAGCTAAACTTGTTCGACAAATCCCTTGGGATTAAAAGTCAGAATGGATTCACCCTCAAATTTTATCCCAATTTCAAATTAAATTGGGATGGAAAGGTAATTCAGAGTCTAATTTCAATGAAAATTTCGTGAAAAAATGTTTGATGGATATTTTGCAATAGAATCTTAATCTAAAACTGTAATTAGATCTTATATTTGCATAACATCTTAGATTTAATAAATAAATTACCTTGGCTAAAAGATAATAGGGTAAATAATAAAAATTGAAAAAAACTAATTAATTCTTTTATTTTTACTTTTTTCTTCTTCTTAATTTAATAAATAAAACAGAAGTCAAGATAAATCCAACCCCGAATCCTATTGATCCTACAATTAAATTTCCTATCAAATCATAGGGTTCCTTAATCAAATGTTCCAACTCATATGTCCAAACTATTTTAGGTCTAAATTTAGCATCAACGTATTCCTTAGAATACCCTAATCTGGATCCATCCTCCTCAGTAGGACTAATTATTAAAAAAGAAATCATTTCAGAAGAGAGATAATCAGAAATATTAATATGGCAATTTATTTCCATTTCTCCAATGTCCATAACTATTTCAAAAGGCAAATATTCCATACTAATAGGGGGTTGATTGTTCCAAGTTATTGATTCCTCGGTCCAAGAATTATTTGAAACAAACATAGGAGCTATAGTTCTATCAAAATACGGAGTCAATGACAAAATTACCTCGGAATTTATTGTGTTGTTCGGTTTATTAGTTAAATTAAATTTAAAGTAAGTCATCATCCAATTAGATGTCGAATGTTCAAGAGACCAGAATATCAAATCTCCATAATTATCATCAGGACTACTCTGATTAACATAAGAATCATCTATACAACAATAATCTTCTAAAGTTTCAATTGTAGTATATGTTACATCTGCTTTCCCCATTCTTAACCAATTTAATCCCAAAAGAAGGCTGGTTAGCACTAATAGAACAAATTTAAAATGTTTTAATTTCAATCCTTATACCTAAATTATTATATTTTATCTCAAAATATACAATTTTATAATGTTACTTTGTTTATTTAAAGATCTTTACAAATTAATCCAAGGGAAAAAAAAAATTTATAGCTTTATCTATCGATACATATTTGGAATTCATAGAAAAAAGATATAATTTACACTTTTTTAGTTTATTTTATGAATGAAAGAGAGTATTCAGATGATGATTTAGATGAGGAATTAGATAAAGCTTTCAAAGAAAGTGGAAAGAAACCAAATATTTTTAGAATTATTAGCAATGAAAAAGATGCCCAGGATCTGAAAGAAAAAAGAACAAAAGCAAAACTTAAACCTAATAAAAGATAACTTAATTAGAGAAAGAAGGAAACAATAACTATATGATTCTCATGAAAAGAAAGCTTAACGATTTAGAATATTTGAACCTTTCTCTCGGACAACCTTATAATTTAGTTATAGTGCTCCATATTACAGGCTCTCTCTCAAATAATGAATTAAAAATAGCTCTACGTAAAGCTCAAGAAAAGCATCCATTATTGAAAGCCAGGATTGAGGCTGATGATATGGGTACATACTGGTTTACCTCAAAAGATGTAGGGGACATCCCTATTGAAACTGCTGAATTTGAAAATGATTCAAAAACTTCTAAATTCTTTCTTAAAAATTTGGAAAAACCTTTCGATATGGGCGATCCTAACCAACCTCTTTTCCGTGTCACTCTCCTACACTCTTTAGAACAAAATGATGTTATACTTTGTGCTCAACATACTATTACTGATGGTTTATCTATGGCTCTCTTAACTAGAGATCTTGTTGAATTTCTAAATAATCCCGATATTGAAGTAACACCATTGAATTCACCAATGAGCGAAGAAGATATTTTTCCTCCAAAAATTAGAAAGAAAATCCCAAATTCAGCTTTTCGTACCAAAATACTATTACTATTCTTAGGAATTTATTATTTTCTTAAATATGGTAAAAAGAAAAAAGAGATCCTTCATGATATTGATTATAAAGAAGATGATCTTAGATTACTTTCATGGAACTTATCTAGAGATGAAACTGACCTGCTTATTCAACTGTGTAAACAGAAAGAAGTTTCAGTTCATAGTGTAGTTTGCACTGCTTTTTTACCAGATATTTCTATAATAAATAACCCTGTTAATCTTAGAGAGAGATTAAGTTATCCAATTGGTGAAGCTTTTGGTTTATACGCTAGTGGAGCCGTGGTAAAGATGAAATACAAAGAGAATTATGATTTCTGGTCGAATGCTAAAAAATATCAAAGAAAATTACGTTTATCCTTACGGGATAAAAAAGTCTATAAGATTCATAAAATGGTTCATACTGGGGTTCCAATTAAGATTCTAAAAGACTTAGCACCTTTATTTTTAGAAATAGCTAGTCATCAAGAAGCTTTTGCAATTACGAATTTGGGTTCTCTGGATCGTATGGGTATTGAATTAGATTCTAAAAATTTTTCGATAGACTCATTTTATGGAGCCATTTCCTTTGCGATGGGAGCAATTACAGTTTTAGTTTATACCATGAGAGGAAAAATGTTTTTCAATTTTCACTATCTTGAATCAAGACATGATATTCAAAGGATGAAAACAATGGCAGAAAGTGCTAAAAGTAGAATCTTAGATTTACTACTTAAGAATAACTAATATTTTCTAGTGATAATAGGAGTAGGTCCAGTGGGGTTAACTGCAAGGATCCTTGTAGGAATTAATGGATTTAATACCGATATTATAGGAAAAAAACTAGCAAGACCAAGATACCGACTAGAGGAGTATAACAATAAGCAGTATAACATGTTAACTTAAAAGAATAAAAAAGAGTTTAGAGCTCTAATATCTTTAATATTAAAAATACTAACGAGTATTCTTTCTTAATTTTAATTCAATGTTCTTATTTATTGCATAATGAGTAAGCATTTTCTTTACAATTTTTGATTTCGATTTAATACCGTCTGAACTTATACTCTCTTCTTGAATTCTTCGTTCCGCATTAATAATAATATCACGTAGATCATCAATAGGAAGCAGGGTAGCCGCGATACAGAAAAAACTCTTTGATCTTCCCTCATTATAGGAATTCAGTAAGTGCTCAAGAATTTTCACTCGACTAGTTTGTTGTTCTATAAACCTTTCCAGTCCGCGTTGTTTGATTATATCCAGGTTTTGAAGGCAAACTTTATGTGTAACAAAAGAATCCGCTTTATCCCATGATTTTAATTTTTCACAAGGATATTGAGTACAGTCAGCACATGTTTCAATGCTATTAGTTTTAACACAGCAGGTTAAAATTGAACAAGAAGGATGTTTACTGGAGAATTCTGGTCCACCGCAGCCTGGACATTTCGATGGGCCACTAGTATAATACGTAGGGCATAATCCACAATCAATACCACAACAAGCAATAGAAGGGAATCTTTTAATTAGGGGATTCTTCATTTTAAATCAACTTGAACCTATCTAACGTTAAGAAAGAATTATATTGATTACAAATGGAAAATTATGTTAAGTAGTTACAGTAAATAATTAAAACATTAAATATTTCTGAAACATAAATAGATATTGATAATTTATAATATGATATCTCTTTAACTGGTATTTTTAAAGGATAATATCATAAACTAGATCCATTATTATAAAAATTAAATAGAGGACTACAAAATGAGAACAAAAGAAGAATATATGAAAGATTTAAGCAAAATGAAAAAAAACATTTTCTTTGATGGGGAAAGAATTGATCGGTTAGATGAGCGTCAAATACCCTGTCTTAATACCATGGGAACAACCTTTGATGTAGTGGAGGACCCAGACTTCAAGGATTTAATACTTGCAAAGTCTCATCTTACAGGCGAAATAATTAATCGGTTTACGCATATTCATCAAAATACGGATGACCTTCATAAAAAACAAGATATGACCCGTAAGATCTGCCAGAAAGTGGGAGGATGTATTCAACGTTGTATGGGATGTGATGGAACGAATGCAGTATATAATGTAAGTTATGAAGCAGATAAATCAAATAATGGGCAAACCAATTATCACAACAATTTTAAAAAATGGTTGGAGCGATTTCAGAAGGAAGATTTAGTTGCCGCTTGTGCTCAAACGGATGTTAAAGGTAATCGAATAAAGCGTCCTGCAGACCAGGAAGATCCAGATATGTATGTTCGTGTTGTGGATAAAAGGAAAGATGGAATTATAGTTCGAGGCTGCAAGCTTCACATTTCAGAAGCCTCAGTATCTGATGAGATTCTGGTTGTCCCTACAAGAGCATTAAGACCAGAGGATAAAGATTATGCCGTTGCATTTGCGGTACCGGCGGATTATGAAGGTGTAAAGCAAGTAATTACCATTCATAATTTGCGGGAAAGAGAATATTTTAAACGTGGGTTTATGCCTGGGGCAACAGATTCCTATATCATTTTTGATGATGTATTTGTTCCATGGGAACGAGTTTTTCTTTGTGGTGAATATCAACATGCTGGTACTCTTGCGTTATTATTTGCTCTATTTCATCGTCATAGTTATTCTGGTTGTAAACCTGCTATTGGGGATTTAGTAGTGGGAACTGCCGCTTTAGCTGCAGAATATAACAATATTCATGGAGCGTCACATGTGAGGAGTAAATTAGCGGAATTGATAATGGTCACAGAACTTGGCTATGCTGCAGGATACACCGCATCAGATTTAGGTAAACCGGAAGTATATATGCCTGGTGTAGGCTTTATTCCTTATGGCCCTGGCAGTTACATTCCAAATTCAATTTATTGTAATGTAGGACGATGTTTATCGGGGGAAAATGTATTTCGTGAAGCTGAGATCATAGTTGATCTTTCAGGAGGTATTCCAGCCACATTCCCTCATGAAAGAGATTTTGTTAATCCCGAGCTTAAGGATCATCTTTATAAATACATTACTAGAAATCCAAACATTTCTCCCGAAAATGCGGCACAATTTTGGCGATATGTTGGTGATGCATACTGTTCTGCTACGGGCGGAGTCCATCTCTTTGGAAGTTATCATGGTGGTGGATCTCCTGTAATGGAAAGTATAGCAATTACCACCCAATATGATATTGAATCCCGAAAAGAAATGATAAAACGGATAGCGGGAATTAATGATGCACTAAACAAAAAATAAGAACCCTAATAACTAAAAATTACCGTATTTTTTTTTAAATTTGATTTTAATATTTATTCGATTATTTTTAGCCTCAAACTTTTGTGGTGTTGATGATTTACTCAACATTTTTACATTAGGGATTGCACATTGAGAGAAACTATAATAATTTACATATTATAGAACTTGTTTCTTTATGAATTCAAATCTAATTTAATACTTTCCATAAGATTATGTATACGCTAAAAATAAGAAAAAAATGGGTAATTATGTATTAATATTAAAAAGAGGTGGAGTATTTATATTTCTTCAATCTCTTGGGCTCTCACATGCTCTAAATATGCCCTCTCTTTTTCAGCATGTACCTTTCTTAGATGTTCTTTCTTATCATTCCATTCTGGACCACTTAGAGAGAAAAACTTAATAAAGAATGCGCTAAGTAGAATCAGAATAGCGGGTATGATCGTAAAAGCAACCATGATACCTAATTTTGCAGATTCTGTTTGCACGGCCCCGGGGGTATTATTAAATCCAAATATTGTCATGACTGAAAGTAAAATCCAAGGTCCTATTGAATTTGTGGGTTTGGTTAATAACGCGTTCATTCCAGCATAACTCGTCTCCCGTCGCTTGCCTGTTAATATCTCATCATTATCAATTATATCCGCCATCACTAATTGATTGGTGATAAAGTAACCAGAGATTCCAATACCGATCAATATCATAGCGATAAAAGATAAATAAAGAGTCCACGCTATTGCGAAGGAAATGATAAAGGAAATTCCCGTAAAAACTAATAGAAAGATGAAAACTTTTTTCAGTCCATATTTTATAATTAATTTACTATATACTGGGAAGAATAAGAAAACTACTACGAAAAACACTAGTAAAGGGATCATGGCCATAAAACCGGATAACCCAAGCACAAAATCAACCCAATATAATACCCCATTCGTTAAAATGAACTCGGCGATTAAAAAGAAGAAGTTTGACAGTTCGAATACCAAAAACGGGCGATTCTTAAATGATTCAATAAAACTGGCTTTAATACCAAGTGGCTCCTCAAGTTGGGTATACTTATTTTCCTTGATATAAAAACTACTCACATACATGATAATAGCTCCAACCACTCCTAACACAAACATGGTAATGAGAAATGTTGGAAAATTAGGATCACTAGTAGCTGGCTCATCTCCCGTTAACAATAAAGTTGGGATCACAAAGGAAAATAATAAAGCTAACGCATTGCCAACAGATCCAAATATGTTCAACTTCGAACGTGCTGCACTCGTGATGGCCATTTCTGCGGGTAATGAATACGAGATTAACCCGACCATTGTAAACAACGTATCAAATAAAAATAACATGATGAGCATATTGAAGAATAAACCTAATTGATTATCACTAGTAAAAAATGGTATCCAACTGAGCACGAATAACACGGCATAGATTAATCCTCCAAACCGAATGTAAGGAATTCTTCTTCCGTACTTTTTCGACTTAGTACGATCCTCAATAAACCCGAGGAGAGGGTCATTTAACGTATTCCAAATGATAAAAATGAGCCATGCTAATCCTGTCCAAAACCCATCTAATCCCAATTTCACATTATAAAAGTACGTAAACGATGTTGCTATCACTAAATTTGAGAATATTCCACTAATAAAGGTAATTCCCCCAAACGCAAGTTTAGAGCTACGTGGTACAAATTCCTCTGACATAATTTCTCTACTTATTAAAATTTTATTAATGTATAACTATCAATTAAAGTATTAGTGTTATATTAATTTGAAGTAATATAAAATTTTCAACCTTACTTATTAAATTAATAGATCAGCGACACAGAAACAATAATAACCCCTATCAAATGTTTTTTTAAATTTTTCAATATCTGCCATTTACTAATCTCTATCTTTATTTTTATCGATCTATTCTAGACTTCTTTCTTAAAAGAAAATTTAATTTTTAATAGTATAAAATTGCTTTTATAAAAATTTAAATCATTAATTCTCTTGAAAAGATTGGAAAAAGGTAAAGATAATAAAATTTCTTCCTATTTATAGTAATTATTTGTTTAATATAATTAGCTTTTTTATTTAACTTTAAAACGAAAATTATTCTCCAGCAGAAGGCTTTCCAGTCCATCTTTTTAAATTTGCGACTTCTTCTTCATTAACAACTTGTACCGGATGACCGGAGTGAAATTTTTCAAACGCCACGATTTCCTGTGTATTATGATAATTATTCTCAAGGATAGGTACAAATTCATGACATTTAAAGCATACTTTAAGCCTCATTTCCATCACTTCATATGGGTATTTAAAAATGGTACTAAACCCAATTAATTTAGATACTTCGATTATTTAAGTTTTTACTTAATTGTTATTTAATCTAGCTCAAATTAGGACGGGATTAACTTGAAGTAGGAAATTGGAAGCTCTATATATAAAAAAAATCAAAAATGCTACCTCCAATACTTTAAAGGATATTTTCTTATTATAAAGGATTATAGAAAAAATATTTATAAGTATTAATCGTCATAATATACCACACTGATTTCAGTATAAAGATGTAATCGTATATGAGGAGTGATAAAAAAATAAAACAAAAATTTCCCGCACTATTTATTGGTCATGGATCTCCCTTGAATATAATATCGGATAATCTTTTTACACAAAATTTGCGGGAATTAGGAAATCGTTTACCCAAACCCAAAGCGATTGTAGTAATTTCTGCTCATTGGTTAACTTCTGGCACAAAAGTGTTAAGCAGTAAAACTCCAAGGATGATATATGATTTTTATGGCTTTCCACGGGAGCTCTACACACTCAATTATCCAAGCCCTGGAGAGCCAGAGTTAGCAAAAAAAATTAGTCAGAGATTAGCTTCTTATGGAGTAGTTCGTGAGGAGAATTGGGGATATGATCATGCGTCTTGGGCAATACTTACCCATATATATCCCCAAGCTAACATCCCTGTAATAGAATTAAGTTTAGATTATGGATTTAATAATTGGGAGTTAAAACCAATTGACTATCATTTTCAGTTGGCAAAGAATCTCGCTTTCCTAAGAGAGGAAGAGGTTCTGATCATAGGCAGTGGAAATATTGTCCATAATCTTGGAAAAATTGATTACGAGGTTGATGCACCAATAATGAAATGGGCCAAAGAACTTGATGAAAAAGTTAAAGAAAATATTATAAATAGAAATTATCATGATTTAATTCACTTTCAAAACATGGGAGCGGTTTCTAATTTGGGAATTCCTACATGGGATCATTATCTTCCAATGATTTATATCCTTGCTCTTTGGGAAGAGTCTGATTCAATTGAATTTATCCATGAAGGGTTTCAGCATGGCTCTATTTCAATGAGGTGCTTTAGTATTGGTCTTTTAGAGAAGTGAGAAGAACATCCCTTAGCGAGTTTTTATTACCACTTGTAATCGATTAATGATAAGGAAGCTGGAATTAGGGGAGATATTTAAAAATACTAACTTATTAATTCAAACTTGAGATTTTCTTATAATCCTCCTCAGGAATTTTGGTCATAACGATTTCAAAAAGCTCTAATAAAACATGATCTGGGGCTTCTACCATCACGTATTTCCAAATTCCTAAGCTTTTTATTTGATTTCTAAAGCTATATCCTTTACTTTTCATGTGTTCCACAAGGTGTTCAATATTACTAGTTTCTATTCCTAAATGATGGATTGCTCCTCGAAAATTATCTTTAGGGGGCTGATCATAAAAGTTAATTTTTGCAGAGCCTAAGGATATCATAACGTTTCGGGCTCCTGCCATGGTTAAATCAAATAAAATTTCTGCTCCAAACATTTCTCTATAAAATTTGATACTTTTATCTATATTAGATGCAAAAAGATGAGCATGGTGTAAGCTAACATTCAAATATTCTTCACTTTAATTCATTTTTTAAAATTTAATATTATTATGAATCAAATTAATTTAAGTAATTCGTAAACATTAGCTATCACTATAAAAGATAGATTTAAGAGGAAAATTTTCCTTATTAAACTCATAATTTTACAATAGAATTCCAATATATAAAGTCTCAAATAATCGGTTTATAATCTAAATTAAAATGATTAACAAAAGGAAAAAAATTTTCATAGCTTGTTTTTTGCTTTCAATGGTAATTTGTGGTATTTTTGTAGTCTTTTTCCCCACTAATGATATTAAATTCTCTAAAGTAAATATAGCAACTCAACAAATGGCTTATTTAGATTATAATGAATATTATCCAGTTCATTTTCAACCAGCATATACTTATTATAGCATTCAATGGAGTTTTTCAAGTCTTAACGGGTCTAAGATCACTGTTTTAGCCATGGACAAATTAAATTTCCAAATTTTCGATATTAATCTTTCTTCGTCTAATTATTACGCTT
>RDOE01000099.1 GCA_011364975.1 Promethearchaeota archaeon | reverse complement strand
AGCTTTTTTAAGGTATAAATGCTTAGATATAAAAATACGCTGAAAATTATCATTCTTGTTATATTAGGGGCGAGATTGTTGAAAAGGTATAATTCCGCATAATGCTCCGGGTCAGAAAAATAACTAGGTATTGCTACAAATATGTTTTGAAAAAGATTTATAAAAATTTCGCTCGCTAATATCAATGGTAGTATAAATATACCAATTAAGGAAATTATTAGGGTGATCGTACTTTGGGTTCTATTCAATTCAAAGTTAAACAAAACAGTTTTTGAACTATTCATCTCTAATTCAAAATTCTCTTTCATTTCTATCTTACTCTAATAATCATCTTTGTGATTTCCTAAAATTATTAATAATAAATATGTTTAAAAAGGTATTTGTCAAGTTTTTGGTTTAAATGACATACAGTATGTCTTTTAAGCCATATTTATAGAGACATGAAAATAAATACCTAAATGCCATAGATATACATAAAACGTTTAATATTTTTAAATCAAAATTTTCTGATTAGGATGAAATCTTTTAATGAGTTAACAAAAAAGTATGGATTAGATGATTTTGAAATTGAACTTAGATTGAAGGGTCATCAAAAAATTGAATTTTATAATGATCTGTTAAAGATTCAAAACTCAATTTGTAGGATTTTTGATAAATTAACTACTATTTTTTCGATTCGAGGAGGCCAAGTTCTTATGAGTTTAGCAAAATTACAAAAATCGGAGGAAGTAATATCCAAAACAGATATCATGAATTGTTTAGATATTGATAGGCGTGAGAAGCTACTTCATGCGTTTGAAACACTTAAAGAAAGTAAATATATCAAGATCAACAAAAAGACAAGCAAATTTCATATGGTTAAACTTAATGAAACAGATAATCCTGATTTCAAGTTATTTCGTGAAATTGTTGAAAAATTTTGGACCTCACCAAGAGAAGAGAAAGATAAAATAGGTTTATGGAGGGATTCTAGTGAATAATAATAATGAAATCACTCCAAATCTAATCTTGGATGATGAGAAAAAATTTATTAATTTAAGTAATAAATTTAAAGAAGAATATGTTAAAAATTTGTTTAAAAAGTTCTTATTGTTAAGTCTATTAATTGTATTATTGATGTCTTCACTATTTTTCAAGGATTTATTTACAAACGATCAATTTCCATTTATGAGCGCCTTAATTAGTTCTTTTCTTGCTGTTTTGTTTAGTTATTATTATATCTTCTCTTTGTCTTATGCTAGGGTATCACTTAAAAAGCGATTTAAGAAAAATCCAATAATAATTATCAATCTTACCTTTTACTACATTACTATAATACTAATAATACTTACAATCTATTTTTCTTCCAATTATTTAATCATTCTTGCTTTTTCAAGAATTTTTATAGTATACCTACTCCTAATTCTTATTATACCAATATTAAGCGGAAAATTAAATGATGAGTTTATTGTTAAATTAAATCCAGATTACTATATCATTTTTAGCTTGGAAATTCGATTACTTAAACACAAAATTCTTGATTCTCATTTAGTTAAAATTCATATGAAATCAAACAGATTATTTTCAGATTTGGATCAAAGTAAACTTGATCATTTTAGAGAAATTAATGAAAAAAGATGGTTGCCAAGAAGAACTATAGAAGAAAAATTTATGGGTTACATTAAACCCAAATATTATTTCAATGAATATTCGACAATTATTAACTTCAAAAAGCAATTTATTAATCTTGTTTCAGCAATCAGAGAATGGGACCTTTATTGTACAGCGTTAGGAAGAGAAGATATTAATAAAAAGATTTAAGGATAATTTTATTATATATTGTTTTAATGAGTACTCTTACTATTTTTTATATACAATTATCTTCAAGGATATAGAGAATATAAAGAAAGAGTTAAGTTCAAATTAATCCCAAAAATCTATTAATAACATTAATTATGATAGCAAAAAGTAATTCATGATTTTTTAGCTTTAATCCAAAAATAACGTTGAAACTTTTGCTAACTAAATTTTAGAATACCAAGATGATCCAAAACATTTATTATATCAATTTAATAGAAGATTATTAAATAGAAATATTCATTCATATCGCATTAGAGGGTGAGAAATTATAGGACTACAAGTTTATTTTCCGCAATTTTTATTTTTTAATCTCTTTAATTGGATTTTATTTGCAATACCAATAGCCTTTAACGTATTAATAATTCTTTCAGGAAAAAATCAACAAGAGAATGTAAAATCACCAAAAATTTTGGTAAATCTAGGTCTGGCAAACATTATATTTTATGTAATAGCCATTTTTCTTCCTATAATGCTTCTAACTGGTATTTATACTCCATTAGAAGAACAATTATACATTTCATACAATGTATTTAGAGATATTTTAGAATTTTTACCATATTTTATCACTTATGGCCTAGGATTTTACTTTTTTGGTATGAGAAATAGAGAAGTATATCATAATTTTCTTAGGTATGCTGGCATTATTTTTATGATCCTGTATACTTTAATGGCAATAGTACTACTAAGCAATTTCTATGAAGTCCTTTCTACTATTTCTGGTTTAGATATTATATCAAATTATTTAATATTTATTCTCATTTCAACTATTTCAAGCATAATAGGGAATATTGCTATAATTTTTATTTTAGTACACTCAATAAAGTTTAAGGATAACCTCTTGCTAGTGGGAAGTATTATTATGTTGATTGCAAGTGGGATATCGCTAGTATTAAATTTAAGCTACTTTTCTCTCTTAATTTAATTTAATCACTATTTTTTTTATTTTTTTTAAATAAATTAAATGCCCAAATTTAGTGATATAAGTTTAATATTAAAAAGTAAAGGATTATTTTCTCTTAATATGCAATATAATAAAACTCATGCGGCTGTATGTGGGTTATTTTGCCCTGCTTGTACTGTTTTTATTGCTACACAAGAAGATCCCAAACGTCTTGAAGTTTTAGCTAAGCAATTTGGTATTACTATTGATGAAATGAAATGTTATGGATGCCGCTCAGAAAAACGAATTCCTTACTGTGATACCTGCAAAATGTATCCATGTGCCCAGGAAAAAGGAGTAGATTTTTGTGGAGAGTGTGATAATTATCCTTGCGAAGAAATAAAAAACTTTCAAGCAGCGGGAGCACACCGATTTGAACTATGGGAAGATCAAAATTACCTTAAAAATGAAGGCTTTGATAAATGGATGGAAAAGAAGATTGCCTATTATTCATGCTCTGATTGCGGCATAATTAATTCTGCTTATGATTTTAAATGTAGATCTTGCGGAAGTAAATCAAGTAATCAATATGTCCTCAAGCACGGTAAAAATATCATAAAATTTTTAGCAAAGCATGGGACCAAATTAAAGTAATCCAACCTTATTTTAATTAGATAAGGTATTTTCCCAAAATGCGATTTCACTTCCTGCTGCTGAAAAAATATCTAAATCAGAATCCTTATCAATATCAAAAACGCAACAACTGGTAGCTTGATCTACATCCTCACTAATAATATGTTCATTGAAATTGTTAAATCCAACATTTTCAAACCAACTAATCTTTTCTCCATTATATGCTAATCCAACTACATCCATATCTCCATCCCTATCTAAATCACATGGAAATCCTCCATTAGACCCATCAAAATTGACTGCGATATTATGTTTTATAAGATTAAAATCTCCTCTATTTTCAAACCAACTTAACTCATCAGAGCTAAAAGAACCGCATACAAAATCAAGATCACCATCTCTATCCATATCTCCTGTTCGAACATCATGAACTCTCATATAATTATTAGTTACGCTTATTTTTGTGAAAGTTCCATTACCTTCATTTTTCCAACAGAATAACCCTCCATGACTAGTTGATGCACCACCCGTTACAAGATCAAGATTTCCATCACGATTTAAATCAACGGCATGAATAAAATGATGATGCTCATCGAAAGTACTATTAAGATCAGACGAAACAGCGTGTTGAGTAAAATTCAGATTACCTTCATTCTCCCACCAAGAAACCTCATTGATTGAAGTACTTAAAATATCAATATCACCATCATTATCAAAATCAATACTATTTATTCTGAGAGGATGATCGTAAGAGGACGTTATCACATGTTTAGTAAAATGGGTTCCATTATTTTCCCACCATGCTAATTGATCAAGAACTTCCGAAGTTGCTAATATATCAATATCTCCATCTCTATCTAAATCCTCAGGATGAACATGAATTACACGTGTAAAAGAGCTATCAATAAAGTGCTTTGTAAAATTTCCCTCTGAGTATTCCCACCACGCAATATCATCACCATAATAAGCGCATCCTACTAAATCCTGATCATTATCACCATCAAGATCCGCATATGCTATATAATTTGCTGCCCAGAAACTGTCATCGATAACATGTTTTACAAAAATAAGATTAGGTACAAATAAGTATATCGGAAAGCTAATTATTATAATAATTATACCAATAACACTCGCTATAAGGATAATTCTTTTAGTTTTCTTTTCCAAATTTACCACCAAAAACTAGAAAAATGATAATGATCATCTGGATATTTACCAAAAACCCATGTATAAATATAAATTTGTCTTGCCAAACTCGTAAAACAAATCCTATTTGACTTAAAGCATAATCTAAGTGGTTGTATTTAAAAAATTCAAAATTATTAATAGCTTAACTTTTTAAAATTCTTTACTTATTTAAGATCTTCAATAATTTTAATGAAGTTCGAATATGGAATTGCTGTCCAGCTTTCTGCAAAAGAAGCACCTGCTGATCTTGATAGTAATGATACCTTTGCAGCTTCTTGTTCACTTTCTGCTTCAAATATATCAATGAAATCATATGGGCCAAGGATAGCATAGTGAGCAATCCATTTTATACTAGGTACTTTCTCTCGAACAAGTTTTAAATACTTATCTCCCTGCTCTTTTCTTTTCTCGAAGAGATCAGGATTTTGTAATTTCGTGGCTAATATATATATGGGCATAAAGAAAAGTATAATAAAAGCAAATAAAAAGTTTTTCTCATTACTCTTTTTTTGATTTATATAGATGTTCGATAGTATAATAATCTTAGAGGCATAAATGAATAGACTTGACGGTTAAACTCAAGTTTATTCATTAATCAGATCATTTAGGATTAAAGCAGAACTTTTTACTAAATTAAAACATACAGTTTCAATCACATTTTTATTAGAAGCTTCCTCTAATCCCTCAGGCGTACTTAAATCGCACCCTATTAATTCTCTGCAGAAAACCGTGCCATTTAATTCTTTAAATTTATCAATAAATAATCGAGCTAATTCATAAGTTTTCTCTTTATTTTCTTTATCTTCTGGATTTGTATTTCTACTAAATAACCCTATTGTCATTAATGCTCCTGTTACAGCCCCACAGGTATTTCCAACTCTTCCCATACCGCCCCCAAATGCACTAGCTATTTTAAAGGCTGTCCTATAATCCAATCCGAATAAAGAAGAATACGCGCAAAAGATGGATTGAGAGCAATTATGCCCTGTTTTAAAAAATTCAATTGCCATATCTATATTATTCATAATATACGGGAGTTTTACTAACAATTTATACTCTATGTATAAATTAATAGAGCAAAAATAAAATAAACAAAATTAATTTAGGATATAGTAAATTTTGAAGTTAGAAGATCTTGAGCTCTTGATGATCCACCTACATGTAGATTATATTCAATGTCTTCAAGATCCCACTGCATTTTATCTGGATTATACCATGCTAAATCGTTTTTATTGACTTCAATTTTTACTGTTTTCTTCTCACCGGGCTGCAGTTGCGCTTTAGTGAATCCTTTTAATAGTTTTATTGGTTTTTGTATTTTTGAATTTTCAAAGCCGATATATAATTGCACCACTTCTTCACCCATAATTTTACCAATATTTGATATATCAACTGTAGCAATAATCTTCTCAGATACTATTTCAATTTGTAAATTTTCATATTTAAATTGAGTATAACTTAATCCAAATCCGAAAGGAAATGCTGGTTCTAACCCTTCTTTATCAAACTTTGTATAACCATGATAATATCCATATTCAATTTCATCGGCGTTTTTATCAAAAAAGGGTAAATCAGAAGTATTTTTTGGAATTGTAAATGGTAATTTCCCACTTGGGTTTACTTTACCAAGGATAATATTAGCTAAAGCATGTCCCCCTTCCATTCCAGAATACCATGCCATTAAAATTGCTGGAACTTCATTTTTCCAATTCTCCATCATGATAGCACTTCCTCCTATTAAAGTGACAATCGTGTTCGGATTTACTTTTGAAATTGCTTTTATTAATTCAATATCTTCTTTATGTAGATTAAGGCTATCACGGTCTCCTCCGATTTTGAATTCAGGAATCCATTCGCCCTCATCTTTATAAGTATAACCCACAATTAATATCACAACATCTACAGATGAAGCTAGATTTTTTGTTAATTCTAAGTCAGTTCCATCTAAGTAGCTTAGTTTGACTTTTTCTTCAATTAAATTTCTAAATCCTTGTAACGGAGTGACAATATTACTTTGTCTTACATTGCTGCTTCCATGATCTCCTGTATTTTTCACATCTGCTAAGGGACCAATAATAGCAATCGATTTTAATCCATTAACATTCAATGGAAGAAGATTCTTTTCATTTTTTAATAAAACCATACTTTTTTCAGCAGCAATTCGAGCAATACTTACATGGTCTTTACATCCAATAAGATCTTCTCCATAAAATTCAAGATCAATTTTAGTAGTAAATTTCAATATAGTCCTTATTACTCTAATTACTGCATCATCAATTAATTCCATAGGGATAACTTTATTCTCAACGGCTTTTTTAAGCTTTTTACCATAAAATTTGGACCAGGGCATCTCAACATCTAATCCACCAGTTATTCCTCCTATCGTATCCTTAAGTCCACGCATCCAATCGGAATGAACAAATCCTTTAAAGCCCCATTCTTCTTTAAGAATATCTCTCAGAAGATATTTATTATGGCCACAATATTCTCCTCGAACTTTATTATATGCAGACATTACTGTTGCACAGTCTTCCTCTATACAACGCTTGAAGTGTGGTAAGTAGACTTCTCGTAGTGTTCGTTCATCTATCTTAACATTAACCTTAAATCTTGCATTTTCAATACTATTTAAGGCATAATGTTTTACAGTTGCCATTACATTATGTTTCTGAACGCCTTTAACTAACGCCGCTCCAAATTTTCCAATTAAAAAGGGATCTTCACCATAAGTTTCTTGAGCTCTACCCCAAGCGGGATGTCTTAATAGGTTGATACATACTCCTCCAAAAAGGTTCCCTCCATGAGCACGAACTTCTCTTCCTATAACGTCCCCTATTTTCTCTTCTAACTCTAAATCCCATGATGCTCCTCTTGCCATTGATACAGGAAAACATGTCGAACCTGGGATAATTACTCCTCTAGGACCGTCTGTGAATAAAATAGGAGGAATCCCTAAACGTTTCAATCCTGCGGCGGGATAAGCTCGCACACCAAATTTTCGATCTCTCAATAGAAGTTTGAAGAAATCATGTCCTGACATTTGCTTTATTTTTTCCTTTATTGTCATTTCTTTAAGGGCATAATCTATGAATTCATTGATTTCTTCTTCATTCATATCTTTCTTAATTATCATAAAATTTACTCAAATCCTTACTGTTAAGTTCTAAAGTTAAATCTAATATTTTAAAATCTGGTTAAACACTTAAAATTTAGGGTTTCAATACTTTATAAAGAATTAACAATTCGTAATTTTTATTTGATATCTTATGTTTTTAACACAATAGATTTAATTTTACAATTTTTAGCTGGTTATTATGGTTAACGAAACTCTAAATAATTATATGTATCAATTTATCGAACGAATTTGTAATGAGATAGGACCTAGAGAATCTGGAACAGAAGAAGAATTAAAAACAGGCGATATAATTGAGAACGAATTAAAAAAATATTGTGATGAAACAAGACAAGAAGAATATACAAGTAATCCTCATGCATTTCTGGGTGGGATTAGATATGGCGCAGCATTGGTATTTGTTGCTATAATCCTTTACTGGGTAAGTGTGTTAATTGATTTAAATATCATTTTATTGGATCAATTCTATGGATTAGTTTTTTTATTAATTTCGGTTATCCTTATTATTTTAACAGTGAGTTATTTTATCTTGGAAGTAATGAAATATTATGAAGTATATGATTTTTTATTTCCAAAACGAAAATCAAGGAACATTATAGGTATCATAAACCCTATCGAGGAAATCAAACACACAATAATATTTTCTGCCCATCATGATTCTGCGTTTGAATTCAATACCTTTTATTATCTAAAGAGATTCGGTCAAATAATAATCAATATTGGATATCTTGCAGTAGTTATTGTATTAATTGCTACGATACTAAAGTTGATTTTTTTTATTCTTTCCATTGAATTAACTATGCTTTTTGTAGTATTCGGAATTCTGTTTATTTTTTTCATTCCAATTATTCTCGTCTATATTCTCTTTCATACATACAAACCAGTTCTTGGGGCTTTTGATAATTTATCTGGCGTTGCTATAATACTTGGCATCGGAAAATTTCTAATGGAAAATAAAACTAACCCTGACATTTTTCCAAAAAATACTATAATATATCTAATTTCTTTCGCAGGAGAGGAAGCTGGTTTACGTGGTTCAAAGAGATATGTCAGCAAACACCTCGATGAGCTTAAATCTAACAATTCTATAATTGTTAACATGGATTCTATCGCTAAAAAAAATACGCTTGTAATTCATAATAAAGAATCAGGAATTGGAGTCAAACATGACTCTAAAATTTATAATTCCTTGATGGAAATCTCCAAAAGAAGAAAGTTAAATGCAAGGCTCATGTCATTACCTTTCGGTGCAACGGATGCTGCTGCCTTTAGTAAAAAAGGAATTTCTGCTGTAGCAGTTGGAGGTTTAAATTTGAAAGAAGAGTTAGCTCCTTATTACCATACAAGAAATGATACTCCTGAAGTAATAGAAAAAGAAGCATTAGGACAAATTGTTGAACTGTGCCTAGATTATTTAAAGGAAGTTGATTCTTAAACTTATTTTTTTTTTTAAAATTTTTCTAAGAAGCATAAACCTTCTTATAGAAAGATGAAATCTCTTCCCATATTTTTTAATATAATTAATTAGATGTGCTTTCTTTTCTTTGTAAATTTATATCTGATTATTGATGGCAGGATCTTTCTGACCATACGGAGTCTATCTTTGAAAGAAACCTGCCTAAGAATACCAAGTATCCATTGATGCGTAGTTATTGATCTTTCTTGGGGGAGGAAGGGATTGTTCATTCTCAGTTGCTGTTCAAGGCGAGCACGGCCAACTCCGAATTCAATTATAGATATAGTATCGAGTTCGGAAGGAATGAGAGCCTTCTGAATTAATTCAATGAAATATTCTATCTTTTGTGGTTCAAATCCCATAAGAGTAGCTGCTACAGCATCTGCAATTCCAATATTTGTAGAAACAACAAGTACATTCCAATCAACAGGATGTACCTTTACCTGATCAATCATAGCACCCGCAAAACGTCCACCATTGATTCCTACACATTTAACACCTGCTTTATGGATTTTATCAAGTGCGTCAACAACATATCCCTTCAATCCTAATCCAACGTCTGTGAAAGCAATATGCAATAAATTTTTCTTAGGAAACAATGTGGACCCTATAATAAGTGACTTTCCGCTAAGAGAGAAAGGAAGCCCCTTAAATCCAGCAACTGCATCGGGAAATGGTGCTTTCGGATTACTGAAGCTAATAATTAGGTTTTGTTTATCGAAAAGAAAGCCAGGAAGCTCAACTAGGGGATAATCGAATCCATAATGCAAGGATCTCGTGCTTAACTTGTCTATTACATCATCTTCGAGACATAAGATTCGGACCTGTGAATACTTCCTGGCAAGTTCGGTATATCCAAACTTTTCAAATAAATTTTTCACATTTTTATGAGTTGTTGCTGGGGCCTCGTAGAAAATAACAGGCTTGCCAGCGCTAATCAAAACTATAGCTTCGGCAAACTCTACATCAAGATAAGTTCCCCCTATTGGTTGTCCGTCTCTAAAAAGAGTCGCCCCTAATGGTATGTGTACATATATTTCTCGAGATTGACTAATAAGTGGTAAAATACCTGCTTGCTCAAATGCTTTTTGTAAGGTTTCAACTATATTCTGATTTTTGAGATCTGTTATTATCGCTTTTTCTTGCAACTTAATTTCCGAATTCATGATAATCTTAGCCCATTATTGAAATTTTTTATGAATTATTTATCTAAGATAAATAAAAAAAAAGAAGATTTGTAAATTTTTAGAATTAAAGGATTTAGGGAATAATTACGTTTTGTTATTTTAATATAAAAATAAGATCTTCTTTTTGTATTCTTCCATTTTATCTATCACTTGGCTTATTTTAGAATCCAGTTTTGCAGCTAAAATCAAGAAGGTATGTTCATCACATTCGAATATTAAAATAGTAGTACTTTCTAACTCAGTTATTACTCTTGCTATTTTTTGATCGCCCATTGCACTACTTAACCCTAAAGCACTTTCCAATACGGAAGCACACATAGAGGAGAATTCTTCAAAATTAAAATCATAATCATAAGCTTTAGTTATTAATTTCCCACTCCGCTCAGCAAATATTACCCCAACTAAATTACCCTCCTTTTTGAGAGTAGTTAAAATCTGAGACAATTTCTTCATTTTCTGAGATTCTGTAAGACCTAATCCTGACATCTTAAATGTGAGCTATTTATAAATC
>RDOE01000098.1 GCA_011364975.1 Promethearchaeota archaeon | reverse complement strand
AGATTTTTGTTCCAGTATTGGAAGAAGCTTGGATTGGCGCTCAAAAGACGGTTATGCCTTCGATGAGAACAAGTTATGTACCAAAAGCTTCATTAAGTCCAGGCGTTACAAATTTCCAGCAATCTGTAAGTTCTTTTACACCAAAAGAAGATATTTATGGGAATAACCTATCTAAAACTTCCATTAGTCAATCTCAATTACAACCAACAACCCCTATTGTTCAAAATCATAAAACAAAAGTAGAACCAACAATTCAACAATCTAATAACTTTAAGCCAGTGGAAGTGAAGCAAGATTATATAAAGCAACCCCAACCTACTTACCCTGTAAAAGAGATAATCGAACCACCAAAAAAAGTGTTTGTTGAAGGAAATACCTCTCAAAATATGTCATTAAGCGAGAATCTTAAAAAAATCTTCTTTAATATTGATACTTACACGGGAGTGGCTCTTTCTTTAGAATTACAAAATTTCAAGAATCGTATCCAAGAAGAATTAGGATATATAAGTTTATTAAATCCCATAAATATAACTATTTCTGAATTAAGCCAAATTCCATCAATACTCTCTGCCGCTGAAAAACAGAGTTTAATAAATAAAATGAATTTTTGGAAAAATAAATTGAATTTATAAATCCTGAAATTCATGCTCTATTTCTTTTTAAAGTGTAGCATTAACTTTATAATTTTAAATCGATGTATATCATTTAAATCATTTATTTAATAATTATACTGAAATTTGATAAACCTATTAAATCTATTTATAAGGATTAATCTAATCTGGAATGATAAATATGTCTGATGATATTAAAATAAAGGATGGATATGTCTATGGGGGATGGCGTGAACCTAAGAATCTATGGACTAATTTAACTGATTCAATCCACGATGACGATGTTGCAAAATCAGTTGGCATGCGTGGTGGAACAATTCCTGGTACTATACATCTTAGCCTTTTTGGACCAATAGCTTTAAAAGTGTTTGGAGATCAATGGTTTGAGAAAGGAACTTTAAGTCTTTATTATACATATGCAACCACCGATCGTGAAAAAGTAAGAGCTATTATTGCATTACCCCCTGAAGAAGCAGAGGATGTTCAAGTAGAGGCTAAAATTGAATTAATTGGAGGTCAAACCGTAGCTCAAGGTACAATTTCTATGGGAAATCCTACTGAATTATCATATTTAAAAGTAATAGAACTTAAAAATTCTCCCCCTGAAGATCTTCGCATTCTGGCTCACTTAAAACCAGGGCTTGAGATGCCTTCAAAGGAATTTCTTCTAACCCAAAAAGATGCAATAAAGGGATTGGACTGGATCTGTGATCCTCTTGAATATTATAAAGTTCAATCTCCTTGGGGGTCTCCTATTCTCTCTCCCACAGCTATGTATGGTGCTATGGCACTTGGAGCGGATTGGTTAGATTCTCACACTATAGATGCTGTACCTTTTTATGGGGCTACTGAGATTCAACTTATTAACGGACCGGTCAGAGTTGGAGTACCCTATAAAGTAACTGGGACAATTGTATGTGTTGGTGTGAGCTCTAAAACAGAATATTTCTGGTATGATTCTGTTTTAGAAGATAAGGAATCTGGTAAGCAAATAGCTAAAATGCGCCATTTAAACCGTTTTATGAAAGCTTCTTCACCATTATATAAAGAGGAATAAATAAGGATTTCTTTAAATTAATTTACTTTTTACTTCTCTTAACAGGATTTATTTTTTAACTAGTTTTTCCTTTATGATAATATTAGAACATTCAAGAGCACTCATAGCTGCAAGTTCTGTACCAATACCCCAACCACCTGCATCTCCGCCAACCATATATAGATCTTTTATTGGTAACGACACTGAAGGCCTATTTATTCCCGACTGTTCATTAGTTTGGGCAATACCTACAACAGAGCTTTCTTTGCCATACATTATATCTATATCTTCTGGAGTTGTTATATCATACCAAAGAAGATTTTCAGACAATCCTGGGAACACTTTCTCGAGAGTACTAAAAGAGTTTTCAATCCACTTTTTCTTATTTTTTTCAAAATTTTCTCGAGGAAGCATTGTTCCTGCAGTTAGTAGTTGTTTTTCTTTTGGAGCCATGGAAGTATGATAATTTGAGGGTACAGGAATAAAGTAATCAATTTCATCCGGTACTTTCCCTTTCGACATTTGAGAATAATATTCTTCCACGTTTTCTGAACCGAATGATATAACCATTTTATAAGGCGTTAAAGATTTTTTGAGAGCAAGTTTTAATGTAATTGCACTCAATGAGTATGAGAGATTATCTATTTTTTGTAGAAATTCTTTTTTAAAATAATCTCTTCCTATGAGTCTATTTACTGTATCTTTAACTCCTGCATTAGAGATAACAATATCTGAGGAGATAAACTCTCCATTATCAAGTTCAATCCCTTTTACTTTTTCATCTTCTACTATAATTTTGTTTGCCGTAGTATTTGTAAGGATTTTTCCACCCCTCTTTTTTATTCCCTCTATATAGGCTAAAGGAATCGAGATACATCCACCTTCTGGATATCCAACTCTTTGATACTTATTCAAGGAAGTTAAACATCTTATAAACTCCCCAGCTGATACATGGTGATAGGGTATCACAAAGTATAATCCAGAAATTAAGTAAAAATATCGATGTATTAAACTATTAGTTGTATATTGAGTTAACCATGATTTAACATCAATTTCATCTAGTTTACTAGTATCTTTCAATTTGGACACCTGATTAATTAAACTAAGCAACTTCAATAAATCTTCTTTAGGAAGAAATTTCCTTAAGTCTTCTGGAAATCCATGAAATCCACCTTTATAATGCCATTGTGACTCTCCTTGCCCAACTATACTCCAATTAATGGCTCCTTCCATATCAATCATTTCTAATATTTTCCCAAGAGGACCTTTATCTGCTCTAGCAAAAGAATGTACTCCAACATCAACTTTGAACCCATTTTTTTCATATGTACTGCATCTACCTCCTATTATTTCATTTTTTTCAATAAGAAGTGTATTTAGACTCTTGTTTGCTAAAAGGGCTCCTACCGCAGTGCCACCAACACCACTTCCAACTACTATTACATCATAATCATTCAAAAAACTACACCTAAACTTTAATATAAATTATAATTATTAAAATGACAATTGGATCTAACCATTAATATGAGACCTTAACTTAAAAAATTAACAGTTTTGTCTTAGATTCTAAATTCTAATTTTCTTTTTTTCTCATTTTGAAAATAATTATAAAGTATATTAGGTGATTAAAAGAATATTATAGTAAAAATATCCGAAAATTTTAATGGTTGAAGATCAGCATAAAAAAGTCTCTCCTATTGTTCAAAAAGCACTTGAACTTGCATATCAAGGATTTGAACCAGTTGAGTTTGATGATTACGCAATTGAACAAATAGAAGATATGCTCAAACAATATATAGGGAAACCTGATTTGCTAAAAGCAGTTGTAGATTTAATAAATCTAGCCGGTATACTTGATAAACAAGGATCTCACTCTGCTTCAATTAAATTA
Source organism: Promethearchaeota archaeon (assembly GCA_011364975.1). Classification (GTDB taxonomy): domain Archaea; phylum Asgardarchaeota; class Lokiarchaeia; order Sigyniarchaeales; family SOKP01; genus SOKP01. Next base: position 7,354 of record RDOE01000098.1, on the reverse strand, counting down.
TTAATTGCTGTAAGTTGTATTGCAGATCATTTAAAATTAGATTCAGAAGAGAATAAATGAGAGCTATTTTTTGATTTTTGAATAAAATTTGATTATTATTTACTTAAATTAAAAATATGAACATTAAAATTCTTCTAAAAAAGATTTCACCCAATTAAGATACCATTTCTTATCAGCTAAGAGATACTATGAAGAGAAATCAACCGAAACCCTAAGAATAAACCAAATTAGCATACTAGGAAATTCTTTTTATAGGAATTATGTAGATCCTTTTGTTCCTCCTCTAAGAAAAAATGAAGTCGGAATCAAAATCAATTGATTTTGTAAACATCTTTAAAAACGTCCATATAGCGAGCTTAACTTCATTAATTCTTTCCCTAATTGATCTGTTATTTGATCCCAAGTGAATCTCCATATCCAATTATTACCTATTGTCCCTGGAAAATTCATCCTCGCTTCATCTCCTAACCTTAGAAGATCTTGTAGTGGAATAACTGCTATTTTCGCTACTGAACTCCAAACTAATCGAATTAAATCACCTACAATATCCTTACCATCAGAATTAGTATAATCTAATACTAAATTTTTTATAGTTTCTGAAGAATCGTTAAACCAAGCTTTAGTGGTTTGATTATCGTGGGTTCCGGTATATACAATTGCATTAGGCTGGTAATTATGAGGAAAATATTTATTTCGTGATGGATTTTCACTTTTATCCATAAAAGCAAATTGTAGAACTCTCATTCCAGGAAAACCTGTTTGCATTAACAAATCTTCTACTTCTGGAGTGATTAGCCCTAAATCTTCGGCAATAATTGGCAAATTTCCTAACACATCTTTTAACTTTTGAAAGAGATCTAATCCCGGTCCCGAGACCCATTTACCTTTAATAGCAGTTTCTTCATTTGCATCTATTTGCCAATAAGATTCAAATCCTCTGAAATGATCTATTCTTAATATATCTACTTGGTTAAGAGTATGTTTTATTCGTTCGATCCACCAAATATAATTTTGTGACTTCATAACTTTCCAATTATATAATGGATTCCCCCATCGTTGTCCATTTGAAGAGAAATAATCTGGGGGTACACCTGCGATATATTTCATTTGTCTATTGTTATCTAAATAATAGAATTCTGGATGGGCCCAAACATCTACAGAATCATAAGCAACAAAAATAGGGATATCTCCAATAATGATTATGTTCTTTTGGTGAGCATAATTTTTTATTTCATCCCATTGTTTAAAAAAAATAAATTGTGTAAACTTATGAAATTCAATCTCCATTAAATTATTTTTTTCCCAAGCTTCTAAAGCAATTTTGTCTCGAAATTTTAAAGCATCATCCCATTCATTCCATGCGATTAAATTATTAGATAATTTAATTGACATAAATATGCTATAATCTTCTAACCAATAGGATTGATCTTTTATAAATTGCAAGAACATTTTTTTCAATTTAGAGTGTTTATACTCCTCAAATTTCTTAAAGGCTAGTTTTAACAACGCCCATTTATATGGTATTACTTTTCCATAATCAATATACGATTCTGGAAATGCCTCTAAGGGTTGACAATCTTCACTATTCAATAATCCTATTTCTATTAAATTTTCAAGACTAATCAACAAAGGATTTCCTGCAAAGGCAGAAAAACATTGGTAAGGTGAATTTCCATATCCTGTTGGACCTAATGGAAGAATCTGCCAAATTCCTTGTTTAAATCTATGCAAGAAATCAAGAAATCTATATAAGTGAGAACCGAGCTCTCCAATTCCATAGTTTCCAGGTAGACTAGTTGGATGGAGTAAAATCCCGCCATTTCTATTTTTATCAAAATTATTTTTCGTTGAATAATCTTTATTTCTCATAATATCTCAAATCTTTATAGAATATTCATGAAATGCTATCATTAAATAATCAGAACTTCAAATAATATTAAATAAATCATGCTTATACCTTTAAATTATCGTTTGGAAATTTTTGAATTAATAAATTTGATCGATCTTTGCAGCGAGGATGAAATCATTAAGATGTAACCCTTTTATAGCATGAGTATATATCTCTAAATGAACTTTATCATAATAAATATGAATATTAGGGTGATGTCCTTCTTTCTCCGCAATTTTAGCAACTCTATTTACAAATCTCATTGAATCCTTAAAATCACCGAAAAGGAATTCCTTTTCTATTCTATGAATCCCCTCCTTTATGAGATTCCATCTATCTATGTCCTTCAAATACTTTTCCTCCTTATCATCACTTAGAGGAGGTATTCCCCCTTCACACGGAACACACTTTTTTTTTACTAAATCGTTCATAATTTTCATCCAATTTGTATTTATGACTTTTAATTCCCTTTATCCATATATACTCTTTCATTATAGAAAAAAATCTTTTTTCTTAAAGAGCTAACTTTTTTCTTATACAATTTAGGATAATTTTATTAATTTCTTTATATTGATTCATATTGCCTTTATCATCTAATTAACAAATAATAAAATCTTTTTAAGTAGTTTCATTTTTACACTTATTATTTTACCTTTCTTAATTAGATCAAAAATAAAAAGCTAAAAGGAGATATTTTGTCTAATAATAGTGATAATTCCGGTGGAGACTTAACAAGTGCTAAAGATAAATACCTAAATTCAAGGGGAGAACAAACTAATACTGAAATTACTCACAAGAAACAAAATAGAAACATTATTATAATCGCTTGGATTGCAATGTTATTAGCTAGTTCACTTTCTCTTATATTGTGGAGAGAATTTGGTTTTGGGGAACCATTCTGGTGGCCTTGGTTAATTGCAATATGTTTAGTTATTCTGCTCATTCTTACATCTATAATAAGGAACTTAAAACCCTTACGGCAATTTCTCATAATCGTAATAATTATATTCTTTCTTGGTTTTGGAGGCGGGTGGCAATGGGGATTAATACCACTTATACGTGATTCCTCGACTTGGACTATATGGATGGCGTCAGTTCCATGGGCATTATCCGCAATACTAACTCATATCTTGCGGTTATTACCTGCGATTGTATTGCTTTGCTATCTATTAATAATAGGTAGGAAAAGAAAGGATTTTTTCCTTGTTAAAGGTAAAATTAAAGCTTTAGTTGAACCATCAAAACTTCTTGGTATGAAAGAACCCGAACCATGGACAAAAATTGGTACGATTTTTGCTGCGATATTTTCTATTGGTACCTTTACATTTTTAATATTCACGTCTCCCACTACGTTTGAGACTTTTATAAATACAATACCTCTAATTCCCGTAGCGGTGCTCATTGCTGCGATTAATGCCTTTAATGAAGAATTTACGTTACGTGCTGCTCCGATTTCAGAGCTTTGGACCAAAATTGGCAAACAGCAAGCACTTTTAATCACTACAATATATTTTGGTCTTGGGCACTATTATGGAGTACCTAATGGGATATTAGGTGTCGCGCTTTCAGCATTTTTGGGTTGGTTTTTAGGCAAAAGTCTTTTGGAAACTAAAGGATTTTTCTGGGCTTGGTTTATTCACTTTCTTCCAGATATAATTATCTTCTCCTTTTACGCTATGAATGTTTAATATATAAATGTAAACTTTATTCTCTTAATCAGTTTATATTGTAAAAATAGACTTACTTTATTAAGAGCAGTATTATCATTTTTAATCGATGCTTCCCATACATATTACTTTTTGTATTAAAAAGAGTCAATACTTCCTAAAATTTTGATAGTATTCCTTAAGACATAATTATTAATATATTATTAGAAGAAATATAATTAAGAGAAGATTATTTACTCAATAATTATTGAGAGAAACTTAACTTAAAAATGCATATTATAGTTTTCTTTAGTCTAATAATTTTAATTTTTCTACGTATAATTGGACTTAGTATTAGTATTGATTTTTATTTAAGATCTAAAAATTCAAGATTCTTAACTTTAGGTTTAGCTTGGTTTTTATGGTTATGTGCTGGCTTTTTTCCTTTAATATCTTTAACAATAATAGATCTAGCATATGCGGATTTTCTACTAATTTATAATGCTTTATTAACTACTCTTGCTTTATTAATTTTGGTTAAGGGATTACTAGCTTATTTTATTACAGTTAGACTTAAAATATTTTTACTAATTATATTCATAATAATAATTCTTTCTCACTTTCTTTACTTTATGATTGGTTCAATGATGGCGATTACAATAACATCATTAATTTCCCAAATAATTTGGATCTCAGGAATTTTAGTTCCTTATATAAGGTGGAAAATTTTTACCAAGCGAGTTGATAAACAATTATGGTATACGTATTTTATTATAACAATAGTAGGCTTAGTTTATATCCCTATTAGTATTTTAATATTTATAGAAGGATTAGGTTTTGGGTTATATGCTGCAGATAATGTTGTCTTAATATTTCTCAATTATGGTTATCTCTTGATTATTACAGTATTATTACAAATTCTCACAGTGCATTTAGAATATAAGATTTCTCAAGCAGAAAAGTTAGAAGTAAAGGATGTTTATTCTCATAATCTTGGAAATGCCCTTCAAGCTGTATATACATCTTTAGATTTGCTTTCAAATCCTAATTTAAATAACAATGATAAAGATGAAGTCAAACAAACTTTGCAGGATAAGCTAAAAGAGGCTGCGGAATTACTTAAAGAAATACGGGGTTTATAATTGCATATGATAAAAAAAGATGGTAACATTATTTTTATACTTGTAAATTTTATCTCTTTTTATGAGTATTATTAATTTATTAATAAATATCGAGCTTAAATTAAAGCAATACAAATTACAATTCATCTTCTTACTTTTATTCTGGTTTGGTGGATTCTCTTTTTTTTTCTTAACTCAACAGGGAGAGAATTTATATATTATTTTCTTATATTCTTTAACCATTCGAAGACCTATTACTTCGGATGATTTCATCAATTTCTATACACTCATATGGCCAATCTTGCTGGAAGTTATTGTATTTGGCTTTATTATGGGAGAGTTACTCGAGAAATATAATCCCGTCATTACAAGCCGAATTTTAGCAAAACATAAGCGTAATCATACTGTTATTATTGGATATCAGCATCTTTCTGAAAGGATAGTTGATTTTTGTACAGAGAATAAAAAAAGATTTTGTGTTATTGAGGATAATGAAGAATTAGTTGAGGATTTAGTAAATTCTGGATATCCTGTGGTTATTGGAGACCCAACAGAATTATTTAATCTAAAAGATGCAAATATAAAAAAAGCTAAAGAAGTTTTTATTAATGTGGATGAGGCTCGAATCGCTATCATTTGTACTGAAAAAATACGACAATTAAATGATGAAATTGCAATATATGTACGAGCTTTTGAAGATCATGTACAAGATTATCTTGAACAAACCCCCTTGAATGCATTTTCGTTCTCTACTTCAAAATGGGCAATGGAAGGTATTTATGAATGGACAAAAGGTAAAAAAGGCAATGCGATAGTGATTGGACGCGATAGACTTACTCACAGAATTGCTCATCATATTTCATTACAAACAGATCGTGAAGTTTTCTTATTTGATGATGAACACGATGGAATTGAATTTGTTGTAGGGTCGAACCTGCACATAATTCAAGAATTCGCTTGCTTTTTAAGTGATTTGCGACCACACGTTGATTTAGAAAGTGTTAGCCAAGTCTTTATTTGTTGGAAAAAAGATTCTGAATTTGATGAGGCGCTTTATCTAGCCTCTAAATTTGATTTAAGATATCCTAATATCGAAGTATATGTAAGAATTTTTGATGAGGAACTTAAAGATTTAGTCGAAAAGTACGGTGCACAAACTTTCTCAACCTCAGAAAATGCGTTTAAAAAACTTCAAAATGAAGTTACAGCTGATTCAGCAATTGCTATAAAAAAATAAAGAAAAAAAAAAAATTTTTATAATGATATGCCAAATACAGTTCCCACTGATAAAAACCATACAGTAAGAATTGCGCCAAAAAATGCTCCCAGATAAATTTTTCCTGTTTTTCGGAAGAAGAAGATCATAATAAAATACAATAATGCGTAAAAGGGGATTGCGTTCATCAATTGAATGTACATTATTGGCGCATTAGCTAATCCTTCATAGGGATAATTAGAAACCATTACTCCGATGTATTGGATCAAAAGTACAACTAGTAGACCGATTAGGGTGGCATATACAATCTTACACCACCAAATCAAATGGGTTTTAAATGAGGAACCAGCTTCTTCTTGGCGTATCTGCCCAAATAGTAACACTCCTCCATTTACAAGGAAAAATGGAATGAACATCGGAAGATATAGTAAGAATTGAACAAATCTATCCATAGTAAATGTTTTCGCAAAAGCCCAGAAAATTCTAAATTCGATTAAGAACGCTGATTGGAATATACTTACTAATAGATACATCCAACCAAAAAGAATTCCTGCAAGTAATACTGTCTTTCCAAATATTTGCCAATGGGCTTTATTTTTTAGATTTGTTCTTAATTTATCATTACTATATGTTATGCCAAGATCATAAGGGGTAATACTTCCTCTTTCTTTTCTGTTAAAAAGAAAATACCATAATCCGATCAGAAATATAGCTGCGGCCGCAGTTGTCAAGAAAAATCCTAACCAATTATTAATCATTCCCATACTTAAAATTGGGGCATTAGTAGGAAAATTCCACGCATTGCTCGCATTGGTAAACAAAATGAAAAACACACCAGCAATCGCCGTATTTATGGATGCATACATCCACCAATTCAATTTCTTCTTGGTGACTACTCTCTCAGGCATTGGTTGCTTTACTACAGCAAAGAATTTCATCGATAATAAAATTTGCACCAAAAACAGTACAGATATAAAACTAAAAAGTAATGCTGCACCACTAAAGATTTCTGTGTATAAATAAGTTTGCCCTAATGTAGCTACAATTTCCCATGCCTCAGATTCACTGTATCCCTTTAAAGCTTGTAACATCCAAGCCACAGATTCTTGATTGACACCTAAATCCATAGTTTCACCGGGATGAGTGGTACCTTTAACATAATATTCTCGGTAAGCATTACCAAATGCAAAATTACCGTAATTTGTATTCACTTGACCTGGATTTGGGTAACCTAATCCTGCATTCATTCCTGTAACGATTAATCCTTGTTCATAAATTTGACTCACTGTCATATCTGCAGTGATATTTGATGGTCCAACTAATGTCATGTCAACAGTATACCATTCTTCGTATTCAGACCATATATGTAAAACGTTTCTATGCACGTAAAAATTTTGAAGTGCTGGGGGAAATGTTTCAAAAATAAAAGCATTAGGAGCATTTACATCAGAAGGAAAACCGTATAGTGGAAAATAAAAGGAAG
>RDOE01000097.1 GCA_011364975.1 Promethearchaeota archaeon | reverse complement strand
GGATTTATAAAGATGAGATAGGATTCTGTAAGACAAGAATTAATAAAGATGGAGTGATTGGATCTTTTATACATGGTTTGATTCCCGCTCTTTCTTATAATCCAATTGAAAAGAAACCATTTTTTCATTTTTATCCTGGAAGTGTTGCAATAACTATAGGCACATATGGTTGTAATTTCAATTGTTTTTGGTGTCAGAATCATAATATCTCCCATCCAAATGGAGATATAGGAGAATTAATAAATAATGCAAGAGAATTCCTTCCACCAGAAAAGGTTATTGAGTTAGCTATAAAGAATAATTGTCAAGGAACTTCAATTTCTTTTAATGAGCCCACTTTATTGTTTGAATATTCTTTAGAAGTCTTTAAATTTGCAAAGTTGAAGGGTTTCTACAATACATATGTAAGTAATGGATATATGACTGAAGAAGTCTTAAGAGATTTAGCACATAATGGGTTAGATGCAATGAATATTGATATTAAGGGTAATTATGAGATGGTTAGAAAATTTTGTGGCACTGATATTGAGATCGTCTGGAGAAATGCCAAATTAGCAAAAGATTTAGGAATTCATATAGAACTAACAACTCTATTAATTGAAAATTATAATACTGATGAAAGTGTAATTAAAGAAATTTGCGAAAACATAGTTACTAAACTTGGCAAATCCACTCCTTTCCATTTAACCCGAGCGTTTCCACAATATAAATCTAGTGAATATGGCTTTATTAGTCCAACACCCATTTCATCCTTAATAAAGGCTTATAATATAGCAAAAAGTATTGGTTTAGATTTTGTTTATCTCGGCAATCTTCCTTCTTCCAATTATGAAAATACCTATTGTCCTACATGTAAAGCGTTATTAATCAAGCGATTAGATTATGAAATTACTAAAATTGGATTAACATCCAAAGGTAAATGTAAGAAATGTGATTGTCAAATCATTAATTATATGTAAATAATTTTTTAAAAGTTCACTTTTTCTTTATGCTGTTGGTTTTTATATATAGTTTCAAATTACTTTTTAAGCAACAAAAAGCAAAAATCTAAGTTATAAGGTTAGTAATATGGCTAAGAAACCTGCAATTATTGAAAGTGAAATAAATAAATCTAAAGAAACAAAGGAAACAATTTCTTCTAAAATTTCCGATAATAAACCAAATAAGAATGGAGTCGAAAAGGAAAAATTAGATAATCTTACAGTTTTGAAAAAGTCTCCGTATTTAAAAAATTCCATTAAGAATCAAACTAATAAGACTAAATATTCATTAAAAGAGTTATTTGAAAAGAATTTACTATCTCAAAATGAAGAGAAGATGCAGATTGTGCTGTCAGGGCAATATGAAGAGGCACTTGAACTAATTTATGAAGCAGATGCTTCAAATTTGTATCCGATTTTAGTTGGACCTCCCGGGATAGGAAAGACAACTCTTTGTAGATATTATGCGCAATCAAGAGCAGAAATAACAGGTAATGACTCATTTGAATGGATTACTTTCGATGAATCAACAAAACCAGCACATTTAGTTGGTTCATTCAATCCGGCAACTACAATTCAAAAAGGTTTCTCTTTTGAAGCATTTAATCCTGGTCCTTTAGTAAAATCTATGCTTAATGGAGGAGTATTTTTAGCTAACGAAATTAATAGGGCAACAGAATATACTCAAAATTCATTACTTGAGCCGTTAGAAGAAAAGATGTTATCTATCCCTCATTTAGGTCGAATTAAGGCATCTTCTGGTTTCTTTTTCATTGGAGCTATGAATCCCTCTGAATTAGTTGGAACACATAGGTTAGGCGAAGCTTTAAAGGATCGTTTTAATGTATGGATTGAGTTAGATTATCCTGATAAAAAGACTGAAATGAAAATTATTGAACATAATAATCCCTATTATAAAATTGATGAGAGTATCTTAGAAAAAATCTATTTAATTATCAATCGAACACGAACTCATCATCAAATTCAAACTCCAGCTAGTTTAAGAAGTGGAATTGCATTAGCTCGCTTAAGTGGTGTTGCTCAAAGTAAAGATGGTGGACAAGATCCCAGTAAAATTCTAAAAGATTTATCAAGAAATGTTCTATATGGTGCTATTCAAACTAAACCTGGGGTAAAAGTAAATGATGTTATCAATAATATAATATCTCAAGTTTTAGGTTAGATTTTAAAATTTATAATATAAATTAAGTCTGGTTGTGATTAAGCATAGTACTTTTTAGTGAAAATCCCGTCTGGTTTTCCCTTAAATTTATTACTGCAATGAGAAGACATGAAAAATGTGCATATAAACCGTCTATACGTCAAGCTATTGCAATTTGCAAATTAATCTTAGCAAGATTTATGAATAAAGGAACTTGTGAGGATCGAGATTTTATTGAGATAGCTGTTATTACAAGCCCATTAGAAAACCAAATTTTAGCACGCAAAATTGCGATAGAACTTCTTAGTTTCAAAGATTCCTCCACGAATACATTATCCTCAAAAAATCTATCGGCAGATCTCTTTGGTGAGGTAAAGGCTTCCAACTTAGTGAATGATATTGGATTGAATTTGAGTGAATTAGATAGAATTATTGATGATTTTGATTTTTTAGATAAATTTTATGACAACATAAAGGATTTTAATCTAGATCAATTATTAGATGAGAGTTTAAATGATTTCCTCGCTAAATTTAATAAAGAATTAGATGAGGATCCTTATAAGACAGCTTTGGATTTTATTGATAAAAATGCTATTACTGATTTTAACCGATTTACAGATTTGAACAGTCTATTAAATTATGCTAAGGAGCTTTTAAGAAAAAAAATAAATCATCTTGATCCTGAAGATATTTTAACGGCTCAAAAACTCAATCTTTCAAAAGAAATCTTATCCAATTCTAGTACTTTAAGGGAAAAAATATTATCAGAATTTATATCTCGACAGAATAACGAAAATTTTGATCAAAATTACATTCAAGAGATGCTCAAATATTTAAATAATGTAATGGCTGATTCAAATTTTAGAAAACAGGAAACCAACTTATCTAATGAAAAGGATATATTCAATAATATTATGAACCTTACAGAACAACAGATCCAAGAAATTTTGAATTTCCTTTCAAAAGATAAAGATTACAATTCTTTTCGAGATGCACTGGAAAAAGTTTTTAGTGAAAATTTCTATAATGGATTAAATGTAATGGAATTTGCTCTTAAGTCAAATATTTTGGATGCAAACAGTGAGCAAATATTAAAGGATGTAATTACAAAATACTTTCAAGAGAATAATAGGAATTTAAATGATCTTTTCAACGCTTCAAAAACATTAGGAACAGATTTGAATTTCGATATTAGTACACTTGAGAACATTATAGGAAACAGTTTAAATTTACCGTTTAAAGATGCTTATCAAAACGTAAGGAATTTTGATCAGTATTTTGGTAATAATTTGAGTGAACAATACCTAAATGAAATTCTTGATAACTTAGATTCATTTGTAAAAGACCAGAATTTAGATGAAATAAAGCACCAACTACTGAATAATCCAATAAAGGTTCCATCATGGCGAAAATTAATAAGTAATATAGTTGATAAAGAAATTCAATCTATTAATCAAGATTATAGCGATGAACAGTTAATAAATTCCCAAGTTAAAGATTACATAGACAAGCTTATTGACAATAAAGATAATGTACTAGATTATTCAGCTCAATCTCAATTGAGCTATAAAATTTCTGAGTTAATAAATGATTTAATTGAAAATGCTGAAAATAAAGAAAATCTTGGTAAAATGGTCAAAGATTTTAATAATCAGGGCTTCCTCCCAGATATCGAATCTATTAAAACAGCAGGAGAACGTCTTAACATGGCAGAAGAGGAAATATTGAATTTGATTCAGCCTAATTTTAAATTTTTAAAAAAACTAGTTGAATCAAACGAGGGTTCGTATCAATCATATAAGGATTTTCTAAATCAGATGCAACTCGCACCACAACAAGTAGATGAATTAGTAAAACTTGCTATTGGTGGAGCAAACCAAAATAATCCAAACCTTGCGGCATTAAGTGCTTTAGATGAAAAGTTTCTTTCTCAGGTTCTAAATTCAGCGGAAAAAATGGGGTCTCAAGCATTGGATATGGCTCTTTCTTCTTTAGGGGCCGGAGGTGGTTTAGATCTGTTAGAACAGTGGTTTTATTCTAGACATAATGTATCTGCTAATGTAAAGAAAAAATTAAAAGAAATTATTAAGCAGATCATGATTGACTTAGGAATAAGGTCTGCTAACTCACTTATCGGAACTGCAAAATCAGGTCCATTAGTAGAGAATATTGTTATTCCATATACGCTAGGAGATGACTTTGAATTAATTGATTTAGAAGAAACAATCAATAGTTTATTAGAAGGAGGAAAAACAGTTGACATGATCAGTAATGATGATTTTTTAGTTTCTAAAACTACTGATGGATTACGTTGTCTCGTTCTTGAATTAGATATTAGTGGAAGTATGACAGGACAAAAATTAGCTCAAATGGCACTATGTGCAACCATGTTAGTATATGCCTTTAAACCTGAAGAGTTTGCTTTAACATTTTTTGAATCCAACACTCATAAATTAAAAAATTTAGATGACAATGTGGAACTTGAAAAAGTTGTTGATGAATTACTTGATATTTCAGCAAGAGGGGGGACATGTATCCAATCAGCGCTTAAGTGGGCCAATTTACAGTTTGAAAAAAAGGCACGTTCGAAATATAAATTAAATATTTTATTTACTGATGCTGATGTTTTTGATTATAATAATAGTTTGGGAGAGCTTAAAAAAATGAAAGAGAAAGATATAAAGTTTGTTATGGTAGTTCCTAAATTTAATTTCTCTGCAGTTATGGCAAAAAAGATGGTTAAAGAAGCTAATGGAGTATTACTTACTTTAAATCAATGGAGAGATTTTCCCAAACTCATCTCAGATATAATATCAAATCAATGAAGGTAAGAACTTTTCAATTAAACTATTATGGAGCTTAAAAATAACCCAGGAAATGCAGAGTTTTTTAAACGATATGTAATGGGTGCAAGATTAGCTAGAGGAAAGGCGATTCCAGATAAGAACATAATCAATTTAAATATTTCGACTGACCCTAAAATAAAAATACTGGCTAATCTTCAAGGTTCAAACAACGCTAAATATGTGGTTGATATTTTCGAGGATTTTAATAAAATCAACATAATTCATGATTGCCCTGATTTCAAAAAAAATTTTAAATTTTGTAAACATGTTGTGAAGGTACTTTTATTAATAGAACCAGAAATTTGTGAAGTTATTTGTAAAAATATTCGAAACATTAATTTCTCATCAAATTTCAATCTCGTAAAACAAAGTAAGATAGAGAATTTTATTTTAAAAGCAGAAGAACTTATCAAAAGTTCGAAGATTTATGAGGCAATTAATTTCCTCGAACAAGCATATAATGAGTCTAATAATTTCTCATACGTTGAGAAAATAGCAGAAGTATCTTTAAATCATAAATTATATGATCAGTATTTAAAATATGTAGTAAAGTTTAAGGAATTACTAAAAGACCACGATGATGAAATAGAAGCGATATTAAATAATCTACTTGAAAATTTTGGTAAAAAAGAGTTTTTTCAGCAGGTAGAGATAATTATTAATATTAAATCTCTTTTAAAATCGTTTCCTGAAAAGGCGGCTTATAAAATAATTCAAAATTTAAAAATTAATTTTGTTGACAATGTAATCCTTAAATATCTCTTATTGAATAATTTGAATTCTCAAATTCACATTGAAAAATATTTTCATGAAATATCAAGTGAAAAAAAAGCAAACATTAATCATCTAATTGAACAAGATACTCTTAATTCAGTAGAAGAAGCAATATTAAATATGGATTCAGAAGAACATTTAGATGCTTATTTAAGAGTTGCTAATTCATGCAATTTCAGTAATAGAAATGACCTCTACATAAAAATTGGTAAGTATAAAGAAAAACTGAAAGATTTATTTATCGAAGGATTACATCAAAAGCATGCTTTTCTGAGATCTCTTATAATAGAAAATATACAATCTGACAAATTACCAGAGATGAATTTTAGATATAAACATGATTATCCTACTTTAATTTGGACTTCTACACGTCGCAATGAATCACCTTTATATTATTACGTGATAGAAAAATGTGGTATCGAAAAACATCACCTAGAATATATTGACCAAACTTTCTTTGTAGAAAATTATCCTATTTTTAAAGAGATATTCAACGGAAATAATCCTATAGAATATAAAGTAAAAAATTTTTGGGGATTAGAAAATCCACAGATTAAAAATGTTGTTAAGAATGAGAAAATTATCGAAGTAAACTTCGATATTAATATAAAAGAACTTGAAAAATATATCTTGGTTGAATGGGATTTAGCGCAGAGGCCTATTTTAGGAAGCTATATCTGTCAATTTTCGGATGGATTTATAATTCCGGATACCAATCATCCTTTAACAAATGAAATTAAACCTTTTGACTTGATTCTCTGCTATAAAAAACCAATCGAAATTAAAGCAGGTAATATTAAAGTTATGCATCCAATAAGAAGGATAAATTTCAAAACTGCTATAGAGCTTATTTGGAGAGGTATGGAGTTTGTCTCTACCTATATTCCTTTTGAAATTATTATAGATATGAAAAAGTATAAGATTGATGAAATAGATGCTTATGATCTCATAGAAGAGCGATTTAATATAAGTTTTTTACCAGATAAAGAAAGTAGCAAAAAGATATTCTTTGAATTTATCCATAATAAAATAATAAAAGAACTAAACAAAATTTATCTTAATGTTTTGGAAAGACCAGATTATAAAAATAAAGTTCTAAGAATGATCGGATTTAAACGCTATTCACAAATTTTCAGCAATTTGAAACAATTAGATAGGTTTAAGAGAGATTCATTGAAGAGAGAATCATTACAACTTCTAAAAATTGACCTTAAAAATGAAGTTGCGAAAATTTTAACAGATCTAATTAAAAAAGAATCGTATAATGAGATTAATATTAAAGAATTGAAACAGTTTGCTATATTTCGAAAATGGACTTTAAAGCTAATTTTGGAATTGAAGAATAAATTAGAAAATTGTAAAATATATAAAGAAACTAATGAAAAATATGATATCCATGAATTATCAACAAATTACTATGGCAAGATGATGATTGATCAATTAGCTAAATCTGGTGTAAATGTAGAATATATCCCAAACACGAAAAAAGTTTTAATACAAGATGATTATTTAAAAGGTTTACTTGAAAACTATGAATTATTGAAACTTACACCCCCTAAAATAATAGAGAATAAATAAATCTAGAAATTTTATAGATAATCCTTCAGCCATAAAATAGTGTGGTTGATAAACTCATTTAAATGTTTTCCTTCAAAATCATGAGTTGCATCGTTAATTTCAACTAGTTTATTATTTTTATTCTTAGGTAACAAAGAAAATGCTTTTCTTGTAAATTCATATGGTACTGATTGATCTGAGGTTCCTTGAACCATTAATGTGGGAATATCCAATTTTTTAAGATTAGATTTAACTCGAACTTTCGCAAAGTCTGTCATAAAGCTCATATCAATAATAATTGGTTCGCCTTCACCTGAAGTAGGGATTCTTACAGGTCCTTTATTTAAATCCCTAAACCAATCAGAGTGATCTTCTGTTGTATGTAAAAAAAAGAATGGCGCCCAAAATATATAAGCTTTAATTCCAGTTAACTCTGCTCCTAACGCAGTGAGTCCTCCGAAAGATAACCCTAACACTGCTATTTTTTTATATCCTCTATCTTGTACCCATTTAAAAACTGATTCTAAATCTTGAATTTGTTTGAATACGGTTATTGGGACTCTCTCATTTTCACCGGAACCCGAAAAATCAAAAAAAATAGCATCAAATTCTTCTTTATTACATTCATTCGCTAATCTAGGAAAACGACCCCATTCATATTTGTCTCCTGTGAATCCATGACACATTATAAGAATTGATTTAGAACCTTCCGTGGAGCAAAGATAATGAACGGCATGAAGTTTATTTCCCGAAACACTTTGAATGATTACTTTTTTTTGAATTTCGAATTACATCCCCGAAAAGTAATATAAGTACTTAAATTAAAGTAAAATGATTCTTAAAATTATTTTATTACTATTTTATTTCAATTTGAAGTATAGAATGATTATGGAAGAAAGATTCGCTAATGTAAATGGTCTTAAGGTTTGTTATCGAGTAGATGGTGATGGGTATCCTTTAATCTTAATACATGGATTTGGCTCAAAAAAAGAAAGTTTTATGGCACAGGTCCCCACTCTTTCTCAAAAATTTAAAGTTTTAACATATGATGCACGTGGTGCAGGAAAAACAGAACGCCCAAATAATCCTTACTCTATGGATATGTTTGCGGACGATCTTAAAGCTTTAATGGACTATCTGAAATTTAAAAAGGCTCATCTTTTAGGTTTGTCTATGGGAGGAATGATTGCATTAACATTCACTATTAAATATCCATCTATGGTAAATAAGCTTATTCTTATAAATACATTAGCAAAGTTTCCCGAAGATTTTGATCCTGAAGCATATATTCAATCTAGAATAAAAAGTATTGAATTAATGAAACAAATGCCAGAAAAATCATTCTGGGACAGTACTCAATTTGGATTTTATCCAAAATTTAGAAGAAAGATGAAAGAAAATCCTAATTTAAAATTTTATGGATTGTGGTCAGTTCAAGATTTAATAGAGTATTATAAAACAGATTCCCCTACGCCTCAAGATATACGCAATTTAGCCGCCTCATTCAAAACTTATTATGCTTATGATAGAATTAATGAAATTAAACATAGAGCCCTGCTTCTTACAGCATCTCATGATAAACTCGTCCCCAAAGAAAAGATGATTGAACTTCATAAAATAATGGCTAATAGTATTATAGAAGTGATAGAGAAAGCGGGTCATGAATCCGCAAAGGAAAAGGCTCCAGAAGTAAATGAATATATCATAAATTTTCTTGAAAATTAAGAGATCAAAACTTTACCGCTAATTAGTAAACAATCTATGATAATGATTATTTTGACTGGATACCCCAAGTTAATGGAAAATAATTAGCAAGAAGATTTAATTACTAGATCCCTGAATTAAGGAAATCTTTAATTCTGAATAAAACTTGCATAATATAATATTTAAGTAGGAGATTAGTTAAGTCATGGTTGAAAAATTTGCAGATGTAAATGGGATAAAATTATGTTATGAAATAAAAGGTGAAGGTGAACCGGTTATCTTAGTTCATGGGTTCGGAAGTAATAAAGAAGGTTGGATTGCTCAATTTGGTCCTTTATCAGAACATTTTAAGGTGATCCGGTTTGATAATCGAAATGGAGGGAACTCTGATCGTCCTAATTACCCAAATACTGCAGAAATGCTTGCTGATGATGTTAGAGGTTTAATGGATTACCTCAAAATTGAAAAATCTTATATTATTGGATGGTCATTAGGTGGAATTATTGTACAACACTTTGCTATCAAATATCCAAATCGAATAAAAAAAATTATTTTAATTAACACTGTTATGGGAGCACCAGATAATCAAGGCGTAGAAATGTTAAAAAGAAATCATATAAAAACATTAGAAGAGCGAAAAAAAAATCCAATTCAAGCTTTCTGGAATGGAACACATTTAGGATATTACTATAGTTTTCGGAAAGAAATGAGAACAAATCCAAAGAAAAAGTTTTTTGGATTATGGTCAGTTGAGGATTTAATTAGATATGAAAACTTAAATCCTCTTACTCCGCAAGACATAATAAATCAATCTACAGCACTTTTACTAAAAATAACTAATCAAGATTTACAACAGATAAAAAATCCTACCCTATTAATTGCATCTTCTCATGATAAATTAACATCTAGTAATTCAATGATTGAAATGCATAATACCATCCCCAATAGTACTCTAACCGTGATTGATAAAGCAGGACATAGTTCTCCCCTCTCACGAGCACCTGAAATAAATAAACTTATAATTGAATTTTTAACAGCGTAGTATTTTTTATCTAAACTATTAAGATAGAAACTGGGAATTTAATATCATGGTAGAAAAGTTTACAAAGGTTAATGGAATTAATATCTGTTATGAAATTTTTGGAGAAGGTTATCCTTTAGTTTTAGTGCATGGATTTAGTGATAGAAAAGAACATTTTCGAGCCCAAGTAGGGGATCTAGCAAAGCATTTTAAAGTAATTAGATTTGACAACCGTGGGGCGGGAAAGTCAGATCGCCCTGATGAACCTTATACGATGGAAATTTATGCTGATGATATTAATGGATTATTAGAATCCCTTCAAATTCAAAAGACTAATATTCTTGGTCATAGTTTAGGAGGCATGATTGTTCAAAATTTTGCATTAAAGTATCCTAAAAAAATCAATAAAATTGTGTTAATAAATACAATACCCCGTATAGCACCTCCAGGAGTGGATCCAAGTCAAGCAGTCGAAATGAATAAAAAGAAAACCATTGAAGGAATGAGAGGCTACAAAAAAGATCCCTTAGCAACTTTCCTAATTGGTGCTAAACATAGTTATACGCGTAACTTTTGGAAACAAATGAACGAAAACCCTAAGAAAAAATTTCATGGAATCTGGTCAGTTGAGGATCTAGTTGAAGAAAAAACAATTAATGGACCTACTGAAAAGGACATAATCAATCAATCTGAAGCTTTGAAAACACATGATGTATATAATCGTTTAGGAGAAATTAAGCAAGATGTTTTAATTTTAGCTGCTGATAAAGATAAAAGTTGCCCAAAGGCAATAAGTGAACGGATGCATGAATTGATCCCAAATAGTAAATTAATCATCCTTCAGAATGCGAGTCATCAATCTATTCTTGAATATCCTCAT
>RDOE01000096.1 GCA_011364975.1 Promethearchaeota archaeon | reverse complement strand
ATGGGGTTAAATATCTGGGAAGGATTTTAAACGCAAGTCGAATTCCCGAAGTAAAGGGGCAAGGGATTTCTGCGTATGATTGTCGAGTATTTAAAGCGATGGGTGTTACATACGCGACCTCACCTATGGGTGCAGATCATACAAGCGGGGCTGCTATTGCTGGGAGAGTTTCAAGTCAGCATAAGGATTATGGAGAATTAACTAAAGATGATAAAAAGTTAGATTTATCTTTTGAATTGCAAATATACACAGCTGTAATGGATTCAATGGGATTATGTTATTTTGTGGGTCCTAGTTATGAAAATATGGGAGTAATCGCAAGCGCAATAAATGCTATGTATGATCTTCATTTAACACGACAAGATATTATCGATATAGGGAGGAAAATTTTAAAAAATGAAATCCAATTTAATGAGAGCGCCGGTATTTCACAAGATATGAATGATGTCCCAAAATTTTTTAGAGAAGAACATTCTAATCCCCTTAATCTTAAATATTCATTTTCGAAAGAAGATTTAAGAAGTTTTTGGAATAGGTTAGACAATTATAATTTTTAATTTGTCTGAATTTATACTTTTAGAATAACATTGAGTAATATTTCCCCTTGTAAATTAATGCAATCCTCGTAAGTTTTATCTAACCATGGTATATTCCATCCTTTTAAGGGATTATAATAGTTATAAAAAAGCGCTCCAAATTTGATTTTTTTTGAATTACATATTGTAGCTAAAACATTAAGTTCTCCATTTTCCATTGATATACAGCCAGATTTTTGAATTTTAACAATTTCAGTTTTTTCTAGTTTATAGAAAGCTTCAAGCGAGTAATTTTTGCCTATATGAAAACGATCTGTTATTCTTTGAGTCTCTTTTATTAAAATTTGTACAATATCATTATTAATTATCGTATGCTCATTAGACTCACGATTATAGTAAATTGATGTTCCATCTTTACCCAAGGCATGGGTGGGAATTATAAAATCGAGTAATTGAATATTATTGTCAATCGCCCAACTTCCACAAGCTAATAAAATTACTTCAGCTCCACAAAATATTAAATCCTCTACAATAGTGGAAATTGGTGAAGCTCCCATTGGGGGGTTAATTATTGTTATATTTTTATTATTATACGACCCTCGAAAAATAGGATTTGAAGCGTAAGGATGGTATGGCATAAGCCAATTATCTTCGATCAATGTTATTTGTGCCTTGAAAAATTCGATTAAAAATCGAGAGAATGTTATAATTACTATTGGGTTAACCTGGAACTCATTCTCCTTTTTCTTAGTTTTTTCTGCGATAACTTTTATAAGATCCTCTGATGATATACAAAATTTTTTATTCATAACTCAACTCACTTATTTCAACGAGATTATATGTCATATAATAAATTTTTTGATCTTTTGAGAAAATCTATATCTCTTTTTTTTACAGTATATCTATTAATCGTTTAACATTAATTATCCTAAAAAATTTCAGATAATCATAACATTGGCTAAATGTATGTTAAAAATCCTTTTTTTCTCAAGCTAATCTCAATAATTATGATACTTAAGATCCCAAAACATACAATAACGATATTTAAAATAAAAATAGGAGGGTTTAACAAAAATAATTGTGAACTAAAGCTAAGAATATTAATCATGTAAACTGAACCACTAATAACAAAGATTACTTTTTCTTTTTTATAAATTGATAAAGAAAAATGCCAACATACTAGTAAAAGCAAAAGAGTAAATGAATAAAAAGAGAGAAGAATACCAGAAGAAAATTCTTGCAGAAAAGTTAAAAAGATTAAGATTAGGGAATAAATCATTGTTAAAATCAATATTCTCTTAAAATTAGTTGTAAAAAAATCGATCTCTAATTTTAAAAAAATGCTAAATAAAACCCAAGGCAAAATTATTAAAATAACCATTATAGAAACAAAAGAATTATCTATTAAGGTAAAGCTAAGAAAAATTGAAATAATTAAACCAATTAGAATGAATGTTGCTCCGAGTAATCTAAGAAAGGTTCTTCCTTTTGCTTTAATAACCATATAATGAATTAATTATGTAATATTTAATTATAACTTTATATCTTTAAAAATCTAATAATGAATTATTATTAATTAAAAAATCATTCAATGCCATCATCATGGATAAAGAAATTGTCCTTAAACAATTACAAAATATAGTTGGGAACGAATATGCAAGTAATCGAGAAGAAGAGCTTTATATTTATTCTCAAGATCCCGGAGCATCTAAACCAAGAAATGTCGACTTTATTGTGTTACCTATGACTGTAGATGAAGTCCAACAAATAATAAAGTACGCAAATAAAGAAAAAATACCAATCATACCTATGGGTGGTGGTTTGACCCTTAGTGGATTAATCATTCCAGTAAAAGGAGGGATAGTAATGGATATGAAACGAATGAATAAAATTATTGAAATAAATGAACCCAGTCGCTTCGCATTGATAGAAGCAGGAGTATCAACTGGTCAATTGCTTTCATATCTAAACAATAATTATCCCCAATTACAGCCACCTATTCCAGATGCACCACCTTCGGCAACGGTTGCAGGGAATGTATTGATCCATGGATCGGGGTATTTATCTCAAAAGTATGGAGATCATGGTTCAATGATCAATGGATTAGAGGTAGTATTACCTAATGGAGATATCTGTAAGTTGGGCTCATGTTCTGTTTCAAATTATTGGTTTTCAAGAGGACCGATTCCAGACTTAATTGGTTTATTTACCAGCTCTTTTGGGACTTTAGGTGTAATTACTAAGCTATCCGTCAAACTATATCCAAAACCTAATTTTAGAGATGTTGTATTTGGATTATTAAATGATCCTAAAGACATTCCTAAGTTATTACTAGAAATAACCGCAACAGGTTTGGCTGAAGATGTTTTATTGGGTATGCAAGACAAGCCAGAATGGATGAAAGGTTATATTTTTGTCATGACCTACGTAACGGGTGAAACACAAGAGGTAATTGAAGAAAATACAAAGATATTCAAAAAAGTATACAAAAAAGGAAATGCCCGTTTTATGAAGCCCCCGGATCGAATGAGAACAATATATCTTGAAAAACCTATATTTGCCGCGGGAGCAGCAGATTATCGAAAAGGAGGAGGCTTCGAATATGTAGGCGCATTTATGCCTTTGGAAAAGGTTCCTGAAGCTTACATTAAAGCTGCCGAGATTTCTAGAAAACATAATATCCCTCCAACTATTGGTTCAAGATTAATGAGTGGTACTCACACAATTGTTGTATTCTTCTCCTATTCATTTAACCGTGCGGATCCCAAAGATATGGAAAATGCAAGATCAGCTCTTCATGAAACTAACGAGTTAGCTTTAAATTTAGGAGGAATTCCTTGGAAAGTTGAATTAGAGGGACAAAAGCTAGTTCTAGATAAAATGGATAATAATTACAAAAAATTATTAAATCTAATACGTAAGACTCTGGATCCAAACGGAATTATGAATCCAGGTAATTGGGAGGTGACAGAAAAATGAACACTATTAATGAGACTGACTGGAAAGATATTGTACATCGATGCTTCAGATGTGGCTATTGCAAGTTCACGTATGAATTTTCAGATTTCAACTGCCCTTCTTATAAAAAACATCAATTTGAGACTTATAGCACAGGAGGAAGAATGTGGTTAATATATGGTGTAATCAGTGGAGAAATCCCGTGGAATCAAGGGGTAGCAAATGTGATTTATGCATGCCCAACTTGCGGAAATTGTATTGAAAATTGTCGATTTGATAAATTTAAGGATTTTCTTGTAGAATTTATCGAACTAGCGAGAGTCGAAGCAACTAAAGCTGGTTTTACTCCTCCAAAGCAACTAAATTTATTAAAAAGAATTGAAAATCCAGAAATGAATAATCCTTATGGAGATATCAATTCAGATAACGAAAATTTGAAAAAAGAACATAATTTACCAGATAAGGCAGAATGGGTATACTTTATTGGCTGTACATCTAACTATCGGCAAAGGGATTTGCGAGACGCTACAATTAATTTTTTAAAACGAGCAAATATAGATTTTACTCTTGTAGATGAACATTGTTGTTGTTCTCCAATTATTAGAACTGGTCAAGTTAACCCGGTTAATAATTTTATTAATTATAATTTAACAAAAATAAAAAATGCTGGAGCGACTAAAATTATAACCAGTTGTGCGGGATGTTACAAAACGATTAAAAAAGATTGGTTAAAATATGAAAATGACATGAAAATTGAGGTATATCATACAGTTGAATTAATTAATAAGTTAATGGATGAAAATAAACTAAAATTCAAATCAGAGTATAGTAAAACAATTACTTATCATGATCCATGTCATTTAGGTCGTCACATGAAGTTATATGATATACCAAGAAAAGTTTATGGAAGAATTCCAGGGGTTAAATTAGTTGAGATGAAACGAAACCGTGAAAATGCATGGTGTTGTGGGGCTGGTGGTGGTGTTAAGATAGGATATCCAGAGTGGGCTTTAGAGATTTCAAGAGAGCGTTTAGAAGAAGCTAAAGATACAGGGGCGTCTGTAGTTTCATCAATCTGTCCATTTTGTCGAACTAATTTGTTCGATGCAAATAAGAAATATAATATGGATTTTGAAGTATTAGATTTGCTAGAAATACTTAGTACAATGGAATATGAAATAGTTGCTTAAAGTAATTAAGATCAAAAACCTTCTTCTTAATTTATAGTCAATATATGATTATGATGTACCAATAAAATTCAATATTAAAAAAATAAAGTTTTTAATTTAATTGCAGACATCTGAAAAATAGCTCGCGGTTTTAACTATTGATTCTCTTTTTGAAATAACAGAACTTTTGAGAAATGTCCATTTAACCTTTCCAATTACCCATTTCTTCTCTTTATTGAGCCCTATTTGAGCTTTAATAGCTATTCCGTAATTATAACTTTCAAATTTTTTGTTATCAATACTAAAGCAAAAATCACCTAATGAATATGCAACTAACTTTCTAGTGTTGTTATATTTAAATATGGAAATAGGTTGGGGACAATGAGAATGATGACTGATTAATAAATCAAAACTGTTTAGAAAAGCTTCACTTTGCTTTATGATCTCTTCACGTGGATATAATTCCATTTCATATCCCCAATGTGGAAAGAATATGTTAAATGAATTATTTTTAAGATATTTTATAGCATGATCTAATTTAACTAAATAGCTGCATGGTCGGTTCGACCATTGAGTAGCCCCAATAACTCTAAGATCTTCAGATAAATCAATAAATGGATTTTTCAAGGTGCCAAATACATTAAATCCTTGCTTTTTTAATCGTCGCATAGAGTGAAAAAATTGTTTTTTACCAAAATCCCCACTATGATTATTTGCTACAGATAAATATATTTTATTAGGGGGTAATAAGGTTTCGAGGGCATCCATTATTTGCGGTTTATGTTGCTTATTCATAAGTACCTTTTTCTTTGAGCTAAGAGTGCCTTCAAAATTTCCAATAAGAAAATCAGAGTTTCTCACAAAATTTACTACACTTTTGTGAATGATTAAATCTTTAAAATTTAGATCCATAATATCTCCTATAAAAGAGATTGTGTATTTAGGATTGATTTCATTTATTTGATAAGTTTTAGGAAGATATTGAACATTCCCATAATTTTTTTTACTTAGACCAAATACAAAACGTTTAACCCATCCAAAACTTTCTTTCAAAGAATAGGGTGATGTAAGAAGTGCTGGAGTTGATAATAATCCTGGTTTTTCTAGACTTAACATAATATAATTCTAGAAATAATTCGTTATATGGTTCATGCATCGGGACCATATTCGAAGTTCGAAATAAAAACGAATTATTGGAACTAACATAACAATTTATCATAACATAAATAGAATAAAGCTACATAAAAAATGAAAGATAATATCAAAATGAATTAGACGGGATATTTTTTGCACTCCATTTGATTAACCTAAATATAAACTATTAAAAAACGATATTATTCGTAGTTAATTAGAGATATGAAATTATTGAACAAATATTTATAATAATTTATAACTATTTTTACTTGATTTTAATTATAAAAAGCTAGAATTTGAAAGAGCAAGGTGATAAGAATGAGATTAGGTGCTCATATGAGTGTAAGTGAGGGAAAACATTTAGCAATTGAGAGAGGAAAAAATATCGAGTGTGAAACAATACAAATGTTTATTCGAAATGTGCGAGGTTGGAGTTCGAAACCTTTAGATCAAAAGGAAATTAATACTTTTTTAGAGTATAATTTAAAATTTAAAGAAGAAATATGGCCAATTTTCTCTCATAATAGTTACCTCATAAATTTAGCTACTTCCGATAAAGAAAAGTTAGCTAAATCCTATGAAGCAATGCTGGATGAGCTGATAAAAGCAGATCAACTACAATTAGATTTTGTGGTCATACATCCAGGGACTTTTAATTACGATGATGAGAATGAGACCAAAAAGTCAGGTTTAAAAAGAATTACTGAACAAATTAATAAGCTTTTTAGCAATACTAAAGAATCAAATGTCAAAATTCTTTTAGAAACCGTTGCAGGGCAAGGTCATAATCTTGGACGAAAATTTCATCATTTAGAAACCATAATTAATGGAATTGAAGATAAAAAAAGAATTGGAGTTTGTTTTGACACTTGTCATGCTTTTGCTTCTGGCTATGACTTTACCACAAAAGAGAAATATGAGGAAATGTGGGATGAATTTGATAAACTTATTGGATTAAATTATCTTTACGCATTTCATTTAAATGACTCAGAGAAAGAATTAGGGTCTCGAGTGGACAGACATATACATATTGGTCAAGGAAAGATTGGGAAAGAACCTTTTGGCTTTTTCCTAAATGATAGCCGCTTTTTAGAACTTCCAGGGGTGTTAGAAACACCTAAGGGTAATGATATGAAAGAAGATATAATGAATTTGGCAACTCTAAGATCTTTAATAAAATCTTAATCAAGAACCTCAAACCACACTGGGCTATTATCATTGATCTCACCATTATAATTTACAGTTAATTCTTCATTTTTCAAAATTTTCCTTATAGCAATAAATTTAATGGTATCATTTCGATAATTATACTCATATCGAACATTAGGATAATAAGAATGATTCATATATTGGCATATACTCATAGGAACTGCATTTCCATATTCTGATTTGTATTTGGGATTTTCCCAAACAAAGCAATAATTTGAGATGATGGTTTTATCAAGTAATTTATAATCTTTATTAGGAATTAAAATAACATGAGCATTATCAATTACTTTACCTTTAGGAATATCATTTTTTGCAAATAAACCCTTTCCTTTAGTTGGAGAGATAAATTTTACCTTCACGGAATCATTCAAAAAGATCACTCCTCAGATAATATAAGCAGTATAATATTTAATGTCTTCCATTTTAAAAAAGAAATAGATAAATCTTTTCAAACGAATAGAAGATAAAATTAATCAACAACATCAAACCACACAGGAGTTTTATCATCAACTAGGCCGTTGTAATTCATCGTAATTTCTTCACCTTTTAGAATATCCTTGATTGCTGTAAATTCTATTGCTTTTTCATCATAATCATATAAATATTTTACATTTGGTGAAAATGAATGGTTTATGAATTGACTAATACTCATCGTTATTGCGTTTTCGAATTCGGGCATATGTTTTGGATCTGCCCACACATAACAATATTCATACAAAATAGTATCTTGTATTTGTTCATAATCACTATTAGGAAGAAGAATTACATTTGCTATATCTATAATTGTTCCTTTTTTAATATTTTTTTTGGCAAACGCACCTCTTCCTTTTTTCTTAGAAATATGCTTTACTTCAATGAATTCATGCATAATACTACCTTATTTCTGTTAAAATGTTATTTTAATTAGAATCTTAAACTCATTTTATTAATAAATGTAGATTTATCGTAATTACTGATACTAGAATAATCTATTTTTAAAAGTGTAACTAATTTTGATTAAAATTAACTTAGGTATAAAATAAAAAATACGATAAAATATTTATTAATTAATCTTTAATTTCTTTTACCATTAAGATATTTTCAATTGGTAAAGTAATAACCCTATCTAAGAATTCAGTATCTTCTAAGATGACAACATGTTCAGTTACAAATTTGATGATACCAATTTGAATGCAATAAGGAGCTGGTAAATCCTTTATGAAAATTTCTAGTTCCTTTCCTTTTAAATCTTCTAATGTTTTTCTTGGAAACATAGTTCTTCTAGTAATCATAATTTTTTCTAAAATATAATAATTTATTTTTTCTTATGATCCTATTCTAAAGAAGCGTGATAATTATCAATATCTTTTTCTGTAACTCCAAGTTTTTTCATTAATACTGCACCAATAGAGTCTAAAATCGATAAAACCGTTATATCGAACAAACTTGTATATGGAGCTAGAGAATTTAAATCAATTGCCTTATCTTTACTTTTAGCTTCAACCTTAATGATGATATCCGCAAGTTTTCCAATAGAACTTTTAGGATTATTAGTAAGTAATCCGAGTTTTCCCCCTATATCTTTAGCTTTTTTAGATATAGCAACGGGTGAAACTGTTTCTCCACTTCCGCTTATTATGATCAGCAGATCATCCTTTGTATAACGGTAAGTAATTGTATCAGATATAAAGCATGATTTTATATCTAGATGCATTAACCGCTGCGCAAAACACCTTCCTATAAATCCAGATCTTCCTGCACCATAAACAAATATAATTTTTCCATTGTCTTTAGTATTAAGAATGAGGTCAATTAAAGTTGAGATATCATTCCAGTTGATAATTTTAGAAATCTTAAGAATCTGATTTGCGATTTCGGTTAGAGTTTTATTAAAGTATTCTGATAGATCATCCATAGTTTTTAATCACCCTTAAACGATTATTCCTCTTCAAATATTTCTGGATGCACACATTTTCTCCATTGGTTTAATGTCTCTTTAGGCCCTAATCCGATTATTAAATCTCCGACAGCAAAGACAAAGTTATGCTTGAAACTATAAATCCATTTTTTATCACGTTTCAATGCAATAATATTAAACCCTCTTTTGTATCTGCGATCCTGCAGCTGTTCATAAGTTTTACCTTTAAAGTAAGAATCTCCAGATATTGTTTCACGAACAACAACTTCTGAAGTTTCACTTATGGCTTGCTGCAAGACATTATGAACTTTAAATCCACGTAATACGTTTTCAGCGATATTAGCTGCAGCGTCAGCTATTAATTCACATGAAAATATAATTCGCATTATACCAGTAAGACTTCTGGGAGATTCAATTATTTTTGCAAAATCTAAAAGATCTTTTTCAAAGCCAATGTTCAACCCATCCATAAGTTCTTCCATCTCTAAAATATCCTCAGCAAGTTCATAATTATTAAAAAATAAAGCTGCCAAAGCTAATTCAGTCATCGTTTCAGAAATGTCAGTTATTTGTACATAAGTTTTCTTTAAATCTTCTAAATATTCTTTTATATCCTCGTTCTCAAGATCAAATATAGATTCTCTTTCCTCAGGTTCTAAATCAAAGGAGATTGGTTCCTTATCCAAACATTTATTTTTAAGTTCATTTATAGCTTCTTTTGAACCCTTAACAATTAATACATCTCCTTCTTGCATTATATGACTCTTTTCAAATAATACCTTATCACCTTTAACAATAGCGATCAAATCAACACCATGCTTAGAACGAAAATGGATTTCTTTTCTTGGAAATCCTATAAATTCACAATCGCGGTTTATGGTAATTTTAATTATTGGTTCTGGGACATAATCCCAAAATAACTGAGTAAATTCGGTAATATCGCTATTAATGTAAATAACACGAGCTATATCTGCTAAAGCATCTGATATCTTATCTATGGAATATCCCATTACAACAATTGGCTCTAATCTTTTTGCTTCCTTAAAACCCCCTGCTTGGGCTTGAATAATTTGTAAATTCAATAAAAAGGTTAACTCATGGATACGCCGCTCAATTTTACTTGTTTCATCGGCAAAATCTTTACTTCCAAACTTAATAGCACTATATGCTAAATCGATCATTAAATCGATATTCTTTTTCATTTCTCGTAGAATATCTTTTAAAGAAATAGCTTGATACTCAAACTTCTTTTTCTTTGTCGACATTTTTTCTTTATCTCTCAATTTTCAGATAATTTAATGTTATATAAATATTTGGATAAAAATCATTAACAATAGCGGGGTTAAAAAATCAGCTAATGAAGTGGTAAAGGGAATTAAAAAGTTATTAGGATCTTTTCCTTTTTTGAAAAGAATAATTGCACTAATAAATAAAGTAATAAACATAACAATAAAAAGTAAAAATACAGTTAAAGAAATTGAAAGAATAATTAATAAGGGGTTTATAATAGCTACTCCAAGAATTAGAACAAAGCCATATCCTAAAAGAATCAATGCTACTAAACTTAATAAAATAGTTCCAAATAATCCAATAAAATCTTGTATTAACCTATGTGACTTTTGAACCTTTGGAGGAATTATACCGATATATAAATGTGTAGTAAGTCGTGATATTAGAACGGTGGAGATGTCTCCCGTTAATGAATTTAATGCAGGTAAAATTATAGTAATAATTGGGAATCCATATAATATTTCTAAATTAATTGTTAAAACAGATCCAGTAAAAATACCAATCGTTGATGAAATTATAACTATAATAATTGATTCAGTTATGATTCTTTTAAAATATTCCATTTATGGCACCCCTAGGATTAATAAGGTTAAATAAAAACAGATGACCATGGCAAAATCACCAACAGCAGTCATAATTGGATTAACAATATTATTAGGATTCAAACCATAAATAAAAATGAAATAGTTTAAAATCGTAGAAATTGGAATAGTGAATGAAAGAGTGAAAAAGATAGATAATATTGGGATTGCGATTAGCTTTTCAATCGGTAACAAAAAGTA
>RDOE01000095.1 GCA_011364975.1 Promethearchaeota archaeon | reverse complement strand
CGCCATTGAGGGTATACCAATATTGGTTTAAATTCACTTCCGTAATGGAAATATCATACCCCGGAGCATCATCATACACTCCTGTGAGAGGCAATGTTATTGAGACTACTGGGTTTACCGTGTCTTTGGAAACTTGTGTTGATTTAGATTCCTCATTCCCAACAGAATCATTTGCATAAAAATTTATATCAACAAATCCATCAGCTTCAAAAATCCAAGCATTGGTGTTTATAGTTCCATTATTTTGGAAAAAGTGCTTGGTAGTATTGGTATTTAATGTATACCAAGTTTTATTCAAATGAGGTTCTGATATCTCAATTATAAAGTCAGGGGGGGTTGAATTGAAAAAACCTCCTATTGGGGATATAATTTCAAGATCGGGATCAAAAAGATCAATCTTTAGTATGATATCACTATAACCTATTTCCCCTAAAGAGTTGTTTGCGAAGAATCTAATTGTAAAAGTCCCATTACTTAAATTATCCCATAATTCTTGAGCAAAGGTTTCATTTACGTCTTTAGTGGAAACCCCATCTAAAGCCATTATATCTGATTTTTCGCCAGCTTCTACAAACTCGTACCAGGTATAATTAAGTAATTCTCCAGAAATGTTTATAGAGTAGTTTGGTGAGACGTTTCCAAATAGAGAATAACTAATAGGTGAATTAATGATAATAATAGGAGCATCGGCGGATTTAGGATTGATATTTTTTCCTACACTATCATTTTGATTAAATTGCAAAATATTATTATAAATCATACTTGAAGCAAAACAGTTGAGTATTATCACACAAATAAGAAACTCATAAACTTTTACCGAACATTTTCTATTTAACATAATAAAGATCAATCCTAATCATTTTAATTAAATATATTTCTACAACACATTATTTTTAATAATTCAGTTATATTACACTAATGTGTAATGCATTAATCCAATTGGATTTATTAACATGCAATTAAATTATGAAATTATGTTCTTAGACCCTATATATATTTTGTCTTATATGCTTTTTTCTCCCGTGAAAAAAAGGAAATTTCAGATATGGTTTGTTAACACAAATACGCTAACAAATCTCTGATTTTATGTAAATTTTTTTATTGATTGAAGCTTGTTAACAAAAATTGAAGTATTATTTACACTTTGGTATATTTAAATTTGAAAATGTGAATCATTGTTAACTTTATCTTAATTTTTCTCAATTTCAGCATGACGATACTCCAAAGATCTTTAAGCTATAAAAAATTTTATAAAAATCTGACGTTATTTTATTTAACAATTTGCTATTGACTCATGACTCATAAAATATTAATAACTGGTACTCCCGGATGTGGCAAGTCGACTTTGGTAAAGAGAATAATAGAATATCTAAATAGGGTTCGAATCTTTAACATTCAAGGTTTCTTTACTCCAGAAGTGAGAGATTGTAATAAACGCATAGGATTTGATATTGAAGATTTAAACAGCGGCAATAGATTTCCTTTAGCAAGGGTAGGAAATCACGCTTCAACCAAAAAGTTAGGAAAGTATTGCATATTCATAGGGAACATAGAGGATTATCTCTCAAAACTAAATTTTGTCATTGAAGATCCCTCCATAGTATTCATTATTGACGAAATAGGAAAAATGGAACTTTTCTCGAGCAAATTTGAAGAATTTGTAAAAAAAATATTTTTCTCACAATCGAATGTTATAGCTACAATAGGTCAGCGATTAAACCATCCAATAAAGTATTTATTAAAAGAGCTCCCAAATATACATTACTTCGTCCTTAATCGAGAAAATCAACAGGAGATATTTGATAAGATTAGAAAGATTTTGATATAACAAATAGGCTTATTTATTCGGTTTAATGGACTTCCTTATATTCTATAAGGTGAATCCCCAAAAGAAATAATGAATTAAAGAATATGAAGCTAAATTATGTTAATTTAGAAGTAGTAGAAATTTAGGCTTAAATTCATATATTTTAATTAAAAAAACGAGAAATATCTTATGAAGAAAATCGAATTAGGAAAAACTGGAGAAATGATTCCAATAATAGGACAAGGAACATGGGGTATTAAAAGTTTTAAAGGAAGAGAATACTATGAGAACTGGAAGAAATCTTTAAGAAGGGGGATTGAGTTAGGTATGACACATATTGATACTGCTGAGTTTTATGGACATGGTACTTCTGAAAAAGTTGTTGGAGAAATAATATCTGAATATAATCGAGACGAATTATTCATAACAAGCAAACTCTTTCCAATGCATTTGAGCTATAATTCTATGAAAAAGGCTGCAAATAAGAGCTTAACACGTTTAGGTATTGAGTATTTTGACCTTTATCTTATTCATTGGCCTTCTCCTTTTATATCAATTAAAAAACAAATGAATGTAATGGAAGACTTAGTTGGTGAGGGAAAAACAAGATATATAGGGGTTAGCAACTTTTCAGTAAAACAATTTAAAGAAGCTCAACAATATTTAAAAGAAACAAAACTTGTCACGAATCAGTTATTAGCTAATATTTCAAAACAAGATCATATTCATAATTCCTTACCATATTATTGCGAAAATAATGTTATTTTAACAGCATATAGCCCTTTAGGGCATCGTGGATTCAATTCTTTAAAAAAGGACGACCTAATAGAAAAATTACAAAAAGTTGCTAAAAATCATAATGCTGCGATACAACAAATAGCAATTGCATGGTTAATTAATCATGAAAATGTAATTACAATTCCCAAAGCCTTTAAAGTTGAGCATGTTGAATCTAATGCCAAAGCAGCAGAGATTATGTTAACCAAGGAAGAAGTAGAAGTTCTTGATAGAATATAATAATTAGGAATTAGCTTTTATTATCTAACCTTAAGTTTTCTTTGGAATTCTTAAGCTTTAGATTGTAAAAAGATCAAACTTATTTTTAAGAAAATATGATTTAACTTATGGCATTCATAAACAAAAAAGATCAACCCAGAACAACTACTTTTGGGATTATAGTAGGAAATCGGGATGTTTTTCCGGATCATCTTGCGAAAGAAGGGAGAGATGAAATAATTAACGTCATGAAAGAGTTAGGTTATAATTATATCATTTTAGATGAAAATTCTACTCATTATGGTGTAGTTGAGACTTATAATGATGCCAAGAAATGTGGAGAATTATTTAAAATGCATATGGAGGAAATATCAGGAATTATTGTTATACTTCCAAATTTTGGTGATGAGAAAGGAGCCGTTGGGGCTATAAAGTTATCAGGGCTAAAAGTCCCTATTTTAGTCCATGCATCCTCAGATGAGATTGATAAAATGAATCGTAAATATCGTAGAGATGCGTTTTGTGGTAAAATTTCAGTTTGTAGTGTTTTATATCAGCATGGTATACCATTCACCCTTACTGAGACCCATACATGCCCAATTAAATCAGAAAAATTTAAGCGAGATATAAGAAGATTTGAAAAAGTTTGCATTATAGTAAGGAAAGTCAAAACCGCAAGATTTGGACAAATAGGAACACGCCCTAATGCTTTTGACACAGTCCGCTATAGTGAAAAAATTTTAGAGTATCATGGAATTTCAATAGAACCAATTGATTTATCCGAAATTTTTGCCAAAATCGAAAACTTAAAGAATGATGACCCAAAAATCCAAGAAAAGTTACAACTAAATAAAGTTTATACTTCTACAACAGAATTTCCTAATGATTGAATATATAAATTTGCTAAATTAGCTGTAGTTGTTGAGAATTGGGTAATAGAAAAGGAATTAGATGGTTTTGCTTTTCAATGTTGGCCTTCTATTGAAGAAAATTTAGGCATCGTTCCTTGCGCTGTGATGAGCATGTTTAGCGAGGGTTTGGTACCAGCGGCTTGTGAAGTTGACATTGCTGGATTAATTGGTATGTATATTCTACAACTTGCATCAGATAATCCTTCAGCTATATTAGATTGGAATAATAATTATGGGGATGATCCAGATAAAATGGTATTATTCCACTGCAGTAATCTACCTAAATCATTCTTTAAAGACACTAAAATGACAATACATCCCATTATGGTTGATAACTTAGGAGAAGAAGCGACTTTTGGAGCGATTCAGGGCAGAATTAAAACGAAACCGTGTACATTATTACGAATAGAAACTGATGATATTTATGGTGAAATGAAAGCTTTATTAGTAGAAGGGAATTACACTGATGATCCTCTTGAAACATATGGAGGGTATGGTGTGATTGAAATCCCTAAACTCCAAGATGTTTTGAAGATATTATGTAAAGAAGGTTTTGCCCATCATGTTGCAGCTAGTTTAAGTGAAGTTGGAAAAATTGTAAATGAAGCATTATCAAATTATCTAGGATGGAACTTAATATATTTTAATGAATAATTTATCTTTTTATATTTCATTTTAATGGGATTCTGAATTGTGGAATAACATCGACTTCTTTTGCATTATGACAAAATTATAAATATAATATTTTTTATATATTTAGAGATATTATTTCACACTCTAGATAAGGCAATTTCAAATTTTTGGAAGAGAATATTTTAGCATGAGTTGGAAATGTGATAAATGTGGTTATATTTTTGAATTAGACGACATTCCCGAAGATTGTCCTGAATGTGGTGAAGATGAAGGAACTTTTAGTTTAATTGACACTAAGGAATAAACAAATATATGAAAATTAGGTAATTACTCCTTTTTGAAAGATAATAATTGACATATTTGTTAATTTACAGTTTATTTAAATTGTATCCTTCGTATTTAATAAATAGTAAATTTAAATTTTTAAAAAGAGAGGTGAAATTATGTCCAAAGAACGAATTAGTTGGAGTACTAAAGGAATATGGTATGAAGCTTGCGCAGCTGAGGGACTTTGCTCTTTTTATTTCGGTAGAAATCGAGAAGCTCCATGTAAATCATTTCAGTTATTTCAAATTAACGAGGGAAAAATAGGTGACATAGATATCAGCGGAGTAATGGCAATTAATGTAGTTGATTTGTATTCTAATAAAGCCGCTGACCTATTAACTAAAGGGGGGGAAGGGGGGATTTATATAAGTGATAAAACTAGTGAAAAGCAGAGAACGTATTTAGAATCTTACTTTACTAATAATATTCCTGTAAGCATCCGTCTAAAAAAAGTTTAAGGGAGAAAATATGTAGATATAGTTTTAGGGATAAAGTATGTTGATATTAACTTGAAGCGAGAAGAAAACACATTCCATATTACGATGCCTTATGGGGAAATTAAATTATCTTACACACCAGGTTTAGATGGTAAAAATCCACAGAAGCTTGAGAATTCTCCTTTTGGAATATATCTTTCAGATCTAAAAATATGTAATACTCATTACTGGAAATATAATGATTTTGGAAGAAATTGGCAGTTTCAGAATAGAAGTGGGGTTATAGCAAGTTTTGATCTAGGAGGGAAATCAAGAAACTTCTAGCGCTTTATTTTT
Source organism: Promethearchaeota archaeon (assembly GCA_011364975.1). Lineage (GTDB taxonomy): Archaea > Asgardarchaeota > Lokiarchaeia > Sigyniarchaeales > SOKP01 > SOKP01. The sequence goes on along the minus strand of RDOE01000095.1, from coordinate 5,636 downwards.
AATGTTTAGGCACAATATAAAACACAAAATTTTTCGACTATTAAAAAATTAATTGACAAATATTTTCTTTTTTTTTATTTAAATAATCAAGCGACAATACAAAAAATAAAAAGGTTAAAGTCTACTATCTATATATACTAAATCCTTGATTTTGAAATAAATATTTGAATCTTTTATGACTGAAGACGAAATTAACAATTTAAAAAATCAAATTGCTAATTTAACCTTAAAATTAGAAAAAAGAGACAGTGAAATCGAAACCCTTATTAAAAATGTTCAAGATCTTGAAGATGAATTATTAGAATTCCACCAGATTATAGCAGAAGGTGTTTCACTTCAGAGTATTGAACAAGTTATTGAGTCAAAGTATAAGTTTGAATTGAAATCTAAAGATAGAGAGATTCGAGAGCTTAAAAACAAATTAGGTTTCTTAAGGAAAGATTATTTAAAACTAGAACGAGATTTAGATGCCATAAAACAAAAAAGTATTAATTCTTCCGTATTGAGGGTTGAAGATATAAGATATGAACATAATTTGGAAATTAAAGACAAGAGAATTTTAGAATTAGATCAAACTATAAAAGAAAAAGATAGAAAAATTAAGATCTTAAATGAATTGGTTTCCAAAAAGGAACCAGAGCAATTATCTCAATTGGATTTTCAATTAGACAAATCTAGTGAGTTATCAAATAAAAATAGTAAGGATGATTATAAGAAAAAAATTAAAAAGTATAAAAATAAAATTGAACAGTTAAAACGTAAATTAAGCGAATCTGGTCAAGATGATAAAGCTAAGATTAAAATTGAAATAGAGCTTCTTGATTTAAAAAATATGAATTCACAGCTTCAAAAAAAACTAGACCATAAAGAAAAAAGAATTAAAGAACTAGAATCTTTAATAGGGATCCCAAAAAAGTAATATCTTGCTGTATTCCTGCTATTCAAAAAAAATTATTTAACTATTTAGAGTATTTCATAAAGGAAGTATCATTTCCTTTGATATGAAAGTTAAAATTGGCGACACGGTAAAAGTCGAATATGAAGGCTTTTTTGATAACGGGGAAGTCTTTGATTCAACTACAGCCCATGATGGTGAGCCATTAGAATTTAAAGTTGGTGAACATCAAGTAGTCTCCGGATTTGAAAATGCGGTAATTGGAAAAGAACTTAATCAACAATTTCAAATTCGATTAGAACCAGAAGATGCATATGGCCCCCATGATCCAAATTCAGTACATAAAATTCCACGTGAAGAGTTCCCTGCAGACCTTAAACCGGAAGTAGGAATGATGTTGGTTATAGAACAAACGCATGGTGATCATTCTCATCAGATACCTGTTGTAATCAAAGAGGTGAATGAGGATGAAATATCTCTTGATTTTAATCATCCAATGGCAGGAAAAACTCTAAATTTTAAAATGAAAGTGGTTCAAATAAATTAAATAATTTCTATTTTTCTTTTTATAACGCTTTATAGGATGTATTTCTGCATCTAAATAATTTAAGAGTTTTCAATCTCCGCGTTTCATCAGAATTGTAAATTAAATCTGATGTTAACGATTAAAGTTTTATGATCTAAAAAATCCTGAAACTAAAAAAGTATAATGTAATGATCTGGCATAATGAGAGGAAAAACCATGGAAAAGAGATATATTATACAAAAAATAACAAGAAATGGTACTTTAATCTTAATACTGAAATATAAAAAAAGTATTAGGGATATGCCCATAATAATAGATGCAATAAGAGATAATATCATAGAATCAAAAAAAGTTAATACAATTGAAATAGAAAGTAGAACCCCTGAAATAATTAAATAAACTCCGTAATTCTCTTTATTCATTAATCCAATAACGATATTATCAACCCCAAGACTGATAAGCAAAACTAATCCTGGAACTAATTTATGCCATATAAAAATGTAATCATTAATGAATTGAAGTTCTAGGGGAGTCGGAGGAGTAGTGAACATAATTGCGGGAATGAAAAAAAAGATAATATACCAGGTTGCGCTTAGAAGACCACCCAAAATAAAGAGACTAGACCATTTAATATCTCCCCGTTTTATTCTTAAATGAAGACCTCCAAATATTAGAACTATAAAGTCAATTAAAAGAATAATTTTAACAATATCTGGATTTGCAAAATGATAAATAAATGTCATGATAATAGAGTTAAAGTTTGTTCATTCGTGTAAGACTATTATAAGTCCTAAAGACGATGTAATCATATAAATTTTATTTAGAATCAAAAGTATTGAATCTCTTATAGACATAGATTTTAAATAATGATAATGACACCTGAGATATATTCGAGAAATCTATCAAATAGATAAATTTTTACCCGCGTTTTTGTACAATATCAAGTCACCTCGATATTGTTGGAGCATCAAACTATGCGGCCTACCTAAAGCTCGTTCCAAACGCTCATCGCTTTCATTTGGCCTTGCACCAAGGATTTAGCTCGTTCCAACCTTTCCCTCTTACAATTTCTCTGGCTTATATCCAAGTCATTAATATATATAAGAAGGCAGTGCCGTTTCAGTTGCTAAATTACGATTTTCATCGTAGCAGTTGCCTGCTCCTTGTTTGGAGTGTGACGCGAGGTTCCTCAGCGGTTCAAAGACCACCGTCAGCTCCATATCTCATGTGTCAACTCTTAAAAAGGCATACTTTCTTAAATATATATTGGTTTTATAGTAAAAGCGCAAAAGAGTGAATTTCACAATATTTTTCAAATCCTAATTTGTTATATACTTTTTCGCCCACGTTTGATGCTTGAAAAACAGCTATTCGAATTCCTTGGTTAAGCGCGCTTTTTAGCGCAGCATGACTCAAAAAAAAAGCAATCCCTTTACCACGATAATCAGGGAGAGTACTTACTGCATGCAATCCAGCCACTTTCGAGGATATATGTAAAATTAACGCTGAAACAAAATTTTGATTAAATTGTCCTAAAAAAAACGTTGTAAAAGGGTTTAAATATAAGAGTTTAATCATATCCTTATCAATATTTATTTGGAACACATTAGATACGATTTCTGTCCATATATTCAATAAAGTAAAGTTGTTTATTTTAATAGTATTGAGCTTAGGTATTTTAAATTCTATATCCTTCATTTTATATAGATCAAGAGCCATTCCAGCTTGTTGATAGACATTATTAAAACCATTTCTAACCAGAAAAGTGCCTAAATTAGTGGGTTTTGTCATAGGCCCTAAAGTCCACGCATTGGGAACTTTTTTCTTAATAATCAATCTTTTTATCTTATTTATTTTCTTATTAACGTTCAAATTCTCAAAATCTGCTTTAAAAATACAATCGGGCCATTCTCCTTTTTTTGATTTAACCCAATTTAAGTTTTTACTCATTCTTAATTTACAATTGGGAAATTTTCCACATGTAATATAGAAATCGTCAAGATTTTTTTCAATGGATTCTAAAATTGAACTTTGCATCGAATATATAAATAAAAATTAGATTCCCTATATAACTTTTATATTATGATACGGTTATTCAAGGGCAAGATAAAATCACAGTTTTCTTCAAATTAATCAGAATCTTATCATTGTTGTGAAGATTAACCATTTCGAAGATGATATGAGATTATATATCTCCAATGTACGTTTTTCCCTCAATCCATGCTAATTCAGTATCACGCATAAAGATGAAAGGCCAAAATTGTTTTGATTTCCATTCTGTAAAGGTCTTTATTGAAACATAAAATTTCTGGACATTATCAGAGGAAGGGGATTCTAAAAGGTTATTTAGATTCTTGATAAAATTATTAGGTTTTTCAGGCGCATCTTCTAAAGTCCTTATAAACCATCTATGAAAAGGATATAAAATTTCATTATGAGCAAGAATCAATCGACCTCCAAATAAAATAAGATCCGAAATACAACGATTTAAAAGGTATTTATTATTCAATTTTAGCGCCTCATCTATTGCCCATTTATTATATTCAAACTGAGCATAAAATTTCTCAATTTTATCTTGTTTTTCATTTTTGGGATATATAGGAATGTTTTTGAGTATATCTTGAAGATTGGACATTTTTGAGAACTCAATCCAAGCTCCAACAAAGGCAGAACGAGCAACCTCGCTGCCTCTCTCAGCAACTAGTTTTAAATAGCCTTCACTTATAATTTTACCATCTATATATCCTCCGGGATAATCACAAAATTGATCAGAATAATAGATTAATCGATTTCTTTTTAACTTACGTTGAAATTCTTCATCAGACACGACAAGCATCACATCTATATCAGAATTTTCTCGTTCAAAACCCTTTGCGATTGATCCACCAATAATTAAAGCTAAATAATTGCTTTTTTGACTTATATAATTACTAAACTTTTTTATTCCATCATAATGATGCTGTTTAAGCGTGGATATATCTCTCATTCAAATTCTTCTCCATTTTTAATCGTGTATTATTATTAAAAAAAGATATTTAAAAAAGGTTTTATGATTTTAGGGTTATCTTATTAAGTTCAATTTCCTTTTGATTCATATTCATAAAGATAAGGATGCAATTTCAGGTCAAAAATAATCATAATAACAAATGCAACTCCTAAAATGGCAGCAGTAAATCCAATTAGTTCATATGGATTTAAAAATAAAAATCCAATTACTAAACCTCCTATTTGGATATATCCAGTTCCAATTAGAGGAGAGATAATCTGAGCAATAGATTGCACATTTGTTGACATTCCGCTTACTAAGCCTTGCTTATTGGGATCTACTGCTTTAGTTATATTACTCTGAATTAAGGAAGGTAAAAATACCATGCAAAATACAAAGGGTATCATCAAAATAAATATCATCCATAATTCATAGAGGTATGGAAAGACAAGGAAAACAATAATAATTAAAGAAGACGCGAAGAGCAATACCCTTTTTTCTCCTATTTTTTTAATCAAAGGTTTCATGAGAAGTCCTCCGTAAAACATAGCCATAGTCCCCGCTACCGTCATTAAAAGGCCAATCATAGTAGTAGAAGCACCATATCTATTAAAGAGTATTAAAGAAGCACTGGAATTGAATAAAACAGTAATGGAGAACAAAAGGAAGACTTGAATGAATCGTATAATAATCTCTTTGGAAAAAATTTTATTTTTATTAGTGGAATTTGCTTTATTATTTTCAATCATAATTCTAAGATCGACCCTTCTTTGTTCTGGCATACTCTCTATCAATACTTTTGAAGTCATAATAATGGCAATAATCGATAAGCTTGATGCTAAAAATGCAGGATAGCGCCAATCAATCGCACCTAATAATCCACCGATTACCGGGCCAACTATCATTCCTAAGGTGTGTCCAACCATTAACTTTCCCATTTCCTGAGCTCTAGTTGAAGGCGTAGTTATGTCAGCAATATACGCTCGAATCACAGGAATTTGACCTCCAAATATGCCATCTAATATGCGTGAAAATAGGATAAAGAATATATTTGGTGAGAAGGCTAAAACTAAAAATGAAACTCCTGTTCCTGCTTGAGAAATTATTAAGATTGGCTTTCGACCATACTTATCACTTAATTTACCCCAGATTGGACCAAAAATTAATGCTGATAGAGCATTTGAAGACACTAGTATGCCAACGAAAATAGCTGTAGACCCTAATTGTGT